>DATBTL010000555.1:0-3589 GCA_036559345.1 Chloroflexota bacterium | reverse complement strand
CGACGGGTGCATGTGGAGCGGGGCGATCCGGCGGTCCTCAAGTCGGCCTTGATCGGGCTGGCCTTTGGGGCAGGCTGGACCCCCTGCGTGGGGCCGTTTCTCGGCTCGGTCCTGACCATGGCCGCCAGCACCGCCTCGCTGCGGGAAGGGGTGGTCTTGCTCTTGATCTACTCCTTTGGTCTTGGACTGCCCTTCCTGATCACCGGCCTGCTGATCGATCGGATCACGCCCGCCTTCCGCCGGATTTCCCGCTGGCTCCCAGTCATCAACCTGATCAGCGGCACCGCCCTGGTGCTCACCGGTCTGTTGGTCCTTTCGGGGACGCTGGTCACGCTCGCCCGCTACTCACCGTTCCTGGGCGGCTAGCGCCTCTTCTCTATCTCTCTGGTGGCAAGAAAGGCTGCGTAAGTTGTAGGGGCACCCCTCGTGGGTGCCCTTGATCGCCCGCGCGAGGGCACCCACGAGGGGTGCCCCTACCAAAACGTGGGTAATAATCGGCTCTATCCCACTCGCAGTACGGCAATCGTCCAGGGGGGCAGGGTGACGACAGGGCCGGTCAGGCGAGTATGCTGGAGGGGGCCGGCGTTGCCGTCCCCAGCCCGCGCAAACCACCACAGATTGCGCGGACCGGCTGGAAGCCCCTGGAATGTCAGCGTATGCGCGTGACGGCGGTCCGAGTTGACCAAGAGGACGCTGGTTACACGGTCATCGCCTATGGCGGCGGCGGCGAGAATACCCTCTCGGCGAAGGTCGATACCCAGGCGCAAAGGCAGTGGGTGGGCGCCAAGGTAGCGGTCCACCAGGGCATAGACCTGGGCCGCTGGGCGTGGGAGGCCGGTAGCGTAGCTGAATGGCTCCTGCCCGCTGCCGCTGAGCGGGTACTGCGTGGCCAGGAGCAGGGGATTGGGTCCTCCGGGCTGGGCGTCTTGCCATAAGCGGACGAACAGATCGGCGGCGAAGATCGCCTGCGCGTAGCCGCCGTAGACCGGCGGCTCTTGCAGCGCCGCCGCGTTGGCGTCGATCGACCACTGGCCCACCATGATCCCGATATGCTGTCCGTTGCTGAACTGATCCAGACTCTCCCGCAAGTCGCTCAGCCGGGTATCGATACTGGGCCGCCCGCCGAAACCGCTCTGGGCGGCGCTCATGATATCGCCCACGCTGGGGACCGGCTCGGGTCCCGAGGATGAGTAAAGAAGCGGCGAATAATGGGTATCGATGGCGGCCACGGCGTCGGTCCAACTCTGATCGGTGGCGCCGGTAATCCATTCGTCGGCGACGATTTTCAGGCAGCTTCCACACGGGGCCGCGCGCCGCATGGCCGCCGCGTAGGACACGACCAGCGCCGCGTACTGATCGGGCTGGATGGTGTAGGCGTCATCGGGCAAACGAGCGGCAAGCGGTACGGCGAAGTGCTTCCAATTGGCGGGGGAGTTCCCGATTTCCCAGTACGGCTGCATACAAGGCCGGCCCGGCCGCGTAAGGTCCGGGAGACAGTGCCGTTCGTAATAGGAGACCATGCGGGCGGCTTGCTGGGGGGCGTCCACCTCGCCGTTTACCACGATGACGGGCTGGGCTCCAATCTGGGCGGCGAAGCGGAGAAATTGATCCAGCGCCCCATTCCTGCCTGGAGCGCCCGTACATTCGCGCTGATTCCCCGCGTCGCCATACCGGCAGCCGGTTTCCCAGTCGTAGTCGTCGGATCCCAGGCCGCCAAAGCGGGCCACCCGCGCACCGGCGTCACGCAGCACGGCGGCGATACTGGGATCACGGCGATCGTCGATTCCGACGCTAACCCCTAACCTCAGCGGGATCTCCTGAAGGGCATGGGAGTCGGTGCCGATCGCCGCCACGGTGGGCGGTAGGGTGGGCACCGCCCGCGGCACGGAGGAAAAGGCGCCGCTGACCGCAAGCACGGCCAGGGCGAACGCCACCCCGGCAAGCACGGCCAGAAGCGCCTGGAGACGGCGCCGCATCAGCGGGTAACAAGATTCATGAGCAGCGAGCGGTTCACCGTGAAGCCACCTGAACTGACCTGCGCGATGATCTTGATTTGCACACCCTTGCCGATCAACTTGGGCGGGAAGGATACCGGCAATTCACAGGCATAGGCGCCAGTAGGATTGGCGAAGGTAGTACCGGTCAGATTGTTGTTCGGGCAGGATTCCGGCACCCCATCAGGGTACTGAAGACTGAGGCTCACCTGGGCCCCGGCGGTGCTCTGTACGCGGATCAGGATGGTCGCGTTATCACGGACACGACAGGAATCCGTCGCGGCGGGGCACCAGCGATCCAGATACCGCGGACGAGCCAACAACTGGACATCGGCGAGCGGGGTGGCCTGGGCAATGGTAAAGGTGCCGGACACCTCATCCGTATGGCCCTGGCGCGTGCTGCTGATCGTGAATTGGGCCTGGACATAGCGGTTAATCGGGTTATATTGCACCGGCGCCTCCAGAATGGCGGTGCCCTGGCGGTTGGCGGCGCCGCTTACGACGCTGTTGGTAGTATCGGGATACGACAGGGTGACGCTCACATCGGCGAACCGGCGGGTATGCACGGTGAAGCGGATCAGTTGGCCGGAGGTCACGGTGGCGGGGCAGACCAGTACGCGCGTGTCGCCCGTTTGGAACGAGGTCTGGTTCGCGGAATCCCCGCAGCCCACGACCGCGGCGCGCGTCTGCCTACCGTGCGCGGTTCCCGTGGCAAGCGGGAAGGCAGCGCCCAGCGCCGCCAGCATGCACAATATGGCGCCCATCCGCCTGATCATGGTCGTCGCCACTTCTTCCCGGTGACCGCCGAGATCGTACCTTGCCTATTCTACCACCCTCTTGGGCTGATTCTACCGTATACCAGGCCCATTGTAGGGGTATTGCCGATCTGTAAACGATGTGTTAATGTTGCTGGCCCGCAAACACTGGTACGATGATGGGATGACGCGAAAGACGCATGAGGATGAAGGAGCGCGGCGGCCATGAGCGCCGAAGATCGAGCCTTACTGCTGATCGGCGACAGCACCAACAACGCCGATATGTACCACGCGATTGGTTTCCTGTTCGGCGATCCGGTGATCTATCTGCGCGCCGGAGACCAGGAAACCCTCGTCTGCTCCGGCTTCGAGGCCGAGGAGGCACGCCGCCATTCACGGATCGCCGACGTGCGTTCGTCCCTTGATCCCGCGCTTGGCTATCAGCGCGCTCGCGCCGAATCGCTCCCTCATCATCTAGCGATGGCCGAGGTGGCGCGTACGCTGCTGGAATCCGCCGGGGTGCGCATGGTGACCGTGCCCGATACCATTCCCCTCAGCACGGTCGATTATCTGCGGGCGAAGGGAATCGAGGTGATCTGCGACCCGGAGGTGAAGGCCCGCGAGCGGCTGGTCAAGCGACCGGACGAGATCGCCGCTATCGAGGTGACCCAGCGCGCCACCGAGAAGGCGATGCGCCGCGCCATCGATCTGATCGCCGGCAGCGAGGTCCGCGCCGGCTTTCTCTACCACGAGGGACGCCCACTCACCGCCGAGGATCTCCACCTGGCCACCGATCGGGTATTCCTGGAGGAGCACTGCCTGGCCGAGGGGACGATCACC
>DATBTL010000554.1:0-6844 GCA_036559345.1 Chloroflexota bacterium | reverse complement strand
TCCAGCACGACATGCTGCGTGCGTACTCGCTCCGGTGATGCCACGGCCATGATTGTCTCCCTCCACTCTCCGGCGCCGCCCCGACCCACGGACTGATCCGCGCTGTCGGCCCGGCGCCGAAGGATTGCTCAGGCACTCGGCAGGCGGGCCGCCGAGTGCCTGAGTCCCACCCAAGGGTAATTTACCCTTACGCGCTCGGCGTGCCGTAGCCGTCGAGCGGCATGCCGAGATAGGGGAAGCTTGCAATATAGCGATCGGCGGCGGGCGTAAGGTTGTCCGATACCTTCGATGCCGCCCCATCCGGGGTGAACGACTTGTCGACCAGCGGGATGGTCACGCCGGCGATGGCCCGAAGCTCGATGGTGAATACGTCATCCATCACGCGACGACCGTTCGGGAATCCCGCGAGGTCGCCGCCCACGACGCCCAGCACGTTCGGCGTCTTCGCCGGCGGGATTGCCACGTTCAGGCGCAGGTAGTCGGCGGGAATCTTTCCGGTGTAGTTCTGGAAGCCGCTTACGATGCCGGAAGGAATGCCGGTCATCAAGATCGCCGCCAGGTCGGCTCGGGGCTTCTTATAGGCGGCCAGGTTCGGGAACACCTTGGGATACAGCACGGGCAGCAGCCCCGCGAGTTCAGGATTTTGCACATAGCTCAGGAACTGAGCGTCCTGGGCCGGGTCCGTGATGTTCCAGAAGTCCTTCTTTCCCATCGGGATGATCACCTCGTTGATCAGCGGGTTGCCGAGCCGCGAGACCTGGCCCCAGGGACCGATGGGCTCACCCTTGATGTTGGCTGCCTGCCGGCGCGCGTCGCACCACACACCGATGGTGGCGCGAGCGTCGGCTGCATTGGTGGGCATTACGCCATTGCGGGTGAGATCCGAGATCGGCACCTGGATGGCGATAGAATGCACATTGATCGACTTGGTCGCGTCAACGCCCAGTTTGGCCGGCGACGGAATCAGGTGGAGGTTCTGGAACGGCCGGAGGTCGCCCAGGTCGAAGATTGCTCCCAGGTCGATGTAGAAGCCCTCACGGCGCTGACCGGCAAAGACCGTGACGCCGCCTCCCAGACTATGCACGGCCGCCTGCGCCAGCCCGGCATAATTGGGAGTGGATCTGGGACCGACATTGCACGGCGGACAGGCCAGCCCGCTGCCTAGGACGGTTGATTTGCCCCGCTTGTTGACCTTGGTGACACTGAAAAACTGGCGTCGGTTCCAATTGGCGCTGTTCAGCGAGGAGACCGGTCCCGTGTTATAGAGAAAGGTGCCGGGGTTTCGAACCGTGGTATGAAACTTGAACTGGTAGATGACGTCCGCGATGGCGTCGCCATCGTTGTCGATGCGGATTTCATACAGCACGTCGTCCCCAAACTGGTAGAAGTTCGGGCCGCCGTCCGGAGCCTCCAGTGGCACATAGTTACTGATGATCGTCACGGTATTCGGCTGGTCCGGGCTGACGAACGCGTAGAGGTCGGTGCTATCGGCTAGCGGGTCATTCGCGATGCCGGGTGCTTCACGATGCGATGACATGTGCTTCCCTTCCCTTTCGGCTGATTGAACCAGTGCCGCTGGTCATAGAGCGGCTTTCACGAGTCGAGCAACGAGGTCGGTGTCGCGAAACATAAGCTCCCTCGTACCGACCAGCAGCGAAATCTCTCCCGTGCCGGCATCACGAATGTGGGCCACCAGGGGGCCCACGAATGCTCCTGGTGAGATCTCCGTCGCCGGGTCCTCGGGCGAGTCGAGGAACATCGTCAGGCCTGGGATACTCGCCATGGCGCCAACGGTGGCCGCGCTCACCGTTGTCTCCCTGAAGAATCCTCGTCGGGTCAGCTTTGCCATTGTGCGCTCCTTATCAAGGGGATTCACCTGCAAACCAAGTTCTGAATCGCTCGACCCTCCTTTCACTCAGGCTGCTATATTCCGCGTAACCCATTACGCCTTGCCGTGCGTGACAGCGGCGGAACGTGCGTTGGAGTCTCCGGGAACTCTAGCTGACCATCCTACGTGGGTGCGCCCTGCTTGGATCACTCAACAGACATGAGCAATTGGCAGCCGCGCTTCGCAAGGCTGGATTATTTGACCAGGGACACCCATTGGCCCGCCTCTAAGGGTCGTGGCCATGCGCGATCCGCGTCTCGTGAATGGCGTCGATACCGGCGAGACTGGAAGCGCGAAGCCGCCGGACTTACTCCTGGGGTCGTAAGGTGGCGAGGCCCTGGGCGATGGCCAGGGCGGCGGCCTGCGCTCGCGTCGCGCAGTTCAGCTTGCCGAGGATCCGGCTCACATGAAGTTCGGCGGTACCCTCGGCGATGAAGAGCGTGGCGGCAATCTCGCGGTTGGTCTTCCCCTCCGCGATGCACTGCAACACATCACGCTCCCGCGGAGTGAGACCGGCATGAGGGGCGCGGGCAGCGTCCAGCGTGTCGCGGCGGCGCGCCTGGCTCAACAGGCCGGAGCGACGGCGCGATTCCTCCGTTGCCGCGCGCTCCGCCAGCGCGCCCAACCGCTGGAACCGCTGCTCGGCGGTGCTGAGCAGGCTCTCGGCCTCGGCACGCCGCGCGGCATCCCGGGATCCAGCGAGCAACGCCTCGCCAAGCTGCCGGGATGCCAGCGCCTCGTCGAACGGGCGCTTCAGGTTGTCCCATGCCCGGATCGTCTCGCGGAGCGCGGCCATACCCGCCTCGCGATCCCCGAACGCTACCGAGAGCCGTCCGCGGGCGTGCAAGGCCGCCGCCCGCGCGACTGGGTTGCCACCCTGGGCGAGGAGCTCAAGCGCTGACACGCAGGATTCCCCCCATACCGCGTCCGTCGCGGAGACGGCAAAGAACGCGGCGTCAAGCAGAATGGGTAGCACGGTCCCTCGATCCTCGGTCTCCCGCCACCAGTCAAGACAGCGTTGAAAGATGGCACGCGCCTTGTCCATCTTTCCCAGCGCCAGATAGGCTCGTGCCTGCCCCCACAAGCACGGAGCGGCCCAGGCAAAATCGCGCACCGCGCGCAGCCGCTCCCAGCCGCCCTCGAACAAGGCAAGCGCCTCGGCTGCCTTGCCTTGCCGTTCCAACAGATGTCCTTGCGCGGTCATTGCCAGTCCTTGCGGGGACGACGGCACCCCAAAGCTGCCGTAGAGAGCAAGCTGGCCGTCGGCCACCGCCAAGCCTTCATCCCACCGCCCCTGGTTGAGATAGGCATAGAGTACGGGCGGGGGAGCGACGATAGCGCCGGAGCGCTGTTCGAATTGTCTCGCTCGATCGAGGACCTCGATCGCCTGATCTTCCCGTCCGCATTCGCAAAGGGCCATGATCAGCACGTTGTAGGCGAGCGCAAGATGTGGATCGCCATAACGCTGTCCCAACGCAATCGCGTGTTCAAGGTCGGCAAGCCCGGACTCCACGCCGCCGATATCAACCTGTGCCATACCTCGCCCGACATACGCCCGGAATAACAGGCGTTCCGTTGCCGGACCAAGCCGCGCCGAGAGAGTAGTGGCGCGCTCCGCCCAGGCAAGCGCCGCGCTATGCGCGTCGTTGGAACCGCAGCACATGGCCGCCGCGGCATACAGACGAAGGCTCGCCTCGTCCTCCGGATCCTCCGAGGCACACCGCGCGGTTGCCTCGGCGAGCAGCGATGTCCACTCGCGGTCGGAGGATTCTGGATCGGTAAACCAGCTCAGATAGGCCAACTCAGAACCGATCGCCGCCGCCTGCCAGCGCAGTCCGGCCTGTCCGCAAAGCGAACGGGATCGCCAGAGCAACTCCGCCGCGCGCGGCACCTCCATCAGAGCCAAACGCACACGGCCCTGCATTTCGAGCAGCGGTATGCCAGCCGGGTCGCCGTCGGGGAGTGCCGACACGGCGCGATCGAGATGCTCAGCGGCTTCGGCCAGCGCGCCGACCCCCAGCGCATGCTCGGCGGCGCGTACGGCATAGGGGTGGGCGCGGGCGGGTTCACCGCCCAATGAGAAATGGAGGGCCACGCTTCCGGCCATGGTTGTGGTGCATATGGTCGCCGGCAAGGTTTCCTCCAGCGCTTCGGCGATCTTGCGGTGCCAGATTCGCCGTTCGCGCGCCAGCAACTGCCCGTCGATGGCGTCGCGGGTCAGCGCATGCCGAAACCGGAATCGTTCGCCGTCGTTGAGATAGGCGCCTCCGGCGTTGGCATGGGCGGTCCGTGCGCTGAGATCCTCGGTCAGGATTTGCCGGCGCAGTCCCTCGTGCATCAGATCCAACAAGACAAGCTCGTCCATCCCACTCACCCGCAGCAGCACGTCAAAGTCGAACTCGCGTCCTATTACCGCCGCGATCGACAGTACCCGACGCGCTTCGGCGCTCAAGCCGTCCAAACGGGCGAGCACGGCGGCGCGGAGCGAGAGCGGCAACGCGATAGCGGTCTCCTCACGGGCCGGCGTGTCCGCCATCCCTTGCGGTATCTGCCCGCTACTGGCAAGGGCACTGAGCAATTCCTCGGTCACGAATGGGTTGCCATCGCTTTTTTGATACAGTGCGTGCGCCACGGACGCGCGTACTGGGCGCCCCAAGGTGGCAGCGAGCATGGCGGCATGGTCGGCTGGTCCAAGCGCCGTAACCCGAACCTCCCGTGCCAATCTCTGGCCCACCAGCGATGCCAGTGCTCGGCTCAGCGCCGAGTAGCCGCCCTGATCGGTGCCCTCCTGAAGCTCCTCGCCCCGAAGCGTGGCAACCAGCAGCAAGCCCTGCGCGGGGCTACGGAGCTTCACTCCGGTCACGGCCTCCTGGCTCAATCCGCCACGCACCTGTAGGAGATATTGGATCAATTCAAGGCTGGTCGAGTCCGCCCAATGCAGATCCTCCAGCAGGAGGATGAGTGGAACATGTCCGGCCGGATCGCGGGCGCTCGCGAAGCTTTCCGCCAGGGCAAACAGTGTGTCGATCAGGGCGTCGAAGATGGCGCGTCGCTGTAAGGCGGCGTTGGTGGGCACGGCCGTCCCTGCCACCGTTGCTTCAGGTCGAAGCTCCGACAGCTCGGGAAAGAGCGTGGCCAGCGCCCGCGCGTGCGGACGCACCGCCGGCGCGATGTCGTCGTGAGCGTATTGCCTGAAGATCCGGGCAAGCGCGTCAACGAATGGCCCATAGGGCAGGGCGCTGTCCTGTGCGAACGCATGCCCAATAATGGGCATCAATCCCAGGCCGGCCGCCTCGTCGCTCAGCCAGCGGCACAGCCGCGTCTTGCCGACCCCGCCTTCGCCAATCAGTAAAATCGCCTGGACGGCTCCGGCCCTGGCGCGCTCAAGCACCACGGCCAGCAGCGCCTCTTCCTGCTGTCGTCCCACCAAAACCGGGCAAAGCAATTCCGAGCGAGCCAGCGCCACGTCGTGTCCCCTCGAAGGGCAATTACCATGCCTGCCGTCCCGATTGTACATGGTGCTGTCGCGCTTGGGAACACTCCGCGCATTATTTGGTCTAGCGTATGCTGGATGGAAGCGCGGGCCGGCGGCGACCTGCTCGGCGGACCCGCGGCCCGAGCCGCCGGCGTCGCTCCTTGTTGACCATAATCGGTAGTTGCAGTAATTGCACGATCGTGGCCAAAGATTGGATGCATTTGGCGCCTGGGGGACATGCGAGGACTATAGAATGCTCTATGACGGACTACTTGAGGATTGGGAGATTGAGCATGACAGCACAATCAGCGCCGAGCACCATTGCCACGAGGATCGTGGACGCCCATAACGATCTGCTCATGGAGTTGAACTTCCGCCGCGCCGAGCCCAACCCCTTCGCAACCTACTGGCTGGATCACCTGGTCTCCGGTGGGGTTGCGCTGCAAGTCTGCCCGCTGTTCGTGGCGGAACTGGAGTTGCTGCCCGAACGGGCCCTGCGCCAGGGATTGGAGCAGGTGATGGCTTGCAAACGGGCCGTACGCGAGAATGCCGATCGGGTGGCCCTGATCCAGTCACGCGCCAACCTGGCGGCCCTGGAATCGTCGGACAAGCTGGGGCTGATGCTCAGCATGGAGGGCGCGGAGCCGCTGGGCTACGACCCCGAGATGGTGGACATCTTCTGGGATCTGGGGGTCAGGATGTTCTCCCTGACCCACAATCGCCGCAATGCCTTCGCCGATGGGGCGGCCGAGCCCGCGCACGGCGGCCTGAGCAATCTCGGCAAGCAATTGGTGGATCGGCTGGTCGCGCATCGGGCTATCCTCGATCTGGTGCATACGTCCGAGCGCACCTTTTACGACATTCTCGAACGCGCGGGGGACGCGCCGCTGGTGGTCAGCCATGCCGCCTGCCGGAGCCTGGTCGATACGCCCCGCAACCTGAGCGACGATCAACTTCGCGCCCTGGCCCAGCGGGGCGGGGTACTGGGGCTGATGCTGTTGCCCCTGGTCATCGATCCGGATCGCCCGACCGTGGCCCGCGCCATCGATCATCTGGACCACGCGGTGGAGGTGATGGGCATCGAGCACGTGGGCCTGGGAGCGGACTTCATCCGCCAGGTGTACCGGGCCATGATTGTCCACACCCAGCCCGACTCACTCCTTCCACCGGGTATGCAAATGGACGCCGCTATCGACAATATCGCCGGTCCGGAGGACTACCCGGCCCTCGTGGCCGCCCTGCGCGACCGTGGCTACACCGGCGAACGCCTGGAGGCCGTGCTGGGCGGCAACTTCCTCCGGGTGTTCCGCGCGGCGCTGCCGAGTTAACCTTCTGGTTCGGTCGGGAACGCCTCTTCCGCCTGGGCGATGGCAAGGACCTGTTCCAACGGGAGGGCGCTCCCTGCCTGCCGATAGTGCTCCCATACGAGGTCTCCCAAAGTGGCGCGTACCCCGGCCACCGCGCTTTCATATGCCGCCAAT
>DATBTL010000553.1:0-6783 GCA_036559345.1 Chloroflexota bacterium | reverse complement strand
GCCTTCTGGTTGACGATCTCCCCGTTCGCGGCCAGATTGGTCAGAAATGGACCAAAGGGCTGGGACAGGTGGAAGCGCACGGTGTATTTATCGACCACCTGGACATCGGCGATGGAGGAGAAGAGGGGGGTATAGGCGCCGGCGGTTTTGGGGTTCAGAATCCGTTGGAATGTGTAGCGCACGTCCTGGGCGGTCATGGGCTCGCCGTTATGGAAGACGGCGTTATGGACCAGAGTGAACTGCCAGGTTTTGCTGTCCAGTTGGCGCCAGGAAGTAGCCAGGGCGGGGAGAAAATTCCCGTTCTGGCCCAATACTACCAACTTGTCGAAGATGTTGTCGTATATCTGAGCGGCGGTATAGATTGAGGAGGTGGCGGGATCGAGTTGATCGGGCTGCCCGGTCAGTCCTGCCTTGAGCACCCCACCCATGCGGGGAGCCGCCAGCACGTCCAGCGCCTCCGCCCGCTGCTCGGCGGCGGCCCGCGCCTCGCGCAACGATCCCCCGAAGGCAAGGGCCGCCGTAACGGCGGCCAGTCCGGCCACGAAGCGGCGGCGCGAAAGCCGTCCCTCACGATACTCTTGTTCGAGAGTTTCCCGCGCGGATCTTGAGGCACGAGTGGCTGTAGGGAGGGCCATACTACTTCTCCTGGCTTTTGGAACGCCTACGACAGGGCGGAAACCGCCGCGGCCTCCATGGGCCGCTGGAAAGTCTTTCGCAGTGTATGCCGATGGCCGGGGGGTGTCAAAGTGTGATCGCGATTCACGGATGGAACCACCATCACACTCGCACGGGCTGGCGCGCCGAGATCCAGGACGCGCCGTATCATCCCACCTCAAGGCGCGGGGGAGGCGGGAGAGGCAACCGGAGGCGCCTCTCCCCGGTGCCGCGCTCAGTGACCAGTGGCCAGCCGCACGACCTTCACGACCATGAGCAAGGCGGCTAACAGCAGGTTGCCTCGCAAGAGGAGCATCGATTTTTCCGTAATCCAATTGTGTCTTGCCTGCGTACAACCGGCAGCCGGCATTTCCCGCGGCGAACCGCGGATCCCGGCAACCGAGGCGGATCTTTCGGCGGCCACCTTGCGCGGACCCCTGGTGGCGCATGTACGCGACGCCGCCAGTGGGGAGATCTCGCTACTGGTTGGCACACGGGAAATCAAGCTCCACAACCCCGAACTGGTGCGGCAGTTCGTCAAGGCCGCGCGGTAAGACGGCCCCCTGTCGCGGTGCGGCACGGGGCGGAAAGGTGATGCGTACGTCATCGCATCGTGAAGCACCGGAAATCTCCAAGGATCCGGTGGCGGACAGTACCGACTTCTACGCTTTCGTCAGCCCGGACATGCAGAACACCGTGACCCTTATCAGCAACTATATCCCGATGGAGCCGCCCGACGGCGGCCCGAATTTCGCCTCGATAAAGAGATCAAGAACGTGATCACGGTGGTGGCCAAGACGCACCATTATTGGCTGGAGCACCGCGAAGAGTGTCCGTTGCCCACTGCCGGCCGCTCCGGTAGACTTGGGATGTACCCCAGGAAAGGGCTTTACCCATGTCCATGATTGTCAAAGTCGCCGCGGAGACTGAGCAGGAACGTCAAACCGCCATGGAGGAAGAGTTCGCGGGAGCCGGCATCGTACGCGTGCTCAGCGCCAACCCCCCCTTCCATCTGGTCGCCGCCGACGACGTGAAGGAGCTGGCGGTCATCGCCGGGGACTTCCGGTGCAAGCCGCGGATCGCGCCCGCCGAGGAGGACGATGCTCCCACCGCGGATGAGAGCGAGGTCGACACCGAGGACGTGGTAGAGTTTATTCATCGCCTCGGCTACACCTTCAACTGGGACGACGATACCAGCCTTTGGTGCGTCTCTGGGATCCGCGACGGCTATCCCGACGACTCGTTGGACGAACCGGCGGCGGACCGTAGGCAGGCGGCATTCGAGGCGCTGCGGTATCTCGTGGGCTGAATTGAAAGAATCTGGTGGAGTCGCTCTGGGCGACTCCACCAGATTCTTTCAATTCAGCCCCGTCTTGCTTCCGAATCCGCCCCGTTAGGGGCGGAGCTGCTCCTTGAAGAAGTCGGTGATCGCGTTATAGCAGGTGATCCGGTTCTCGTGCTTGAGCACGTCGTGCCCTTCGTTCTCAAACATCAGATACTCGACCTGCTTCCCCTTCGCTCGCAGTCCTTCCACCACCGACCGCGACTCCGCTTCCACCACGCGGGGGTCGTTCTTGCCTTGGATCACCAGTAATGGGCAGGTGATCTGGTCGATATAGGTGCGGGGCGACCGCTCCGTCAAGAAATCCCCGTCCTTGGCGGGATCGCCGACCGCGAGGGCGAAATAGGGCTTCCAGGTCTCGGGGATCGCGTCCATGAATTTGAAGAGGTCGTAGGGGCCGAACATATCCACCGCCGCTTTCCAGAGCTCGGGATGGCGGCTGGCCAGGGTGAGGGCCATATAGCCGCCATAGGAGCGCCCTACCACACCGGCCCGGGCGGTGTCGATCCGCGAATCCTGGGCCAGCAGGCCCATGGCATGCACATGATCCAGGCGATCGTTGCCGCCCCAATCGCGGTCGACCCGCTTGGTGTAGGAGAGCCCATAGCCGGTGCTGCCGCGGACGTTCGGGACGAAGACGGCGAAGCCCTGCATGGTGAGAAACTGGATGATCGGCATGGAGAACCAGGTAAAATCCGGGCGCTCCTGCCCTTGCGGGCCGCCATGGACGTAGTAGACGAGCGGGCGCTTCCCGGCAAAGCCCAGAGAGGCCGCCGGTAGGTAGAGACGGGCGGAGACCCTTAGCCCATCATAGGACACGAAGGAGGCATCCTCGCCGGCCGAAAGCCAGTCAGCGGGGATTCCCAGGATGCGCTCCCTGGTCAGTTGCGTGAGGGCGCTCCGGTCCTGCCCGGCCAGGGTATAGAGCTGGGTAGGGGAGGTCGCGGTAGAGAAGGATAGGGCATACCGATCCCCAGCCCTATCATAACGGGCCGACTCCAGAACCCCGTCCCGTAGGGCGCCGGCGCCGCAGATCGCTCCGGTAATCGTGAAGTGGGCGGCATCCTCGTCGAACGTGCCCTCGTAGCGCCAGGAGCACCCGTCGATATTGTAGCCCAACAGATAGAGATTTCCGTGCAAATGCTCTAGCGATTCCAGTTCGCCCACTCCCTGGTGCCGGGTGCCGGAGACCGAGACCGGGCGGAGATCCTGGGGATTGGCGAGCGGCATGTAGGCAAGGCCATAGGTATCGGAGAACAGGCTGGTCGTGATCAGGATTCCCCGATCCTGAGCGGTAAAGGCGGCGGATCCGAAGCTGTTGAGCGGCACCTGTTGACCCTCGGTTCGCTCCTCGATCGGCACCCCATATAGGACGGTTCGTTCGCCGGTGTCGGCCCGCCAGAGCGAAATCACCGTATCGCCGGTGGTATAGCCATCGGTGAGAATCGCCTTCGTGTGGTCCTCATTGACCCCAGCCACGAACGGCCCCCAGGGGCCGGCCCCCAGGAGCCGCGTCTCGCCGGTAGCCAGATTGCCCTGGTATGTCTCGATACGGGCCGCCTCGCGGGATTCGGCGCCGATATACACCAGGTTGGCGACCGGGTCGCATTCCCCCAGATGGCAGCGCGTTCCCTGGAACTTCCCTCCGAAGGCCGGCTCCGGATCGCCGCCCTCCAGGGGAATGGTGAAGGGCAGATAGTTCTCGTCGCCGTCCTGGTCGATCATCACCACGATCGTCTTCAACTCGGGGAAGACGTAAAAGACGTGCCCCCCAATCAGATGGGGGTTTTGCAGGGCGATCCGAGGCGGGAGCAACGGCTCGGGCACGCTGCCGCCCTGGTCCATGGCATAGAGACTCAGCCGCCCGCTCATATTGCTCAGGAAATACAGTTTGTCCCCGACCAACTGAGGGGTAAGGAAGAGACGCGCGCTCAGCAGTGAATCAATGCGCGGCATGGCTGGCCCTTTTCTTTAGGAATTGGGGATGGTGACATAGGTGTGAATAGTAGCCGTCTTTTCCTGCTTGGCCAGCCACTTCGTATAGTACGGCTGGGCCGTGGCGCTGGTTGGACGCTTCCCAAGCACCTCAATGATATGCCAGCCATAGGTACTCTTCACCGGATTGCTGATCTGATTGATCTTGAGCGAATACGCGGCCTTGTCAAAGGGCGCCACGGTCTGGCCCTTGCTGATAAAGCCCAGATCCCCACCCTTCACGGCGCTGCCGGTATCGGTGGAGTACTTCTTGGCCAGAGCGGCGAAATTGGAGCCATGGTCGGCCTGCAGTTCCTTGGCCAGCTTATTGGCCAGGGCTGTCTGGTTCGCCTTGAGGAGAATGTGCCGGACATGCAAATCGCACGGGCACGGCAAATCCTTGACCACGTAATCAATCACGTTGGTCCCGGTCGCCGCGTCGGTGATGATCTGGTTGACCACGTCGGCGGTAAAACCCTCGCTGGCGGTTTGCTGGGCAAAAGCGGCGGCGCCGCCCGCCTGTTGCTCGTACTGGCTCCGAAGGGACGCTACTTCCGCCTTGGTGGCGACCAGATGATGCTGCTGAGCAAACCACACCGCGTAGGCGGTATCGATGATGTTCTGCAAGGCTTTCTTTTGCTGCACGTGAAAGCTTTTCAAGCCGGCCGGCGTGGTGAGCTTCACGCCCTGCTGCGATTGCATGCTACTGGCAATCTGGGCGCTCTCCTGGTTGAACTCCTTGAGAGATACGCCTACCCCGTTCACATCGGCGGCAAGCCCTGGCTTGCTGGAGACAGCGGTGGGCAGGACTACCGGAGTGGCGGTGGGCGGGGCAGTGGGGGCAGGCGTCGCGCTGGGACCGAGCGGTACAGTGGGGACGGCGGTAGGGGACGCGGCGCTCGTGTTATGGAAGTGATCGAAGCCGATCGCGGCCACCAGGGCCAACAAGGCCACCACCGCGAAAATCGGCACGATCCATGGGCTGAACCGGGAAGAAGGCTCCAGGCGCGAGCGTCGACCAGACCCATAGCCCACGCCAGGGGCGGGACGAGGACGGCGCACCGGTCGGGGGGTAGGCACGGCGCCGGCGTCATCCGGTCCGGTCGTGGTCGGGTTGTCGGCGGCGTCCAGGTGCTGGTCGCCGTCGTGCTCGTCAGACATGGTTGTTCCTCCAGGTGTCGGTGGTGTCGGGCGGCGCGACGCGTACAGCCAGCCGCCAAGTTGCGAGGTTAGTGTACCTGGCGCCCGTCCATCCGGCCAGCGGCGGGGAAATACGGATGCGCCTCGTGTTCGTGGCCGAGTGCGCGCGGGTAGGGGCGCGGGCCCCTCAAATGTGCCCGTGCCCACGAATATGAGGCGCGCCCGGCACTGAAGAGGGCCGGCCCCCATATTGGGAGTGGTTTTGTGGGTTTTGGGTGGTGGTTCAGTCGTCCGTGGCCCAGACTAAGGGACAGGACTCAAGGTACTCTAGGGCGTCCTTGAGAGCGGCGCGGGGAGGAGACACATTATGGCCGAGGCGCGGCACATTGAGGCCGAGAAACAACCCGCTCTCGGGCGAGTAGAACAAGCGGGTGAACTTACTGATACAGAACCCGTAATCCCAGTACGACGCGCCGAGGCTCCGGCCTTCCCGAGCGGTCCAATCGATCCGCGCGGGCTAACTCCGCGGGCAATTCTGGCGCTGCAGCGTACCGTGGGCAATAGGGCAGTGAATGGCTTGCTACAGCGGTCGGCGGCACACGCGGCGCCGATGCCGCGCTCACTCCCCAGCCAAACGGTACAGAGGCAGCCCCAACCCCTCGCCGACGCCCCAACGGCGAAGTCCGACGATACCATGCTGACGGTGCAGACCGCCAGCCGCATGGTTGAGACCGCGTTAGGATATCTGTTTGATAACCAGCATTCCGGGCTGGAGCGGCTAGGCAAAGCGCTCCAAAAGAAAAAGCCCAGTACCAGTCTCATCGCCACCCTGGCCGCCGCGGCGGTTGGCGCGGCCCTCGCGGCGGTGCTTGGACCGGTGGGACCGGCGGCGGAGGGACTGGTGTTGGCGGAGGACGAGGTTGGGCGCGGCCTGGTCAAGAAGGCTGCCGAGCTGATCACGGATAAGGCGGTCGAGACCGCCAAGGACGGTGTGAAGGAATACATCTCGGAATCCAAGAAGACCGACGCGATAGACAACTTCATCGAGTCGCAATCGCTGGCGATCAACAAAGCACGTGAGGCCGCGATCCAAACGCTTCTCTCGACGACTGACGGGTTCAACGCTCTCCCCAACGGACCCGCCGTACTGAAGGCGATGGCCAAAGCCATCGACGTGCGGGCCGAATCGGCCAACTCGCTGCAGATCGCGCATTCCGCCGGCGCGTGGGCCAGCCTCATCGCCGAGCCCGGAGATGACTCGAAGGCATGGGCGAACGATGATCAGGAAAATTACGCGGAGAAAGGCGCCCTCGAAATCGACGCCAGCGTGGCGGCGCCCGTCAAGGACGTAGGCGACATACATATCACCGGGTCGAATTGGCGGGGCATCAACAGGGAGACCGAACGTGTGTTGCAGGAACACGGCGGGGCGACGATCCAAGCCCTGGGAGTGAATCTGCGCATTGTCCTCGCGACCCCGGTCGGAGAAACCCGCTGCGAGATCCTCTATGCACAACAAGGGAGCCCTATCATCCCCGAGAAGAGTACCCTCCAGAGCGTCATGGCCTGGTTGTTCACGGGGAAGATGAACCCCGCGCTCCTCGAGGAGGATAGGATAGCGGTAGTAAGCGGCGCCGCCGCCTTGGGATCCTACATGCTGCAAAAACCAGTAT
>DATBTL010000552.1:0-2210 GCA_036559345.1 Chloroflexota bacterium | reverse complement strand
GGGTGATTGCCGCGTCGTCCACGGCGGCGAGCGCGGAGAAGGCGGCTCGCGCGCGCTCGACCGCCCGGTCGACCACCTCGGCGATCGCGGCGGGAAGGTGCAGCACCTCTCCCGTGCGCCCGACCACCAGCAGCTGGTCCCCCGGACGAAAGCGATCCGCGATGCTGTCCGGAACCCGCGCCAGGCGGTTGCCGTCGAACAGCACCTGCATTCCGCGGGGAACGCCAGTGAGGGTTGCGCGTTCCGGCGTTCGGTTGGAGAGCGATGGAGCGGGCTCGGCGGAGAATGACAACGCGCGCTCCTTCCCTGATGTCTAGAGACTGCCGTGGGTGAACCTTGAGGTCCGTAGTCCCACGGAGCCGAAACCGACCAAAAATAATTATGGGTTCCAGGGTACCAGATGGCGCCGCGATCGCCACTCGGTCCCTCTAGGCGCCATTCCGCACGATTCTCTTGGTGGCTGGTATCCTGTCAGCAACCCCGATCCTAGAGGGCGCCGGACGCGCCCGCGCGAAAGTGAAAGGCATACGGCCATGGTCTATAGCAAGCAGATGGGCGCCCGCGTACGGCGTAAGGAGGATCCGAGACTGATCACGGGCCGCTCCACCTATGTGGACGACGTACGGTTACGTGACGTTGGGCATGTCGCGTTCCTGCGGAGCAGCCAGGCACATGCCCGGATCGGCACCATTGATACGGCCGCCGCCGCCGCGCTGCCGGGGGTACTCGCCGTCTACACCGGCGCTGATTTGCTGGACGATTTCAAGACCCCGATGCCGTTTGGCGGCGAGGGGAGTGGTCCTCGCGGGATGATCCCGGTCGAGACTCCCGTGTTCGAGACCGAGCGTGTACGTCATGTCGGCATGCCAATTGCCCTGGTGGTGGCCGAGAACCCCGAAATCGCCCAGGACGCGGTGGAACTGATCGAGGTGGACTACGAGCCGCTGCCGGTGGTGACCGATCCGGAGGCGGCGCTCGCCTCCGGCGCCCCGCAACTCTACGACCACGTACCGGGGAACGTCGCCTTCACCTACAAGCGGAAGCGCGGACCAGTTGACGAGGCATTCGCCGAGGCGGAGGTGACAGTCCGCCAGAAAATGATCAATCAGCGGGTGGCCGGGATCCCCATGGAAACCCGCGGCGTCCTGGCCCAGCCGGACGCCCTCAGCGGCGGACTGGTGGTCACCACCTCCACTCAGAACCCCCATAGCGTCCGCACCCAAATCGCGGCCGCCCTGGGGCTGCCGGAGATCGCGGTCCGCGTGGTGGCGCCGGAGGTCGGCGGCGGCTTCGGGGTCAAGATCAGCGTCTATCCCGAGGAGATCATTCTCTCCGCCCTGGCGCTCCGTCTGCAACGCCCAGTTAAATGGGTGGAGACGCGGCGCGAGAACCTGCTGGTCACCCATCATGGGCGGGCCCAGATCGCCGATCTGGAGATCGCGGCCCGCAAGGATGGGACGATCACCGGGCTTCGCCTCCGCGGGGTCGCCGATCTGGGCGCCTATCCCCGCGATCCCACGATCCCACCCCTCACCGGCTGGCTGCTTTCCGGCGTCTACAAGATCGATGCCGTCGACATGGAGATCCAGGCGGTGTATACCAATACGATGGCGGTCGGCGCCTATCGGGGCGCTGGGCGCCCGGAAGCGGCCTACTTCATCGAACGGATGGTTGATGTGCTGGCAGCCGAACTGGGGATGGACCCAGTGGAAGTTCGGCGGAAGAACTTCATTCCCAAGGACGCCTTCCCTTACAAGACCCCCAATGGCCCCACCTATGACACTGGTGAGTACGATAAGCCGCTTACTCGGGTGCTGGAGATGGCCGACTATCCGGCGCTCCGCGCCGAGCAAAAGAGACTGCGGAGCGCGGGGCGGTATATCGGGATCGGCGTTGCCACCTTCACCGAGATCTGCGGCTTCGGTCCTTACGACAGCGCCACCGTGCGCGTGGAGCCCACCGGCTCGGTGACAGTCACCACCGGCATCTCCCCGCATGGCCAGGGCCAGGAGACCACCTTCGCCCAGATCGTGGCCGACCAGCTTGGCGTCTCCATGGACGACGTGGTGGTGGTGCATGGCGACACGGCGCGCACCCCAGCCGGGATCGGCACCATGGGCTCGCGCGGCCTGGTGGTCGGTGGCTCGGCGCTTTTCGGGGCCGTGACCACCGTGCGGACTCAGGCGATGAAGGTAGCGGCGCATCTCCTC
>DATBTL010000551.1:0-5195 GCA_036559345.1 Chloroflexota bacterium | reverse complement strand
ATCAGTATCTCCCTCAATTCCAACAGGTCTGGAATGACTGTAGAGAAGCGGCGATCGCCACGGACCTGGTGACCTGGCCGGAGTATCCGATTCGCTATGTCCAGCAGCCGCGGTGGGCTCGCGAGGCGGCCCCGAACCTCTACTTCCTCTATTATCGAGCGCCCGCCGCCTTCGACAACCTGACGCCGGTGGAGTATCTGGCGCCGCCGATTGACGCGTCTCTCCCCGCGGCGGAGCAGACGCGGCGGCTTGAGGCGACCAACGACAGCGCGATCAAGCTCAACCATGTGATCCACCATGGCGGCCTGGGCCACCATGTGCAAAACTACCACGCGTACCGGGCCGCGTCCCGTATCGGCCAGATTGCCGGGGTGGACTGCGCTTCCCGAATCGCCCTGTTTTGTGGCGGGACGATGACCGAGGGATGGGCCTGCTACGCCACGGAACTGATGGCCGAGATCGGGGCGCTGACCCCGCTGGAGCACTTCGCCGAGCAGCAATCCCGTCTCCGCATGGCGGCGAGAGCGATCGTCGACATCCGCTTGCATCGGGGCGAGTACAGTCTGAAGGACGCGGCTGCCCACTACGTCGGCCAGGCCGGCATGGGCGAGGACGCGGCCCAGGGCGAAGCGGTGAAGAACAGTATGTTCCCGGGGAACGCGCTGATGTATCTGATGGGCACCGAGGAGATTTGGCGCCTGCGCCGGGATCTGAAGGCGCGGTCCAGCGACTTTTCCTTGCGGCACTTTCACGACACCTTCCTCTCCTATGGTTCGGTGCCCGTGACCCGGATCGCCGCGCGGATGCGCGAGGAGGATTCTCATGCTCAGTGACGCGACGCTCGCCTATGGCGAGCAGATCACCGCCGCCTTGCTCGGCGTTGATCGGTTGCTTCAGGCGCCCGGCGGCGAGGACGATGATCGCCTGGTCGTGGTGAACATGGCGCCAAACCACCAGCCAAGCGCCTTCGCGAGCTTTGCCGAGGCCGAGGCTCGCCTCAACGAGCTTGCCGTCGCCGCCGCCGCGCTCCCCGAGCCCGATCGCCGGCTGTATTACGCCCAGCTCTGTAGTTCCACCCTGGCGGTGATCGAGCAGCGGCGGACCCCGCTCCCGCTGACGAGGCAAATTGAGCGGTTCTTGCACGTGCCTTCCGATCCCGCGTCCGAGTCGGAGCTGGAAGGCATGCGGCGAGCGATGCGCGCCCTGCTCACCGGCATGGGCTACTCCGGCGACTTGCCGGCCCAGTGCGCCGCCTGGGAGCAGCGTCACCTGGTGCGCCCGGACGACGTGAAGGACGTGCTGCTGGACCTCCTTGGCCAGGCGTGGGACCGGACGGCGGAACGCATCCCGCTCCCGGCCCCAAAGTCGGACGGCATGGGAGTGGCAACCCTGCGGGGCGCGCATTTCAACGCGCGTGCCAACTATCTTGGCCGGACGATTGAAATCAATATCGATCCGGTACTGACCGGCCCGGCCCTCAAACACCTGGCGGTCCACGAGGGCTATCCCGGCCACTACGTCCAATTCAAGCTGCGGGAACAGTGGTACGCCGACGGCACGGCGCCCGCCGACGGTCTCCTTTCGGTGGTCAACTCGGCCAGTTCCTGCACCTTCGAGGGAATCGCCGACTATGGGTTGCGGCTGATCGACTGGGTGACCACGGACGACGACCGCCTTTCCGCGATCTTGACCCACTATCACGCGGGCCTGGGCACGGCGGGCGCGTGGCGGCTGCATGCTCTCGGCTGGAGCGAGACGGAAACGGCGGACTGGCTCCGCGGCCAGGCCCTGGTCGGAGGCGAGGGTTGGGTTGCCAATCGGATGGGCTTTCTCGCCGCGCCGCAACGCTGCGCCCTGATCACCTCGTACTGGCAGGGCGAACCGAACGTCGCGGCGGCCTGGAAGCGGGTGCCAAGCGACCGGCACCCTGAGTTCCTGTCCTTTGTCTATGGCAGGATGCATTCCACCCAGAGCATCATGATGTTTGCCTAACGGGAGAAGTATGGCTATGACGGATCGCGTCCGCTGGGGCATTTTGAGTACGGCCAACATTGGCGTCCATCGTTTCATCCCCGGCGCGATGGCGTCCAGTAATGGGACGGTGACGGCGATCGGGGGCCGTGACCGGGATCGGACGGCGCGCGTCGCGGCGAAGCTCGGCATCCCGCGCGTGCATGGCTCGTATGACGAACTGCTGGCGGACCCCGAGATTGACGCCATCTATAACCCGCTCCCGAACACGATGCACGCGGAATGGACGCTGCGCGCCGCTCAGGCCGGCAAGCCGGTTCTCTGCGAGAAGCCGCTTACGCGCGACGCGGCCGAAGCCGCCTCCCTCGTCAGCGCCTGCAAGCAGCATGGCGTGTTGCTGATGGAGGCATTCATGTATCGATTCCATCCGCAGCACGATCGAGTACGCGCCTTGATGGAGGCCGGGGCCATCGGCGAACTACGCGCGATCCGCTCGGCCTTCACCTTCAATATGAGTCCCTTGAACCCGGCCAACGTGCGCCTTCAGGCGGACCTCGCGGGCGGCGCCCTGATGGACGTGGGCTGCTATTGCGTCAACGCGGCGCGCATGATCTTTGGCGAGGAGCCGATCTCCGCCTCGGCCACCTGGGATTTCCGCCCGGAGTATGGAGTCGAGATCGCGCTCACCGGCGTGCTGACCTTCTCCGATGGACGCACCACGATCTTTGACTGCGGCTTCCGTGCCGCCGGGCAGGGCGCCTACACGGTGGTCGGCGCCACCGGCACAATAGAGGTGCCCGCCGCCTTCGTGCCTGGCACGGCTGACACGTTCGTGATTCTGGGCGACGCCAAAGGCCGCCATGAAGAGCGGATCCCCGGTGTTGACCAATACAGGCTCGAGGCGGAGGAGTTCGCCGCGTGCCTGCAAGAGGGCCGCCCGCTCCGCTATCCGGCGGAGGACGCGGTGGCCAATATGCGCGTTCTGGACGCCCTGAGCCGCTCCGCGCGGGCTTTCGGCCTCAGCCAGCAGGTGTAACAAGTTACGCTCCCTTGATTTAGCCTGGCGGCTCCGGCTCCGCTCCCCCCAACCGCCCCTCGATCACCCGCCAGGATCGCTCTCCCACATACACGGTAAAGCCATCGAGGTTCCCTCCCAGGACCACGAGCACCGGGTGGGCCTGACTATCACGAGCTGACTGGGCGTAGACGCCCCAGCCCGCCCCGCAGGTGAAGAGGGTCTGGAAGGTCACGCTGGAGATGTTCTCTACCGGATCGAACCAGAGGCTCCGGCGGTCCACGTCGCAGCGGAAGCCGGTGAGGGCGGGGATCAGGGCCCAGCTTGCCATCGAACGGGCGTAGTGATGCCCGCATTCCACCTCGTTCCAGGGATTGCGCCGGTAGCCGTCGTGACGGGCGCGGAGCGCCTCCACCAAGGACAGACCCTCTCGCGTCCGTCCCTCGAAGATCAGATGAGCCGCTACCTGGTATTCCACCCCGGTCCAGACCTCGTCGGAATAGACGAACGGCAACCGCGGCCGGCCCCCGCGCGGCCAGCTACAGAGGATGAGGCCCGCCTCATCGGCGAAGGCATAGGTGCGCTGCAGATTGGCGTGGTTGCCGAGCGGGGCGAGAAAATTGTAGCGCGTGATCGCGTCCAGAGCCGCCCCCACGTGTTCCTCCGGCAAGAGGTGGCCCAGTTGCGCTACATGCGCCAGTTGCTGGCCGAGGAGTTGGTCGGAGAGGCAGCCCTGGCCATGTTGATAGGGGTGCTGGTCCACGTCCTCCAGGCGCTGCTCGTAGTAGTCGCCGTTCCACAGGAGATCATCCAGGCGGACCCGTCCGCGTTCGTAGATGCCCCGGTAGTGGGCCGCCGCCGGATCGTCCAGGCGAATGGCCATTTCCTCGGCTGCCCGCAGCGCCCCGAGCAACAGGATACCGGTCAGGGGATTGGGGCCCCAGAACTCGATGTCATAGGTGTTATGCTGCTCCCCATCCAGCACCCCATCTCCATCGGTATCCCAGGTGGTGAGGGAGTAGTCCAGGCACTTGCGGACGTTGGGCCACAACTCAGCGAGAAAGCCGCGGTCGCCGGTGAGGAGGAAGGTCCGCCACACCCGAATGATTGAGCCGAGCTGCCCGTCCGCCGCCGCCTGCTGCTTCTTGAACGTGGTGCCGAAATGGCTTTCGGCGCGGAAGCGCATTTTTCCCGATGGCTCGACCTCGTCCAGGAAGGCGGTGCGCAGCATATCCATTTCCAGGCTGGGGTAGAGGAAGGCCAGGGTCTGGGCGTAGGCCCAGACATGGTTGCAATTCCCATGGCACGAGCCGCCGTGATCGGAGCACCCTTCCCAGCCAAAAAAGTGGCCATCCGCCAACCAGAAGCAGGTATTGGTGCGCGGGACCGGCATGGTGCCCGCGACCGCGTCGATCACCGCCCGCGGCAGGGTGCTCTCGAACAGCGCGTCACGGAAATCGGCGGTCGCCGCCTTGAGTTGGGAGAGGTTCCGCGCCACGTAGCGGGCTACCTCCCAGGCGTCAGTGAATCGGGTGCTGTAGCGGACCCGCGCCGTGGGGGCCACGGACGGGGCCGCCGTGTACCAGCCGTTGAGCCGGTTGGGAAAATACCAACTGATGATAAAAGTGATCGTCCGGCTCTCGCCAGACGCCAGGTCGATTGGGACGCCGATCGAGCCGGGGACGATATTCACGATCTCCGGACCAACCATCCCCTTCGCCGCCACCCGATCGGGATCGAGCTCGGTCAGGCACCCGTCGGCGGAAAGGTCGTCCCAAAATTCGCGGAGCGTATCATACCAGCCGCCCCGGAACCATTCCGGCTTCGTGGTAACTTCGGGAGCGATCGCCGCGATGACCGCGTTACCGAAGGCGAGTTCGGTGTCGCCGACCTCCGGCCCCTCGAAGAACACGCCATGCGTTTGACCGTCCGCGCGCGGGCGATTCCGCGCCGGGCCGCCGGGGTAGCTCCGGAGGTTGTCGTGCTCGTCGAAGCCCGAGAACAGGGCGGGGTTGAGCATCGAGCCGACCACCGCGGCCCGAACCGGGGCGGCGGAGCGATTGCGGATGGTCCACTCGAAGATGGCGCAGGGGATACCCGATTCATCGGGGTTGAGGGGGATCAGCGGGGTAAAGGCCAGGAGGTCGGCCTCCACGGGAATCTCGGGGTCGCGCAGTTCCAGTTCCGCCGTGGGATACCGCCCGCGGAA
>DATBTL010000550.1:0-2691 GCA_036559345.1 Chloroflexota bacterium | reverse complement strand
CCAGCAGATCATCCACCAGCGCGCTCAGCCGCTCCGCCTCACGGGCCACGATGGTCAGATACTGTTGCTTGTCGGCCTCCGAGAGGCGATCCTCGAGTGGAGGGCGCAACGACTCGATGTGGCCGCGAATATTGGCGATGGGGGTGCGCAGCTCGTGAGACACGTTGACGATCAACTCGCGGCGCCGCTGGTCCGCGCTCTCCGCCCGGGCCTCCCCGCGCGCCGCCCGGGCCCGCGCCTCGACCAATTGCTGCTCGGTCATGTTCTCGCTCAGCATGATCCGCGCGAACTGTCCCCAGCCCTGGGCGACGAAGTTCAACGCATGCAGCGAACCGGCGGTGGCTGCCGCTCCCACCGGAGGGGTGAGCAAGAGCAGCATTCCATCAAGGATCGGGGCCCAGGGTTGTGGCACGTCGAGCCAGATCGCATGAACAAGAGTAAAGGCGTCAAAGCTCCGATCGTAGCCGGTATGGGCCCGAAGAATCAGTTCGATGACCGAGAGGAGGGGGAAAAGCATCGTGCTGACCGAGACGGCGAGGAGGACGATCGTGAGGCTAAATGAAAGCACCCCAAAGGGGAACTCGATCAGAATATAGACCAGGCTTTTCCAGGTCACCGGGCGACGCATGATGGCCTTCAAGTGCTGCCACCGGGAGGTGTATGGGCTCGCCGAAGGAACCGGAGCAGCGATGGTGATTCCGAGCAGGCCGCGAGCTAGGGCCCGCTCAATGTTCGCCATCACCCAGACAGCTCCCAGAGTGACCGCCAGCAGCAGCAGGCCCACCCCAATGATTGCGGTGCCAATGCCGGTTGCCAGTAGGGTTATCAGAACCACGAAGTAGTTCAGGCCGAGGGGGAAGGCGGCCACCAGATACACCAGATTCAGGTAGGTCTGGCGGCGGCGAGCAACCTGAAGGAGGCCGTCCCAGTGCCTATGGGATCCTTGGTCCCGACCCTCCGATCCTTCCATGGGTACGCTCCTGGTCATCATCCCCTCATGCACGATACTGGTGCCCGGACGATCGAGCACCGCACCCGTGACCTACTATATCCGGCCACTGTGTCATTCGTGTGTCAGGTTGTGGTGGTCTATTCCACCAGGCCGCGCGTCAGACGCGCGATGGTAGTGTCCTGGGATGAACGAGCGGCGCCATCCCGATCCCGCCCATGACGGTCATCGCGTGGTCAGGATCGTGCTGCCCGCGCCCATCGCGTAGCAACTCTGAGGGTCCGGGCACGCCAGAGCGTAGAGGTCCACATGGATTCCGCTCCGCTGGGGATGCCACGACTGACCGCCGTCCGTGGTGCCGACGATCGTACCGCCCATGCCCGCCGCGTAGCAGGTGGTTGCGCCGGGACAGGCGAGAGCATACAACGGCACGCCGCAGGCCGTCACGCCGTTTTTCCTTCTTGGCGCGGCGCCACGCCGATGAAACAGATCCGGGCCACGTTTCCTTTCGATGTCCCCTACATCCCGGCAGTCCCCGCGACCAGTGGACGCATCTCCAGCACGCCCAGGCACTCGGACAGGCGCGCCTTCACCAGCAGCGATGTCCGCTGATCGGGCGGGTACACTAGCAGCGCCACCGACGGCGCCAGGCACTTTGTGGTCCCCACGCCCGGATTAAGCGTGTGAATCGTCGTCGATGCCGCCTGCCCCGGCCGCAGCACAATGCGATTCGCGGTCGCACGCGTCCGCGTGGCGGACCGCCCGATCTGGTGCCCCATCCGATCCACCAGCGAAACGCCCGGATACCCTTGCGTGAAGCAGGCCGCGTGCCCAACGTTGCGCAACACCAGCGTGGTAAACACGCTGCCCGCGCCACCCTGCGTAGCGCCGATCGAGGCGTGCAAGACGCTGGTCGTACACTCCGGCACGCGCGCCGCGGCCGAGCCGCGGGGGTCTCCGGTCCCTACCATGGGTAAGGCCGAATTCGCGGACGAGGACGCCGCTACCGGTAGGATGGTAGGTTGCACCCCGGCCAGGATCACGATACCGGTCGCCGCCAGGATGGCCGCCGCCCAGCTCCGCGGCCCCGCGGGCCCACCTGTCTGTCGTTGCGTCATTCCGTCGCTCCGTCATTGCTATTTTTGCTTGCCGTTTCGAGTGTCCTTGTGGAGTAACGGACGTCGTCGGCGGAACGTAACGGGTCCTTCACCACCAATGTCTCCGAAACATCACCCCATGATCCAGTCCACCGCGCCCCGCCGCTACTATAGCCGATTCGTCCCGCCTCCTGCCTGCCTCTTCCGGGGATAAACTAAGCCGGGGCAAAATTTTAGCAGCCCTTGATCGAGACTGCTAAGTAACGTATACTCATTCATGGCGCTTAGCAGTCTCGCTGCACGACTGCTAGGTCATAGGAGTAAGGAAGAGCAGCACATCTGGGAGGAAGTGACCTTGGCCACGGATACCGCAGTCAAAATTCGCCCTCTGGGCGACCGCGTGGTGATCAAGCCCGCGAACAAGGAAGAAGTCAGCGCGGCGGGGGTTATTCTCCCCGATACCGCGAAGGAGAAGCCCCAGAAGGGCACGATTATCGCCGTGGGCCCCGGCCGCACCCTGGACAATGGGACGCGCCAGGCCCCCGAAGTCTCCGAGGGACAGCTCGTGCTGTACGCCAAGTATGCCGGCACCGAGGTCAAGATCGAGGGCGATGAGTACCTGATTCTCAGTGAGAAGGACATCCT
>DATBTL010000549.1:0-3265 GCA_036559345.1 Chloroflexota bacterium | reverse complement strand
GCGGCAACGAATTCTGCGTCATTCCGCCCGAAACCGAGGGCTTTCCCAAATGGACCCGGGAGTGGTGAGGCGTTAGAGGTTCTTCCGAAACCGTAGGTAGGTGGCGTGGGAATAGCCGGGGTGGCTATGCTCGCCGGTCAGCACGTAGCCGCGCTTGGTGAAGAAGCGAATGTTTTGCTCCAGTTGGATCCGCGCCCCGAGCACGACCGCTGGATAGCCCTGCTCGGCCGCCAGGCGCTCCACCGCGTCGGTCAGGGCGGATCCGATGCCGCCGCCATGTAAATTCGGCGCCACGGCCAATCTGCCGCAATACAGCGCCTCCTGTTCGGGAAGCGGGCGCACACGGGCGGCTCCGGCCAATACACCGCCCCGCTCCGCCACCAGAATATCGCCCTCGGCCATCGCCTCCCGCACGTCCGCTTCCGTCTCGTCAAAGACGCTGCTCGGCGGATCCAACGCCTCATGCACGGCGAATGCCGCCTGGGTTAGCGCGAGAATGGCGCCCGCCTCGTCAGGGGTGGCCAGTCGAATGGTAATGGCCGCGGGTTCGCTGTGCATGCGCCCAGGGTACCAGGAAGAGCCGGTTGTCGGGCAGGCGCCGCCACAAAGCCGGGCCCCGCGGTGCTCCATGGTGGTGGGCACAGTATGCTGCATTCTCCCAGCCTGGTCGGAATTATGGAGTAAAGGCGCGCACCTGGATAATGTGATCGATGATGTAGCGGTTGTGCTGCCGCAAGGATCCGGGCCTGGGAAAGCCAAGTACGCATGGAGTAAAGGACTTGATAGCCGGCAAGTGGTGGGGCGGGTATGCTGATTTGGGTTACGCGCGCAAGGTTCCGTGGTTCGCGCGGGAAGGATAGCTGATGAATTCGCTTTTCGGCCTCTCGATGAATACGATCATGATCTGGATGTTAGCCATTTTCTTGATCGTTACCGCCATCGTGGCGGTATTGGCCCTGCGCAATACACTGTTCTTCAAAATGGGTTTGCGGAATATTCCTCGCCGGCGGGCGCAGACCATTCTGATCATCGTCGGTCTGATGCTCAGTACCGTAATCATCACCAGCGCCTTTAGCACTGGGGATACGGTGAGCTACTCCATCCGAAACGCGACAATCCAGAGCCTGGGGTTTATTGACGAGACTGTCACCAGCACCCCCGCCAATCAATCGGCCGACGCGGCCGGCGGGGTGGCCTACATTCCGCCGCCAGTGCAAAGCAAAGTCCTGTCCAGCCTGGCGGCGAATCACAATGTTGACGGATACACCACTATCACGGCCCGATACGCGGCATTGCAGGATATTACCTCCGGGCAAACCAAGAACCAGAACGTGCTGGCGGGGATTCCTGCCGATGTTCCAGCCGCCTTTGGACCCCTAATCCCTAAGAACGGCGGCACCGTCACGATCGGCCAGCTTGGCGCCAACCAGGTGTACCTGAACCAGAAGGCCGCCGATGACCTCAATGCCCAGCCCGGGGACAGTATTCTGGTCTATGTCGGGAATCGGCCGGTGACCGCGCGGGTACAGGCGATTCTCCAGAACCAGAATCTTGCATCCGGCGGCCTCCTCAGCCGGGGGCAGGCAACTCAGCCCACGGTCATCGCCCCTCTTAGCTGGGTGCGAACCGTGATCGGGCAGCCAAACGCGGTGACCCAGATTCTCATCTCGAACCAGGGCGGGCTCACCAGCGGGGTGTCATTTAGCGACGGCATCACCAACCAACTACGGGCCCTGCTGGCGAACACTTCCGTGGTGGCTCAGGTGCAGACGTTGCTCGTCACGCCTTCCGGGAAGGCGGCGCTGGCCAAGGCGATTTCCGATGCGAGCAGCCCCACGATCAAGAACAAACTCAAGAGCCTCCAGGCTCAGGTTGTCGTTAGCGGGCAGAGCGCTTCGTTGAAAAGCCTGCTCAGCGATTCCGACGTGACCGATGCACTGGCCAACATGAAGGCGCCGGCAAGCCTGAGCGCACCGCTGAACAATGCCCTGGCCTCGATCAGCGACTATCACGTGGAGCCGCTCAAGAAGAACGGCCTGGATGCCGCGGATCTGTTCGGGAGTGTGTTCACCTCCATTTTCGTGGTTTTCGGTCTCTTCTCGATTGCCGCTGGGGTGATGCTGATTTTCCTCATCTTCGTCATGCTGGCGGCCGAGCGGCGGCCCGAGATGGGGATGGCGCGGGCGGTCGGCACCCAGCGACGACATTTAATTCAGCAGTTTCTCTTCGAGGGCTACACCTACGATCTTGGTTCGGCGGTCGTGGGGGTCATTCTGGGGGTAGCGGTCGGTCTGGGCATGGTGCGGATCCTGACCGCGGTGATCAACAACGTCTCCTCCGATTTTTCCCTCACCGGCCATGTCGAGCCACGGAGCCTGGTGGTCGCGTTCTGCCTGGGGGCGCTGGTGACCTTTATCACGGTGGCTGTCTCCTCGGTGCGGGTGAGCCGTCTCAACGTGGTGGCGGCGATTCGTGACCTCCCCGAGCAATTTGGAGTCAAGACGCACGCCGGGCATTCCTGGCAGCAGACCAAGGACGAGTTCGCCGCCATCAGGAGGAGTAAGCTGCGGATTATCTTCTGGGTGGTGGCGCTTCCGATGTTCCTGATCCCGCCGCTGGGTATTACCTACCTGGTCCTTCGGGTGCTGTGGTACCTGCGGCACCTGCTGCTTGCCTTCCTCGCGCGCGGGCCACTGTTTTTGATCGCGGGACTCCTCATTTTGCTGCTGGGGCTGAGCACCAAGCAGCAGGGATTCTTCAGCCTGGGCGGTTCCTTGCTGATCATTGGGGCGGCCATGCTGGCGCGCTGGATCATGCAAGGCGCGGGCGTGCCCGATCCGATCCGGAATCGCATTGGCTATTCCGCCGCCGGACTCGGCCTGGTGGTGTTCTGGTTGCTTCCTTTCGACTTCTGGAGCAACCTGGGGGTGCCGGCCCTGAACGCGGGCCCGGAGATGTTCTTCCTCTCCGGGCTGATGATGGTCCTGGGCGCCGTGTGGACTGTCATGTATAACATCGACATCCTCCTGGGCGCTCTTTTGGTGGTGTTTGGTGGGATCGGCCATCTGGCGCCCATGATCAAGATGGCCGTGACCTACCCCACCCAGCACAAGTTCCGCACCGGGCTGACCCTGTCCATGTTTAGCTTGGTGATTTTCACCTTGATGTTCATGTCCGTCCTGGTTGGTAGTAGCTCATCCACCCTGGTGATGAACCGTGATACCGGTGGCTACCAGATCTATGGCGCGGTCAACCCCAACAATCC
>DATBTL010000548.1:0-2654 GCA_036559345.1 Chloroflexota bacterium | reverse complement strand
TTCATCCGATTCGCGGGCGGCTTCCTCGGTCGGGTAGCCGGCATACCCGGCGAACGAATGGCCTCGATCTAGGTCGGCTTGTGCGTATGCCCGTGCCTCCTCCAACGTCTCGCCGATCACTAACCGGATGAACGTGGCCATCGTCCCGTCTCCCTCGCTCCGTTCCTACCTCATATAATTATTGTAGCACAGTAATTACCGCTGTCAATAGGGTGAGGGGGGCAATTTGGGGAATTGGGGAAACTGGCGGATTGTCAGCATATTGAACCTTATGCTGACTTATTCCCTCTGTCCAGATCGCACCGCGTCGGATCGCTCCACTTTCAAATGGAGGCCACGCTCCTGGAGAACACGGGAGAAGGGAGTTGGTAGCGATTCACGGAGCATCTCGACCCACTTCCCGCCCACCTCCGCTAATACCACGACATCTCCCGGATCCCATCCCTCATGATAGACCCACAGCCCGGTAATCTTGATCCCCATCATCCCTCCCCTTCCCTGGTTGCCGCGCCGTCCGATCCGCGCTCCGGGAGCGCTAGGCGCTGGGCGACGAACTCCTCATACACCGTGCGTCCACTCGGAGCCAGCAGATAGGGGAGCAGCACTTCATCCACGGTGGCCATCCCCGCCTCGATAATGGCGATTTGGGCCTCCAGCCAGTCCTTGACGATCCGCCAGCCCACGCGCGCCGCCTGCTCCTTGGTGGCAAGCCGTGGCGGAATGGCCCCGCTCTGCTGCTGGCGGGTCAGGGCGCGCCAGACACCGGGAATGTTGGCGGGTAGGCGGAACTCATGATCGCCCCGCGCCGTGCCCATCCAGAAGGCGAGCGCGGACGGGTTGCCCTGCTGATCGTAATCAATGGTCACGCGACTGGCGCCATGCTCACGCAGGATGCGCGTGATCTCCCCAGTCGTCTTGTCCACCGCGATACTGGTGGTGTAGTTGAGAATGGCCTTCATGTGCTCTCCCCTTCCCTGGTTGCCGCGCCGGCTGGTCGCGGCGTATACTCTCGCGCATGGCTGATAACACATTCGACTGGCCCGAGGAGCTGCCCGAGCCGGATTTCGTGATGTTCCCCAAGGTCTACTTCCGCGCCATTTTCCCCCATCTGACGCCGGTGGAACGGAGCGTCTTCGAGTTGCTGATGTTCGCCGCCTATGAGTACGGACGCGGCGTGGCGGATCGTTCGGTGCGCGACCTGATCGCCGGGACCGGCCTGAGCCGGGCCAGCGTATTCAAGGCCCTGGGCGAACTGGAGCGCGTACACCTGATCGCGGTGGAGCATCGGACGGACAAGCGAGGCGGCACGGACGCCAACCTCTACCGGGTGCGTATCTCCAATGACCCGCGTTTCGTGGGCCGGGATGGGGGTCCAGCACAGAGACCCCCCCGTACGGAAAATGAGATAGGGGCATCCAGCGAGCGGACCCCCACGCGCGCGCGATCCTCTACAGGAAAGAATCATTCTAAGAATCCCCCTACCCCCATGCTGAATGACGCGGCCAAGTTCACGCGCGGGCGATACGCAGTCTGTCCGGTCTGCGGTGCCCGTCCCTGTACCGTCGAGTGCGCCGCCCAGACGCTGCCGGCATGACTGATCAACTGCTCGACCTTGAGCAAGCATGCGCGCGCCTGGCCACTTCCCCGGCCACCTTTCGCCGCTGGCTGCGGGTATACCGGGTCCAGCCGGCCGTGGTCGGTCGCGGCCCCGGCGGGAAGAACCGCTACCGCGCCGCCGATATTGACCGCCTGGGCAGTCAGGTAAGCACGCATGAGCAACCACTGGTTGAGCATGAGCAACCAGTGATTGACCAGATAAGCACGCATGAGCGCGCACTGATTGCCCTTGAGCAGCCAGCGAGCGACCAGACGATTGCCCTGGAGGCGGTGCGCGGCCTGGTGGCGGAAATGGCGGCGATGCGGGCCGAACGCGACCGGCTGCGTCATGAGCATGACGAGCTGCTGGCCCGTGCCCTGGCGGCCGAATGGGAGGCGGCGCGGTTGCGGCCGCTCACGGCGCTCCCCGATCCGCCGACGCCGCCGAAACGTCGCTGGTGGTGGCGGTAGGGCCGGCGATCAGCAGCTCACGGACCAGCGCCACGATTTCCTCATCGTCACAGCCACAGCACAGCCGTTGACCCTTGCACTTGCCGCACCATTCCCAATCGCACGTTCCATTATGCGGTGATCCTATGCGGGCACCACAGCCCACGCATGTGCCGTCGTCCCGGATGCGGTCACGATAACCGTTGCCCACTCGCTCGATCCGGCCCTCCTGCTCCAGTATCAGGGCCTCCAGGAGCAAGCGGAGGCGGGCGGCCTCGGTGATCCAGCGCCAGCCATCCGCCTGATCACTATACTTACTGTGCCAATTGGCGCAGTAGCCGATGCCCTCTCCCACCGAGGTCATGGGGCCACCCACCTCGCCCACCGCGTCGTAGACGATGCCCGGGGCGGCACTGGGACTGGAACTGGTATCGGCGAGCGCCTCGGCCAGCTTGGCGGCGGCGGCACGGTAACGGGCTATGGTCTGCTCAGGCGTCATACATCCTCCTTCTTGTCCCGCTCCCAGTACGCGAACGGATCTTCCCACTTCGGGTAGTGAACACCGAGCCACGCAAGTGCTTCATCCGGCGCATCGACGATCTTCCGGT
>DATBTL010000547.1:0-18572 GCA_036559345.1 Chloroflexota bacterium | reverse complement strand
GCCTTCCGCGGCCATGATGGTCCGCTGGTCCTCGAGCGCGGCCCAGCCACCAGCCCGCTGTTTCAAGCATTCTTCGAGGCGGTGAAGGAAGCTGGTTTCACCCTCACGGACGACGTGAACGGCTACCGCCAGGAGGGCTTCGCGCCGTTCGACCGGACTATCCACCGAGGGCGCCGCCTCAGTGCCGCGCGCGCCTACCTGCATCCCGCCATGCGGCGCCCCAATCTGAGGGTGGAGACGAGGGCGTTCGTCACCCGGATCCTCTTTGAGGGGAAGCGGGCGGTCGGAGTGGAGTATACGCGCGGCAAAGGCGCACCCCAACAGGTACGGGCGGGCAACGTCATCCTTTGCGGGGGCGCCATCAACTCACCGCAGGTGCTGCAGGTGTCAGGGGTCGGGAATGGCGACGAGTTGAAAGCGCACGGCATCGAAGTGATTCACCATCTACCGGGGGTGGGAGAGAATCTGCAGGATCACCTGGAGGTGTATGTCCAGCACTCCTGTTTGTTGCCGGTCTCGGTGGCGCCCGCCCTGGAGACCTGGCGACGGCCGTTCATCGGGGCACAGTGGCTGTTCCTCCGGAGCGGGTGGGGAGCGACCAATCATTTCGAGGCGGGCGGCTTCGCCCGAAGCAATGAAACGGTCGCCTATCCCAACCTGATGTTCCACTTCCTCCCGGTCGCCATCCGCTACGACGGCACCAAGCCCCCGAGCGGCCACGGCTATCAGGTGCATATCGGGCCCATGTATTCCGACGCGCGCGGATCAGTGAAGATTAAATCCGCCCATCCGCGCGTGCGTCCGGCGCTCCGGTTTAACTATTTGTCCACCGACCAAGACCGGACGGAATGGGTAGAGGCGATTCGCACCGCCCGGCGGATCCTGGGCCAACCCGCGTTTGCTGCCTATAACGGGGGCGAGATTTCACCAGGCCCGGGCGTCGAGACGGATGAGCAAATCCTGGACTGGGTGGCCCGTGACGGGGAGACCGCGCTGCATCCATCATGCACCTGCAAGATGGGCATCGGCGAGATGGCCGTGGTGGATCCAACGAGCATGGAGGTTCATGGTCTACAGGGGTTGAGGGTAGTGGACGCTTCGGTGATGCCGTATGTCACCAACGGGAACATCTATGCTCCAGTGATGATGGTGGCCGAAAAGGCCGCCGATCTGATCCTGGGCGCCACCCCCCTACAGCCGGTTCCCCTCGAGTTTTACCGGCACGCGAGGGAGTGACCGGCTACCTGTCTACTTGGCTCCGGAATCCGGGACGGCCGCCGGGGTACTGGGTGACTGGGCCACGGCGTCGCTGTTCAGGAGCACATTCTTTTTCTGCTTGCGACCGCGGATTTTCCGCGCCGGGTTCTGTGGGTTGATCCGTCGTTTTCCGTCCATCTTACTTTCCTTCGCTGTTTCATTCCTCAAGTAGCACCCCGTGGGACCGTGATGAGCTGGCGGGTATGGATGATCCCGGCGGGTGATTGGCCCGTTAGAAAACGTCATCAGTCCCCAAGCGAGTGTAGGGGAAGTGGCACCGTGGGGCAAGGACCGCGGCAATTCAGCCCTGAGTAGAGGTCAACCGGTGCTCGCTGACCCGTGCTATCCTGAAGCGGCGGGAGCGCCGGTAAGCTCGTTGAGTCTTGAGCATCACGGTGCGCGGGGGCCGCAACCGTGGTAGAGGGGAAAGCTGGCAGATCATGAAAACGCACACACCGATCGATAGCTGGTCCAGCGGCCCTCGACTTCGGCGCGGTGGCCAGATCCGGTGGTCTCTCATCGGGCTGGCTGTCCTACTCCTTGGGCTGTTCGTGGCCGCCATGGGCGGTAGATCCGCTGGTCGAGTGCGGGCTGCCTCGGTGCGGGTTCCGCTAGCCACCGCCACGTCGATAACCGTTCCAGCCCTCACCTTCAACTGGGCGACTCCAGGAGCCATCAGCTATGGGACACCCTTGAGTAGCCTGCAATTGAACGCCACGGCCACGGCGGGCGGGATACCTATCCCAGGCTTCATCACCTATTCTCCCCCGATGGGAGCGATTCTTCCCGCCGGCGCCGATCAGCAGTTGCTTGCTACTTTTACGCCAGTTCTCTCTGAATTTCACGGGGCCACGACCGGGGTAATGATCATGGTGAATCCGGCCCCCACGACGCTGGTCCTGCGGACGAGCCCGGCCACCCCGGTGAATGGGCAGCCCGTGTCCTTGACGGCGGTGATCAGTACCACGGTGACTGGGGTGGACCTGCCCACCGGAACCGTGACCTTCTCACAGGGCGGCACTACCCTCGGACCTCCGGTTCCCCTCGCGGCCGGCGCGGCCACTCTGGCCCTGGATAGCTTTTCCAGTGGGGCGGGCAACCTCAACGCGGCCTATACGCCGGCTCTCAATCGATTGGGAAGTGCCAATTTTATCCCAAGCCAGGCTGAACTGGGAGTGACCATGGGTCAGAATGCCAGCGTGACCGACCTGCGGGCCACCAACTCCACCACCAATGTGGGGCAGAGCGTGATTTTTACCGCCCGGGTCACCGGGGCCGGGACAAGCGGGATCGCGCCGACGGGGACCGTGTCCTTCCTGGATGTTGGCGGCCCGACGCCCACTCTTTTGGCGCTCGCCCCTCTGGACTCTTTTGGCCAGGCGAGTCTGACCGAGAGTCAGTTCCCTCCCGGTGGCCATCGCGTGTTGGCCGTCTATGCGGGTGATCGGCACTACGAGGGGAGCCAGTCGGCCGTGCTGGTTCAATTGGTGCGCTCCTGTGCCGTCCAGGCCAGCCTCAGCCAAGCGGGGCCGCTGTCACTGGATCTGGTGACTGGAGCAGGGTATCCAGGCGGCAGCCATTTCCTACTGACCGACGGGAACGCAAGGGTCGTGGTGAGCAATCCCATTGTCACCTATTGTGCTAATCCGGGCCGGGCCAATGAGCGGGCCGTGGTGGCGGGAACGGTGGCTGTGGGAGTGGGGCGGTTCCGCAAGGGCGACCAGATTACCGTAATGCTGCGGACGGCGGGGCCAGGCCACGCTCCCGTGGCTATCGTGGAGGATGCCGCGATCGGGCGGCGCATCGTACTGCTGGGCCGGTTCAATTCCGGTGCCGCGCTCAAGATCACCACGATCTAGCGATCCAATGATAGGCTGGGAAAACGAGCCCGCTTCCGCCATTGACGCGGTATGATACAGGTGTACAGGAGGCGCTCACGATGACCACCGCCGCACGGACGCACCCACAACGTTCCCTGGCCCCCTGGGCCGAAATTGTGCCGGGTTATGGCCCGGTCACGGTCGATATTCTGCTGGAACTTCCTGATGACGGGTACATCTATGAAGTGGTTGAAGGGGTCTTGGTCCGGATGGCTGGGAGTGGGAAACAGGCGAGTCGCCTTGCGTTACGGCTAGCGATCCAACTCGGCACGTATATCAATGCGCACCGCCTAGGGGTGATCACCGGCGCAGACGGAGTGTACAAGTTTCCCGGCGCCGAAACAGGCCTTATTCCAGACGTTGCATTCTATCTCGCCGAACGCGACGCTCTTGCTCCGGACGATGCCAAGCCTATCCCCTTTGCTCCCGATCTCGCGGTTGAAGTGGCGTCCCCCTCCCAATCTCGCGCCGAGATGGCGGCCAAGGCCCGTATGTATTTGCGCGCGGAAACCCGCCTGGTCTGGGTGGTGTGGCCCCAGAGCGGGCATATCGACATCTGGCATCAGGACACGCTGGCCGGACCGGTCTCCGTGCTCACGGTCGGTGGCACTCTGGATGGGGAGGACGTTGTTCCAGGCTTCACCTACCCAGTAGACGACCTCTTCACTGATCCCCTCCAGCCGGAGGCATAGCCGCTCCCAGACCTCCGGCCGTTCTTCCTCGCCGCGCATACCGCTTCATGGCGCGGTCACCCCGTTGCCGTAGAGCCGATCCGCTCCCTGATTGAAGCTGATGGTTTGGGCCGCCAGAATCGGCTGGTCGGAGAGCACGAGCAATCCGTGCTGGCTTGGGGGCGCCCAGGCATTGATATTCACGGTGGTGGCCGTACGCGGGGCGACAGTCACCGTTTTGGTCAGCCGCCGCCCACCTGTGGCCAGGAGGAGTAGCGAGACCGACGCTGGCTGGCCAGTGGAGTTTGCCAGGGACATGCTTTCGCTGGGTCTGCTGATCACGTCCCGTGTGTCACCCTCGCTGAAGACATGTTGGCGGGCCGGGGCCGTCAGGTGCTCGGTCACCAGGCCGCGGTAGTGCTTTGCGAGACTGGGCTCTCCGCCAGGAGCCAGTAATCCGAAGAAGCCGGCGGCGATAGGACTATCCGATTGGAAGGAAACCGCGCTCCAGTCGCCGTCACTCTTTGGCAGGCCGATGCTCTCCTGCCGGCCTGCCGCGACTCGGATACTTCGCGACCACACGGAATGGAAGCGCGCGTCCAGGCCGCTCAACCGCACGGTGGAAGCCCGTGAGTTTGGGTTGAACAGCACCAGCGAATCTCGACCGCCGCCGGCGGATGGAGTGACGAAATACCCGCTCGCGGACAGGCTGTCGATGCCGCTCGCCGCGGTAAAACCGAGGTCGCCCTGGTAGTTTTGTCGTGACTCCACCACGACTCCGGGGCCGGTGCCAAGTTGGCGCACTTCCGCCGACGCGGTGCCGTGGGGGAGGGTGATGATACGGATGCCGAGCGGCTGCACTACCACTACCTGGTACGGGTGCAGCACACCGCCGGCCACCAGAGAAACCCTTACGGTTTCCGGTGTGGCGCCGGGGTTCAGCAAGGAGAGCCGTTCCGACTCTCCCGCGACCACCGGCATGGCCGGCAGATACCAGGCCGGCGCGGGCGCCCGGAGCCCGATCGTGGTCACGGCGCCGGTCCCTTCATCGGCGAGGCTCCCATGATATTCGGTGCGGGAGACATACACGGGCCGGCTAGCCTGGACAATTGCCCCCAGGCTGTCGCCTGGTCCCGCCGCGTCGGTCGCGTCCAGGGTCGCCCGCCCGTCTGGCGGCACGTCGGTAACCACGTAGGCATGCCGGCCATCGGCGCGGACCAGGGTGGTGACCACGAACGCCGGATCGGCACCGGGATTGACGAAGGCGAGGGTTTCGCGGTCGCGGGCCGCACTCGATCCTTCGGCGAAATACCAGAGGCGGCTCGCTCCTCGGGTGGTGTCCGGGAATCCCGCCTGATTTGATGTTCCGCCAAGGCGGGCGCCCTCGGCCACGGCAAAGAGGCTGGGTCGGGTCGCGATCGAGGATTGGCGGATCGAGCTGCCGCTGGTAGCCAGATCATGTGATCTGTTCAGGCTCGAGCCGCCTCCCGTCGCGCGAGACCCGGCTGGGCGAAGATAGCTTCCCTGGGTCGGGCTGGGTGTGGGGGACGGACTGCTGGTGGGCGACCCCGTGATGACCGGCAACAGCCGCTGGATCAGGGAGGTAGCGGTGGGCGACGGGGTGCCGCTTACCATGGGCGAGACCGTGGGCGACTCGGCCGGGCTCGCGGTCTCGCTGGGAGTGGAGGTAGCGGTCGCTGTTCCTACCCTGGTAGGGGTTGGACTGGCGGTAGGGGTGCCGGGAGGAGACGGGGTGGGCGACGGGGACGCGGTCGCGGTGGACGTTGACGGAACCGGCGTGGGCTGTCCCGCGGCCAGGACGCTGATCGTGACGGTGAATGGAGCCCCAGCTGGGAATCCGGAGGCATCGTAGACTCGCCAGATCGTGGGTAATACCTGGCCGGGAGCGAGAGCGGGGAGAAACAGGGGGACGCTGACCGTGCCGCCGGGAGGGATGCCCGGCAGATTGTAGCCGCCTGGGAGCTCGGGAAGACTACCGGCACGCCTGCGCACGGAGAACCGCCCATTCCAGGTGGTGGTTCCCGTGTTCCTTAAGCGAAGCAGGGCAACCGAAGGCGCGGCGCCCGCGACATAGATCGTGGCCGGTCCGTCCAGCTTGGCCCCGCTTCGCACCTGGCGCCCGACAGCGGACTTCAGGATTGGGAGCAACCGATAGACATTGATTCCAGGGCACGAAGTAGCATAGAAGTCGCGATGACCGGCCAGATTCGCGAAGGTAAGGGTCCCGTCATCGGTGACGCCCTCCATGTTGATGCCGAACTGGTTGCCCAGTCGCGAGACCAACCCGACCAGCGCGTTGACCATGGCTGGGGGAGGGGTTTGGGAATCAAAGTTGCCGATCAGTGATATGCCGATGGCACCATAGTTATTGTGCTCTGTATGGGCGCCCACCGCCGTGGGTCCGCCGGCCCGCCCTTCGTAGATGTTTCCCCGTGGGTCGATCACATAGTTGTAGCCGATGTCACCCCACCCATTTCCGAAGGTGTGATAGGTCCAGATGCTTCGCACATCCGCGGATCCATCACCACTGTAGCCAGTATCGGTATGATGGATGATGATGTGGTACGGCTGCTTGAAGAAGGGAATCCAGCGGGGACTTCCCTCGCCATCGGGGCTGCCCCAGGCGGATCGCGAGATTACCGCGGACCCGCTGATTGCCGGCGCCGAGAATTGGGTGGCGGGCGCGAGGGTGGACGCGAACCCTTCGGCAAGATTCACCGCTGGGCCGAGCGTTATCCGAGAAAGCGGGAAGGGTGCGGGAAGATTCAGGCGTTGGGCCGGCGCCGCCGGCACGCCGTATACCCTGAGCCGCGACAGCACCGCTGGCGCCTTGCCGCGGGAAAACTGGAATCGCAGTGACACCATCTGGGTACCCGAGGGAAGCGTAAACGGATCAACCACTTGCGTCCCTGGGCCATCGCGTTCCAGCGGTTCGGCCAGGGACATCGGCACCCAGGCTCCTCCATCCCGCGCCCCAATGCTCACCGTTGCGGATCGGTCGAGCGCGAATGACGCGCCAAGGCTGGCCAGAGGCAGCGCGCTCCGCGCGCTGATCACCAGTTCCCCTCCGCCCGGGGCCACGGTCCACCCTGCGCCCGATCGCTTCAGGCCGTGCGACTCCCTGGTGATGGGAGTGAGTTGCTCCATGATTACCGGTGGGGACTTCGCCGTCACTGTAGCCTGGGATTTGAGCGGCGCGGCCACTCTTGACGGCGCCCAGGTGGTGGAGTCTTCCGTCCGTGCGGCTGGGGCCGCACTTACGCCCGGCCGGATGGGGAGTGTCGTGGAGAGTACGAGCGCGACGAGAAGCATGATGATCTGGAGAATGCGGGGGAGGCGTCGTGCCATGGGGTTCCATTCTCGTTGATGCCTGGTACTTGGCTGGGTTGGCGCGCGGTCAGGCAGCCCTACGCGGAGTGTAGCGAACCGGCTGGAGGCGTGATCTTGGGAGAGTGGACAGGCACCCCCGACTGGACGGCGGCTGTGATACCCTTACAGCGATTCTTTTCGCGGTCACGAGTTACCAACATAACACCTGGAAACCGGATCAGCACCGGCCGCGGCCGCGTCCACGGGCTTCCTGCTGGAATCCAAATCATCGGTTGGTCAAAAAATTGTGAGAAATTCTGGCTGGTACATACCTTTCTGGCGGAAGCCAAAGCGGGCGCAAGGTGACGCCTTGCCAAATGAGCGGGCGGAAAAGCGCCGCCGCCCACGGCAGCGGTCGGATGACGATTTGGATCGGGTGCGCGATGAATGGGTGAGCCGGTACAACTCCCGCGCTCGGGCGCTGCGTACCCTCGGCCTCTCGGTGGGCACGCCAACCGAGGAGATCGACGCCCGCTATAAGTCCTTGATCGGTGAATTAGCGAATGCGCCGGCCAGCGAGGAACAACGAGCCCAATTGCGCCGTGCCTATGCCATACTGAAGGAAGAGTAAAGGAGCTCGTTCATGTCCAGTCCATCGGACCATCCCTTGCGCTTTAGCGTACAGGTCCAGGCCCAACACACCACCTGGCCGGAATACATCGCGGCGGTTCGGGCAGTTGAGGAAATGGGCTACTATAGCGTGTGGAACTTCGATCATCTCCTGCCACCAGATGGGGCCGATGATGGGGCTTGCTTCGAGACCTGGACCACCAGCGCCGCCATGGCCGCCGCGACCAGCCGGATTCGGATTGGCATCCTCGTGAACGGCGTCCTCTATCGCGACCCCGCGACCCTTGCCAAAAGCGCGGTTATGGTGGACCAGATCAGCAATGGCCGCTTTCAATTCGCCCTGGGCGCCGCCTGGGCCGAGCGGGAGTTTCGCGCCTATGGGCTCCCCTTCCCTCCAATCGGAGAACGGATGGATCGGCTCGAGGAGACGCTGCGGATCGTCACCTCGCTCTGGACCGAGCCCCGAACCACCTTTAACGGCACGTACTACACAATCACGGACGCGCCGTGCGAACCGAAGCCGGTGCAGCGGCCCTATCCGCCGATCCTGATCGGTGGCAATGGGGCCCGAACCCTCCGCAAGGCCGCCAAATACGCCAACGAATGGAACGGATTCGGCTCGCCGACCGACATGGCTCCTCACATTGAACAACTGCGCCGGAACTGTCAGGCGATCGGGCGCGACTTCAGTCAGATCACCCTGTCCGTCCATCCATTGCTGGCGATTGCCCGGACGCACGAGGAAGCGGCGGCGAAAGCTCGCGCGCTAGCGGCCAGCGTGGGGAAGCGCGTGGAGGACGACCGGGAGCGGTGGCTCATTGGGACGCCCGCCGAGATTCGCGACCGGGTGGCCCGCTTCCAGGACGTGGGGGTCACGCACTTTATCATGGGCGTCGGGGCGCCATATGACCTGGATGGGTTGCGCCTGTTCGCGGACGAGGTGATGGGCGGCTAGTGTTTTCTCCGGTTATTTTTAACGGCGGGTTGAGCAGACTGGTGCCATGATCGAGCGTCAGTTCACCGATGACAGTCTTGCCGCGTTGTATGACGCATTCTGCCCCCCGCCGACGCAGCGCGAGGACTTCGGCTTCTACCTCCCATTGGTGATGTCTGCGAGGGCTGTGCTTGACGTAGGGTGCGGGACGGGCGCACTCTTGCACCTGGCGCGGGAGTCCGGTCATACCGGGCGGCTGTGCGGACTCGATCCGGCTCGCGGCATGCTCAACCAAGCGCGTCAGTGGGCGGACATCGAGTGGATCCACGGCGACCTGTCGTCGGTCAGATGGGACCGGGAGTTCGACCTGGTGGTCATGACCGGTCATGCCTTCCAGGAGTTCGTCGAGGATGACGAGATACGCGTCGCGCTCGCCGCGATCCGAGCGGCTCTCATCGACGGTGGGTACTTCGCGTTTGAGACGCGCAACCCGCTGGTTCGCGGGTGGGAGCGCTGGGCGACGGACTACACGGGCGAGGTGACTGATGCGACCGGCAGCTCGGTGCGACGTGAGTATCAGGTGGAGTTGCCGGTTGAGGGAGGCGTCGTTCGTAGTATCAACACGTTCACCAGCCCCGGTTGGGACCGTCCACTGGTGAGCCGCGGTACGCTCAGGTTCCTTGCCGCGGATGCGCTATCATCGTTCCTGTCCGTGGCCGGCCTGGCGATCGAGGAGCAGTTCGGGGACTGGACCAGGCGCCCGCTCACCGACACGAGACCGGAGATCATCACCATCGCACGGAAGGGCTAGGCATGCCTGCTTTCCGCATCGCGCCAGCGATCACGTATCCCGCGTCTCACCCTCCGCGGCCACCGTATCCGGTGGAGCGATTGTCGCCGTGCCGAGACCTGCGCCGCGCGGTAATTCGGGTATCGGAATATGGCACAGAACCCCGTGGCCGGGACCAACGATCTGAAAGGGCGGGAACACCTGGTCGCAGATCGGGCCGATGTGCCGGTGGCACCGGCTCTTGAAGGGGCAACCCTGGCCGTCAAGCACCTCGGGCTTGGTTTCGCTGTACAGGGCCAGATGGGCGGTCGGCGTGTCGGGATCGGGGACCGGGACGGAGGCGAGGAGGAGTTCGGTGTAGGGACAATTGGGGCCGCTGTACACCTGATCGGTGGTTCCGGATTCCACGATGTAGCCCTTGTAGAGCACCACAACCCGATCGGCAAGATATTGCACGACCTGCAAGTCGTGGGATATGAAGAGATAGGCCGTTCCCCAGCGGGCTTGCAGCCCTTGCAAAAGGTTGAGTACGGTGGCTTGCACCGAGACATCGAGGCCGGAGACCGGCTCGTCGCAGATCACGAGTTTGGTCCGGGTGGCGAAAGCACGGGCAATCGCTACTCGCTGCTTCTCTCCCCCGCTCAATTGACTGGGGAAGCGGTCCATATAGTGCTCATCGAGATTGACCGCTCGCAAAAGATCCCGGGCCGCCGCCTCGGCTTCCCGCTTCCCCAACCGTTCGAGCAGGCGGATGGGCCGCGTGAGGATAGTGCGAATGGTGTGGCGGGGGTTGAGCGACATATCGGGATTCTGAAACACCATCTGCAGTTCGCTTAGGGTGTCCTTGCCGCGCCGGTCCAGCCTGAGCGGCAGGTCTCGGCTGCCGAAGGTGATGGTGCCCTCGTCGGCGGCGGTGAGCCCAAGGACACAGCGGGCCAGGGTGGTCTTCCCACTGCCACTTTCCCCCACCAATCCGATCGTCTCACCCCTGGCTAGTTGCAGAGTGACGGCGCTCAACACTTTCGTGTTATGTTGGCTCGGCCCTTTGAACCAGCCGGCTCCCGCCGACCCTTGATGGAAGGTTTTGGCGATCCCATGGAGCTCAAGCAAGGCCGGAGCATCTGAACCCGGCATCGGTTCGGCGGCGAGCTCGTTCCCATTGTCGGTGGCCGGTACCCTGGCCTCGTTCACGATCAGGTGGCGCCAGTGAAGGCATCGCGTGGCGTGCCCATCCTCCTCCTCCTTGAGTTCGGGGCGGATCACCGTGCAGTCGGCTTCCGCGTACCGGCAACGCGGCTCGAACACGCAGGCCGGCGGGAGGTTGGTCAGGCTGGGCAGGCGACCAGGAATGGGGATCAGCGGGCGACGGGACTGGCCGCCGCCACGGGCCGGGAGGCAGTCAATCAGGCCGCGCGTATAGGGGTGCCTTGGACTATGGAACAGGTCACGGAGGCTCGAGTGCTCGACCATCTCCCCGGCGTAGAACACGGCAACTCGGTCGGCGATGCGAGTGATTACCGCCAGATCATGGGCAATGAAGATGAGGGTGGTATTGAACTCTTTCCGCAATTCCTCCAGCAACTCCAGTACCGCCGCCTGGGTGGTCACGTCGAGCGCCGTGGTGGGCTCGTCGAGCAGGAGAAGATCGGGTTCGGTGGCAAGGGCCATGGCAATCACCACACGCTGTTGCATGCCGCCGCTGGCCTGGTGGGGGTAGAGCCGGGCGACGCGGGCCGGTTCGTGAATATGTACGCGCTCCAGCATCTCCAAGGTCCGCCTGCCTGCTTCGTCCTCGCCAACCCCACGGTGGGTGGTGAATACTTCGGCGATCTGCTTGCCCAGAGGAATCGACGGGTTGAGCGCCGCCTGTGGCTGCTGGTAGACCATGGCCAGACGATCGCCGCGGAGGGCGCGCATCTCCTTGTCCGATGCTTGCAACAAGTCACGTCCGTGATAGAGGATAGCGCCCTCGTCGACGCCGCCGTTCGACCCCAGGTAGCGCATGATCGCCCAGGCCAGCGTACTCTTACCCGAGCCGCTTTCGCCGATGATCCCCAGCGCATCGCCCGCTTGCAGGGTAAAGGAGATGTCGCGGAGAGCCGGGATCGCAACCTTTCCTTGTCGATAGGAGACGCTGAGATTTCTCACCTCAAGGAGCGGCGCTTCGTTCATGAGGCCGCTACCTCGGGCGCGGGCACCGGCTGCTCCGGGGCCGGCGCGTCGCCCCCCCGTTGCTCCAGGGAGAGCATCAGTTGCTTTACTCCATCGGACACCAGATTGACCCCGATCACCAGGGTGGAAATCGCCAGGGCGGGGAAGATCACCATCCAGGGAGAGACCGAGGCATAATTCTGCGCCTCGCTGACCATCACGCCCCAGTCGGGGGTAGGCGGCTGCACCCCGACCCCGAGAAAGCCGAGCGAGGCAATAAGGAAGATCGCGTAGCCGAGGCGGATTGACCCCTCCACGGCCAGGACGCCCAGCAGATTGGGGAGTAACTCGCGGAGCATGATCGCCGGGCCGCGCTCCCCGCGCAACCTGGCGGCGGCGATGAACTCGCGATCGGCGAGCGGAAGCACGGCGCTCCGGACCACCCGGGCCACCAGGGGCGAGAAGACGATCACGGTGGAGGCGAAAAGGCCGAGATCCCCTGGTCCTACCATGGCCAGGATTAGGAGGGCGAGGAGGACGGCCGGGAGGGCCATGGCCGCGTCCGCGATCCGCATCAGCACCTCGTCCACCACGCCGCCATAGTAGCCGCTGACCAGGGCCACGATGGTGCCGCAGATCAGGGAGGCCAGGGTCGAGATGCCGGAGAGCAGCAACACGGACCGGCTGCCGAAAAGCACCCGGCTGAGGATATCGCGCCCATGATCATCGGTACCAAACCAATGAGCCCCGGAAGGGGCCGCCTGGAGATCCTGGAGATGGAAGCTACCCTTGATTGGGTCGTACGGAGCGATGAGCGGGGCGAAGATAGCGATTAGCACCCAGGCAATCACCAGGAAGGCCCCAAAGGCGGCCAGGGGCTGCGCCTGAATCTGCTCCAACCAGAACGCCAGACGGCGCGGCCAGCCACGTCCGGCGCCCGTCGCTCTGGCGTGCGTCACCGCCGCCATGCCGCGCTCCTCATCTCACGAAAACCGGACACGGGGATTGAGTACCACATAGAGGACGTCCGCCAAAAGATTGGAGAGAGAAAAGATCAGGGCGATCAGCAGGGTGATGTCTTGCAAAAGCGGTACGTCTCGCTGTTGGACGGCCTGCAAAAGAAGGCGGCCCAGGCCGGGATAGCCATAGAGACTCTCGGTGACCACGATACCGCCCAGGAGCCAGCCCACGTTCGAGGCAATGATCGTGATCGAGGGCAGCAAGGCGTTGCGAAGCGCGTGGCGTAGCACCACCGAGCGGTAGCTAACTCCTTTGAGGACGGCGGTGCGGACGTAGTCGGTCTCCATCACATCGATCACGTTCGTGCGGGTCATGCGGCCAATATAGGCAAGGAGCACCAGGGACAGGGTAATCACCGGCATGATGAATGACTGCACGAGTGGCCAGAAACCGATGCTGGTGTCGAAGGTGTTGGTGGCGGGCAGCCAATGAAGCCAGGTCGCGAAAATGGCAACCAGGAAGGTGCCGGTCACGAACTCCGGTTGGGCTACTCCGGCTAGGGTAACGAGTGAGATCACGGTGTCTGGCCAGCGATTCTTATTGAGGCCGGCCAGGATACCGAGCACCAACGAGACCGGGACCGTAAAGATGAACGCGGCACCCGCCAGAATAGCGGAGTTCCCCAGCTTGTTGAGGACGAGCGGGCCGGCCGGCACTTGAAAGATCAGGGAATTGCCCAAATCACCATGCAGCAAGCCCCCGAGCCAGGATAGGTAACGGAAGATGGCAGGCTGATCGAGGCCAAGTTGATGCCGCAGCGCCTTCAAAGCTTCTGGAGTCGCCGACTGGCCGAGAATGGCCTGCGCCGTATCCACTGGGAGGATGCTGGTGACCACGAAGACGATGATCGAGACCAGCAGTAGCACCAGGAGAATCAGTAGGCTTCGCCGAATAAGGAATCGAGCCATTCACCCTACTCAAGCTCGTTGCGTGTAGGAAACAGGACCTCCGGCTGAGGCCGGGTGTAGCATGTTTGACCCGCTTCTCATTATCCACATATTCCCCCCAGAGGGGGAGTGTGGTGTGCGACCACGTAGGGACACCGGGTACCCCCTGGGTGATGGGTGCCCGGTGCCCCTACTTAATAGAGCTTCCCGGTAACGAGCCGCCTCCGCTTACGAGAGCCAGACGCTCTTGTAATACTGGAACGTGTTGGACATGGGCTGGTAGCCCTGGACCTTGTTGCTGTACGGGAAAATGAAAGTGGTGAAGATGGGAATGATCGAGGGTCCATCATCGCTGATCAATTGCTCGATCTGCTTATACAGCGACTTCCGCTTCCCGGTATTGAGTTCGGAGGAGGACGCGGCGATCAGGGAATCCAGCTTCTTGTTGCTGTAATGGGCCTCGTTATAGGGCTGGCCGGTGACATAGAGTTGCTGCAGCAACTGACTGACCACTGGACGGGCGCCCCAGGAGGTGATTCCCAAGGGGACGGTGAGCCAGTCGGTCCCAAAGTACGCGCCGCCCCCATCCAGGACGATGTTGATCGTAATGTTCGCGTCGGCGGCCAACTGCTGGTAGGCTACCGCGAAATCCGAGCCACCGTAGGCAACCTGGGTAGTCAGGGTCATGGTCAATCCCTTGGGATACCCAGCCTGGGCCAGGAGCGCCTTGGCCCGCGCCACGTTCCGCTTCCGCGTCCCGATATTCGTGAACCATTCACCGTAGGCGGGGGAGATCGGATGATCGTCGCCAAGCGTACCCACCCCGCGGAGCACGGCCACGTTGATGGCGTCCCGGTCGGTGACCAGCTTGAAGGCCATGCGAACCCGAGGATCGTTAAAGGGCTTCTTGTCGGAACGCATCCGGAGATTATTGAAGCCGGTGCCGCCGATTGCCGCCGCCGTGATTCCGGGCACGTGCATCACGGACTCGGCCTGGGTGGGCGTGATGTTGGTCATGGCGTCAATCGTACCGGACTTGAGGGCCGCGATCTGGGTTGAAACGTTGGGCAGGAAGACCAGCTTTATGGCGTCCAGATAGGGAAAGCCGCTCTCGAAGTAGTTGGGATTGCGGACCAGCAAGGCATGATCCGCCGGCACGTATTCCTTGAGCATGAAGGGGCCGGTGCCCGATGGCTTGGTGGTGAAGCTGCCGGAGAAGTTGTTCTCCAGGATGCACATATGATAATCGGCGAAGTTGACCGGGAAATCGGGATTGGGGGCCTTGAGGGTAAACTGGACCGTATAATCATCCAGCTTCTGCATTTTGCTGATGCTTTGGAACAGATTGGCGACCGGCGAGCCCGTCTTGGGATTCACGGTCCGCTGCACCGTGTACAGAACATCATCGGCGGTGAACGGCTTGCCGCTGTGAAACTTGACGTTCTTCCGCAGAGGGAAGGTCCAGGTAAGCCCATCCGCCGATGTGGTCCATTTGGTGGCCAGGTCGGGATAGGGAATAAGATTGTGGTCGAGGCGGACCAGGAAGTTATAAATGTTGTCACCGACCAGAATGGTCGCCACATCACCGATCAGAGCCGGATCCAGAGGCGTGGTGGGAGGAACCACCGCTACTCTTAAGGTGCCGCCCCGGCGGGGTGAGAGCGTGACGGCGCGGGCACCGGCGGCCCGGACTGGGCTGGTGTTATGAAGGATGAGGCCGAGCGCGGAAATAGTCATGCCTGCCGCGATACCCTTTTTCGCGAAGTCCCGGCGAGTGAGCCGCCCTTGACGTAGGTCGTCAAGCAAACCCTTGATCTCTTCGTCCATTTTCTGACGCCTCCTGCTTTAATCACAGAGCGCTGCTTCCCGTCCGCCGCTGGCTATTCGTGCCGGAGGGGCGGTTGGGCTGACCGTAGCACGCTTCTCACTTAGGTGTCAACCAATAGGGCATCGAAGATCCGGTCGCGAATCTTCCAGGGTATAATCGGGGCACGTCATCTATTTTGAATGTGTGATCTGGGCAAGCGCGATGCGAGGGAAAGTGCAATGGGGCGGGGCATCCTGGAACGGTTGTCGACAGGGGTGGTGCTGGGTGATGGCGGCTACCTTCTGGAGCTGGAGAAACGGGGGTACGTGCGGCCCGGACCGTTTACGCCGGAGGTCGTGATCGAGCGCCCGGAGGCTCTGCTGGAGCTGCATCGGGAGTTCTTACACGCGGGCGCCGAGGTTCTGCAGGCGCTCACCTTCTATGCCAGCGAGGATAAGCTGGCCACGGTCGGCCTCTCGGGGAAGGTAGATGAGATCAACCGGCAAGCGGTACGGCTGGCTCGCCAGGCGGCCACGGAAGGCGACGCCCTGGTGGCGGGCGACCTCAGCCTCACCTGGGCCTACGATGGGAATGACGATGCCTCCAAGAAACACACGCGTGATCTGCTGGCCCGCCAGGTCGCGGTCCAGATGGAGGTCGGGGTGGACATGTTCATCTGCGAGACCTACATCTGGCTGGGCGAGGCGCTAATTGCCCTGGAGTGCGCCAGGGAGTCCGGCGTGCCCGTAATGGTGACCATGGGCTTCGAGGATGATCCGGTATCGCGCGAGGGCTATTCCCCGGTGGAATGCGCCCGGCGGCTGGAGGCGGCCGGCGCGGACATCGTGGGGATCAATTGTCTGCGGAACCCCGCGAACACCCTGCCGCTCATGGCGGAAGTATGCAAGGTCGTTACTTGCCATACCGGATGCCAGCCGGTGGCGTATCACACCCCGGATGGGCATCCGAACTTCACCAAGCTTGATGCGTTCCCCTTTGAACTCTCTCCCTTCCAGTTGCCTCGTTCGGAAATGGCCCGGTACGCGGTGGAGGCCCGCGATATGGGGATTGGCTTCATCGGCTCGTGCTGCGGCTCGGTGGCCGAGCACGTGCGGGCGATGGCTCTGGCCCTGGGGAAGATCGACGCCGATAGGCGCCCCTGGCACATCGACTACGGGAAAGCGCAGTCGGCATTCGAGTTGCACAAGCACGGCCTTGAGGCTTCGGCATAACCATGGCAGTCAATCAAGAGTTTGAGTATATCGTCATTGGCCTGGGCGGCTTGGGGGCGGGCGCGGCCTATTGGTTGGCGCGCCGGGCCGGGAAGTCCGTCCTGGGTCTGGAGCAATTTGCGCTCGGCCATGACAAGGGCGCCTCGGAAGACCATTCGCGAATCATTCGCTTGTCGTACGACAAAAAGATCTACGCCGAATTGGCCGCGCACAGCTACGCGGCCTGGCGCGAGGTAGGGGACGAACTGGGGCGGCCACTGCTGATCAAGAGCGGCGGTCTCGACCTGTTTCCAGAGGGAGGGCTTGTCTCACCCGCCGGGCATATGGCGGGGATGCGCGGGCTTGGCATCCCTTTTGAGGAGCTTTCGGCGGACGCGGTAATGCGCCGCTTCCCCCAATTCAGGCTGGACGAGGGAACGGTGGCGATCTATCAGGAACAGAGTGGAATCGCTCCGGCGCATGCCTGCACCCAGGCCCACTTCACGCTGGCCCGTTCGCACGGGGCCACCTTGCTCGACAACACCCCGGTCACCTCGATCAGCGCCCGCCCCGATGGGATGGAGGTGGTAACGCCCCAGGCGACCTACCGCTGCCGGAAGCTGGTGGTGGCCGCCGATGCGTGGACCAACCAGGTTCTCGCCCCGTTGGGGGTTCGTCTCCCGCTGACCTGGACCCAGGAGCAGGTTACCTACTATGGCGCTCCGGATCTCCGCCAGTTCCAGCCGGATCGCTTCCCAGTTTGGATCTGGTACGACAATCCCTGCTTCTATGGCCTGCCTGTCCACGGCGAGGAACGCGGGGTGAAGGTAGCGCAGGATCTGGGAGGTCAGGAAGTCACCCCGGAAACCCGTACTTTCGAGCCGGACCAGAAAACGTTGGCCCGGGTCGAGGGTTTCATCCGCCGTCATTTACCGACCGCGTTCGGCCCGGAAGTAGTCACCAAGACCTGCATGTACACGCTACCGCCCGATCGCGATTTCGTGATTGATACGCTGCCCGAGTACCCGGAGGTTTCGCTGGCCCTTGGGGCCGGCCATGGCTATAAGTTCGCCTCGATTATCGGGAAGATTCTCAGCGAATTCGCCATCGATGGTGAGACCCTCTGTAACGTGGCGGACTTCGCGGTCGATCGACCCTTGCTCACCATGGCGAATCCGCCGCGCGCCTTCGAGGAGTATTTGGAGAAGAACCGGGAGCCCGTGTACGGCGGTTAGGAGATGCCGCGGGTGCGCAGGTGTTCGGCCAGGGCCTCGGCGGCAAACTGCCATTCGGGTCCATATGGGGGCGCGTATGCCCGTGTAAGTGCGTACGCGGCTTCCCCGCCGCGGCTCAGGCGAGTTACCTTCCGGCGGTCCACGGCCTCGGCCGCCGTAATCAACTCGATGGCCGCGATACGGGCCAGCATGGAGTGCATCTCCAGGGTACGGCGTACGCTCAACGGGGCAAGGCCGGCGTGGTCTTCCACGCCCTCCGCCACTGGCGCGATCCCGAGCGACGCGGGCAGGGCCAGATTCCGGGCCTCGGCGGCGAGGGAGGCGCAGGTATACGAGGCGATCATGATCCCCCCGTCGACCCCCTCGGCCAGGCCCAGTCCGCCAGGGAGTCCGCTGAAGGTCGAGGTGATCAGCTTTTCCACCCGCCGATCGGCGGTGAGTCCGACATGAAGCCAGGCCAGGCGCAAGGCGTCGAACTGGATCGCAAGGAGCGTGGCGTCGAATCCGGCGCTTGAGAACACCCGATCCCCCTCGGACAGCACCAGTGGGTTGTCGGTCGAGGAATTCAGATCGGTTTCCAGGGTAAGGATCAGGGCATCCAGAGTCGCCCGTAAGGCGCCATGGACGTGGGCAACGCAACGGAAGCTCAGCGGATCCTGCAGGAATCGAGCGGCGCCGTCGTCCCATAACAGGCTCCCCACCAGGAGATCTCGGAACCGCCGCACCATGGCCACGTAACCGGGTTGCGGGCGGGCCAGGGCGGCGGCGG
>DATBTL010000546.1:0-2924 GCA_036559345.1 Chloroflexota bacterium | reverse complement strand
TACGCGCGGGCCATGGAGGACGCGGGGGCCAAGGTGAGCGACATTCAGGGCCGGCTGGGCCATGGCAGCCTGGCCACCACCGGCCGGTATCTCGCGGCCCTGCGCGGGGCCGAGAACGAACACGCGGGCGCGGTGGCGGGGTTGCTGGGGCTGGAGAGCTGAGCTGGGGACCGGCGTCAATCCGCCCGCGGGCGGCGCGGCGCACCACATCGGGGTCGAGAACGGCGAGAAGTGTGTCGAAGCCGAGCAAGGGTGCCGGACAGATGGCATACCAAGCGGCAGCAGGAGCGAGGCGAGCCGAGGTGCGTGCCGCCCATGCGGGCGCTGGCACGGTCCACGTGTCCGCTCGGACTACCGTCCGGCGAGCACACCGAGGAGGAGCGACGCCGCGAGGGCGATCAGCAAGAGCGCCAGCAGTGGCGAGAGGTCGAAACCGCCAACCATGGGGAGGCGGCGACGGATCGGTCCGAGCAGCGGCTCGGTGACGGTATCCAGCAGGCCCGTCACCGGCACCAGCCCACGGGAGCCGGGGAACCAACTCAGGATCGCGCGCACGAGAATGGCCAGCGTCAGGAGCTGGGCCAGGGTCGCAACCAGAAAGCTCAAGGTCATGAGGGGGGTCTCCTTAGCGTCCATGCCGCGTGCCGTCAGGTCGCCCTGCCGAGAGAGCCACGCGCAGGCTTGTATTCATACGGTACTCCGGCATGATTATGGCACGATAAGGAGGGGATGAAGACCCGTTAATCGTGTCCCATATATGCCGCGTCTCCCAGGAGCCGTACTGGCGCGGGAGCTCAAGCAGCGATCGCGAGTCATCTGATAGCGCCGGTACTCTCAGCCTTAAGCGATGCACGATCAAGCCCTCGGATGCGTAAAATAGACTACAGAGCGATTGCGGCGCGGCACGCGCCGTGCTACGCTCACCCCATGGTGATGCGTGATTGACTACCACAAGGAGAACCGCACTTGAAGGCAACACTCCAGGTTCGCCGGCACCTTACCACACAGGATCGAAGTGGCGCCGCCCTCTCGGAGTGTGTCTGCTGAGTGTCCGTTGATCTCCTAGTGGTTGTTCTCGCCGGCCCACGCGCCAGGATCGTCCGCGTCTGACCGTTCCCTCGCGTCTTCCCGGTATCCCGTACGGGGTCCGGAACGGATGGGTCATCGCGAACACTCCTGTCGTCGCGCGCCGGCTCTCCCCACGGAAACCTATCGACCACCAGAGCTCTCTCCTGGCGGATGCGCTCCACGCGGTCCTCGCGGCTACGGTGTCCGGTTGTTCCCTGACCGTACCTTTCGGTGCGGCCAGATGAGGAAGATCTGTATCTTCTGCTTCGCCTCACTGGCGAAGGAATGATCGCCCGTGGCTATTCCGCGTTTTCTGGAGCTATTCGATGTATGCGACCGTCCCACCCGTGGTCGCAACCATGCATACTCCCCACCATACTGGAGAGAGCCGCCCATGCACCCTTTTCAGACATTGAACCGCTATTGGCGGCTGTTGGCCCACTACCTGCGGCCCCAATGGCCCCGGATGGCCCTGCTGGCCGTGATCCTGTGCGGCGCCATCGGGGTCCAGGTGGGCACGCCGCTGGTCGCGAGCCGCTTCATCGATCAGGCCACTTCCGGCGGGGCTCCGCGCGATCTGACCTTCCTGGCGTTGCTGACCATGGGCTTGGCCCTGGTGGGCCAGGGCCTCGCGGTCGCCGAAACCTACGTGGCCGAAAACGTGAGCTGGACGGCCACGAACGCCCTGCGCGCCGACCTTGTCGCTCACCTGCTGCGGCTGGATGCCGCGTTTCACACGGCCCATACGCCCGGCGAGTTGATCGAGCGGGTGGACGGGGACGTGGCCACCCTGGCCCGCTTCTTCTCGCGGTTCGTGGTCTATGTGCTCGGCAACGGCATCTTGATGCTGGGTGTGTTGGCACTGCTCTTTCATGTGGATTGGCGGATCGGCCTGGGACTGAGCGCCTTTGTCGGGCTGGCCCTGGCCGCCATGCTGCGCATCCGTGCCGTCGCCACGCCCATCCTGGCGGCGGAGCGCCAGGCCGGCGCCGATTTCTATGGCTTCCTGGGTGAATACCTGTCCGGCCTGGAGGATATCCGGTCCAGCGGGGCCGGCGCCTTCGTGATGCGCCGCTGCGCCGAGGTGATGCGGTCGTGGCTGGCCGTGACGCGGAAGGGCCAGATGAAGGGTTATACCATGATCGCCACCAGCCAGGGGTTGTTCGCGCTTGGCACGGCGGCCGCCTTTGCCCTGAGCGCCATGCTGTTCAGGTCCGGCACCCTGACGATCGGCACCGTCTATCTGATCTTCCAATACACCGAGATGCTGCGCCAGCCGGCCGAGCAGATCCGCGACGAAGTGCGGGATCTGCAACAGGCGGACGCCGGGATGGGCCGGGTCGCGGCGCTCCTGGCCACGGCGCCGCGCCTGGTCGATGGCCCCGACGCCGCGTTGCCACCAGGCCCGTTGGCGGTGGAGCTGGACGGTGTCTCCTTTGGCTACGCGGAGGACACCCTGGTCCTGCGCGACATCAGTGTGCGCATCGAGCCGGGCCGCGTGCTGGGGGTGGTGGGGCGGACGGGGAGCGGCAAGACCACGCTGACCCGGCTGCTCGCTCGCTTCCATGATCCAGGGTCCGGCGTGGTGCGTCTGGGGGGCGTGGACCTACGGATGGTCCGCCTCCCGGCGGTGCGCGGGCGCATTGGCCTGGTAGCCCAGGACGTACATCTCTTCGACGCCAGTGTACGCGACAATCTGACCCTTTTCGATGACGGCGTGCCCGATGACCGGATCGGCGCCGTGCTGGACACCCTGGGCCTGGCCGGTTGGCTGCGCGAGTTGCCGCGCGGACTGGACACCCCGCTGGGGCCTGGCGGGGCCGGACTCTCCGCCGGACAGGCCCAGGTGCTGGCCT
>DATBTL010000545.1:0-7266 GCA_036559345.1 Chloroflexota bacterium | reverse complement strand
ACAAGGCGCGGTGGGGCTACCGCATGGGCAACGGCGAGGTTCGGGACGCCATGATCGTGGATGGCCTGTGGTGTCCGGTGAACTCCGTCCACATGGGGGTATACGGCAGTGCCGGCGCCCGGGAGTACGAAATCACGCGCTGGGAGCAGGACGAGTTCGCGGCCCGCAGCCAGCAACGTTATGCCCGTGCTCTCGCCGCCGGCGCCTTCGCGGACGAGATTACCGCCGTCGAGGCGCCTCAAGATCGAGGCGGCTCACTCCTGGTGACCACCGATGAACCGCCCCGCCCCGATACCACACCCGCCAAGCTGGCCGGTTTGCGGCCCGCCTTCGAGCCCGAAGGCACAATCACCGCCGGAAACGCGCCTGGAGTCAACGACGGGGCGAGCGCCCTGATTCTGATGGCGGCTGACCGCGCGGCCCGCATCGGTCTGGCGCCGTTGGCCCGCGTGGTGAGCTGGGGTGAAGCCGCCATGGAGCCCCAGCATATGAACGCGGTGCCCGCCCATGCCATGCGGAAGGCCCTGGAACGGGCCAATCTCGACCTGTCCAGCATTGATCTTGTGGAAGTGAACGAGGCATTCGCCGCCGTTCCCCTGGTCTGCGCCCGCATCTTGGATCTCGATCTCGACACGGTCAATGTAAACGGAGGGGCCGTGGCGGTGGGCCATCCGATTGGCGCTTCGGGTGGACGCATCCTGATGACTCTGATCTATGAGTTGCGCCGCCGCGGGGCCCGTTACGGGCTGGTCGGGATCTGTAGCGGCACCGCCCAGGGCGACGCCATGGTAGTGGAAGCACTGTAAGCCCCAGGCGGCATGCCCCGTTCTCCTATAACGTTCACCTTGCGCACGGTACAATAGGGCATGGGCCAAGGAAGTGAGAGTGCGCGATGCCATACCCCTTGAATGAGACTGAAACCCTGATTATGGGCACGGTGCGCGCGTTCGCGCGCGACCAGGTCCGGCCACGGGCCGCCGAAATCGACCGTTCCGGCCAATTCCCCCGTGACCTGGTCGCGGCCATGGGAGAGATGGGCCTAATGGGCGTGTGCCTGCCGGAGGAATACGGGGGCGCCGGCCAGAGCTATGTGCTCTTCGCCATGATCGTGGAGGAACTGTGTGCTGCCTGCGCCAGCACCGGGTTGGCCCTTGATGTCAATATCTCTCTGTGCGCGGAACCGATCTGGCGCTTCGGGAACGAGAAACAGAAACGGATCTTCCTGGAGCCGCTCGCCTCGGGGAAGAAGCTGGGCGCGCTGGCGATGACGGAGCCCGAGGCGGGCTCCGATGCCGCCGGTATCCGCACCAGCGCGGTCCGATCCGGCGACACCTATATCCTCAATGGAACCAAGACCTTTATCACCAACGGGGGTGTCGCCGACACTTACGTGGTCACGGCGGTGACCGACCGCGCGGCGGGGCATAAGGGGATCAGTGACTTCATCGTGGAGAAGGGCACCCCTGGTCTTTCATTTGGCGAGCCCATGCACAAAATGGGCATTCGCGGATCGGTCACCACCGAAGTGCTGTTCCATGATTGCGCCATTCCCGCCGCCAACCTGCTTGGCCGGGAAGGCCAGGGCTTCACGATCACCATGGAGACGCTGGACGCGGGCCGGATCGGCGTGGCGGCCCAGGCCGTGGGGATTGCCCGTGCCGCTCTGGACGACGCGATCGCCTATGCGTCGCAACGCCGCCAGTTCGGGAAGACCATTACCTCGTTTCAGGCTGTTCAGTTCATGATCGCCGACATGGCTACCGCCATCGAGGCCGCCCGCCTCCTCACCCTAGAGGCGGCGGAGTTGCGCCAGCGGGGCATTCCCTGTGCCCGTGAATCGGCCATGGCGAAACTATTCGCCGCTGACACGGCCATGAAGGTGGCGACCGATGCGCTGCAACTCTTCGGGGGCTATGGCTACATGGAGGAATATCCGGCCGAGCGCCACATGCGCGACGCGAAGATCACACAGATTTACGAGGGGACAAACCAGATTCAGCGTCTGGTCATTGCACGCGCCATTCTGGGACGGGAGTGAGTCGATGAACAAAATGAAAGTCCGCTGTAGCGTATGCGGCAAAAGTTTCAAGACACCGTCCGCCAAGAAAACCGTCTGTCCTTCCTGTGATGCGGAGGCAAAGCGGGCCCGCCACCAACAGGCGCCCGTCCAGGAGCAACGGCCGGTCGCGGCTCCCGCAACCGTCGACGTGCGGGCGGTCCTGCGCGCCGGCCAGGAGAATAAAGGGGAGTTCGGCGCCTACAAAGCGCCGGCGCCACCTCCGGCTCTGGCGCCCGCCGAGGGATCTCCAGCCGCCCACAAGCACGGTCCCGCGCACCCCGCCCCACGGGCCGGTCACCATCCGCATCCGGATCGGGCCGCCAAGCCGGGGCCGAGAGTGGCCAAGGCACCCCGCGTGCCAAAGCCCCGCATCGTCCGGCAACCCTTCGAGGCCACGCCAGAGCAGATTGAAGCGATTCGAGCCCGGTATCTTGAGTTGGCTCAGCCGGAGTTTGACGGCATCCGCCATAAAATCGCGACCGAGCTTGGCATTCCTCTCAAGGCGGTAAAAGCGGCGGTGAAGGAACTGCGAGAAGAGAAGGCAATCGCCAGTTGGTGGGATTCGGGCCAGCACGAGCCAAATCCGGAGCAGATCGAACAGGTGCGGGCACTTTATCTACCCCTCCTGCCCGAACCGGAAATCGGAGTGCATAAGCAAATCGCCAAGGAGCTGAAACTGGCCAATACCAGCGTGTATCTGGCGATTGGCCATATCCGGCAGGAACTGGCGCTACCCCAATACAATCCGCGGCCCGAGATCTCGGAGATGGCATCCGCCGACGAGGACATTGCTTCCCCGCCGAGCTCGATGCCGGCGGCGCTTATCCAGGCCCACGGCCCGACCTCTCAGGCTCACGCGGGCGAATGACCGATCCGGCGCCGCATGCCACGCAACCTGGCGACCGTTACTTCGCGCTCGCGCCTCACCAAGAGACGTTCCGGGCCGAGGCGTGCCGCTGGGTACGGGATGAGGTTGCGCCCCACGCCGATGCCGCCGCTTCCGGCACGTTCCCCGCCGCGGCGATCCGCTCGGCGGCGGAACGAGGCTACATGGGCATCGTGGCGCCCAAGTCCCTTGGCGGTCTTGGCCTCGACCATCTTTGTTTCGCTCTCTTCGTTGAGGAAGTCTCGTATGCCTGCGCCTCCACGGCGGTTGCCCTGGATGTCCATGCCTCGGTAGGCACCGAGCCACTGCTGTGGTTCGGAAGCGAGGAGCAGCGTCGCCGCTTCGTCCCCGATCTGGCAGCGGGGCGGGTTCTGGCGGCCTTCGCCTTGACCGAATCGGAAGCGGGAAGCGATGCCGCCAGTCTCCGCGTTACCGCCCGGCGACAGGGTGATCAGTATGTGCTTGACGGCGGCAAAACCTTCATCAGCAATGCCGGAGAAGCCGGTCTCTATACCGTCCTGGCCTCCACGGATCGGGAGCAGGGCGCGCGAGGAATCACCGCCTTCCTGGTCCCCGCCGCCACTGATGGACTCTCGGTAGGGCGCCCAATGCACAAGATGGGACTGAAGGGGTCCGTAACCGCCGAGGTGGTGTTGCATCAGTGCCGAGTCCCGGTTGCCAACCGGCTGGGCGCCGAGGGCGAGGGATTCAAGGTGGCGATGCGAGCCCTGGATAGTGGGCGGATCGGGATCAGCGCCCAGGCGCTTGGCATTGGCCGCGCCGCTCTGGATGAAGCCGTGCGCATTCTTGCCACGCACAATCGGGCCGGCGCGCGCGTTCCCCAGGCAACCCAGTTTGCGCTGGCCGATCTCGCTACCTCAATGGAGGCGGCCAGAACCCTCACCTGGGAGGCCGCCCGCCTGTGCGACGCCGGTCAGCCGTTTACTCGGATCGCCTCCATGGCCAAACTGCTTGCCACCGATGCCGTAATGGCCGTGACCACCACGGCGCTCGATCTGGTTGCTGATCTAACGGCCCCCGGTGAAACGCGCCGTCTGGAACGGTATTTCCTTGATGCCAAGGCGACGCAGCTCTACGAAGGTACGAACCAGATCCAGCGTCTGGTCATTGCCCGCCACACTCTGGGCGGCTAGTCGATGCCGTCCAGTCTGGCCGAACGGGTGCTGTGCCGCGATCCTGGCGCCATTGCCCGCCTGATCTCGCTCGTGGAAGACGGAAATCCCGCCGCCCATGAGCCGTTTGCCGCCGTGTATCCCCACGGTGGTCAGACCTATGTGGTGGGCGTTACCGGAGCGCCGGGCTCCGGAAAGAGCACTTTGGTCGATGGCCTGTTGACCATCCTCCGGAGCCAAAACCTCACCGCCGCCGTGCTGGCGGTCGATCCGAGTAGCCCACACGGAGGGGGAGCGATTCTGGGGGATCGGGTGCGGATGCAGCGCCATGCCCAGGATCCGGGAGTGTTTATCCGCAGTATGAGCGCCCGCGGCAGCCTGGGCGGCCTCGCCCTATCCACCCGCCAGGCCATGCACATCCTGGATGCCGCCGGCTTCCAGTACTGTATCCTGGAGACGGTGGGAGTCGGCCAATCCGAACTGGCAATCAGTGCCGCCGCCGATACCACCGTGGTGGTGGTGACTCCAGCCATGGGTGACGCGATTCAGACCCTCAAGGCCGGTATTCTGGAGATTGCCGATCTCTTCGCGCTCAATAAAGCGGATCAGCCTGGAGCCCGCGAGGCGCTGCATACGCTCCGCGCCATGCTGCATCGCCTCCCGGCCGCGCCCTGGCATATTCCTATCGTCGAGACGGAAGCGCATCGCGGCCACGGCGTACCGCAGCTATGGGAGCAAATCCTCGCGCATCGACATTTTCAGGAAGCCAGCGATGGACTGGCCGCGCGGCGGGCCGACCAAGCAAGGATCGAGCTTCACGGTTTGGTGGAGCACGGTCTGCGAACCGAAGTGCTTCGCTCGCTCACGGGCAATGAGAAGTTTCGGAAACTGGTGGGCGAGGTAGCGGGCCGGCGCCAGGATCCTCTCCATGCTGCTCGCCAAATTCTCGCCGAGGCGGCTTGTTTGCCGTCGCCTGTTGAAAGTGAGCCGACCAATGGCTGAAAAAGACGCCGATCTCCGTTTCCTGGCCCTGCCCCCGCCCGCCGCGGCCGCTCTCCGGTCCCTGGATGCCTCGCCCCGCCTGTTGGGGCACCATCTGATTGTGCATCATGTCGCCGCGACCATGCTGGTGGCCATGGCCGGCGTCTGGCCGGATGTACAGATCGATCGCGAGGCGGTGCTGGTGGGGGCAGCCACCCACGACCTGGGCAAAACCCTGCACCCGGAGGAACTGACCGGGCCGGGACGAAAGCACGAAAACGATGGTCCGGCCCTTCTGGAGGCGCACGGCATCCCGCCCGAGCATGCCCGCTTCGCGCGCACGCACGGCCAATGGGCCCACGAGGCCAACCCGTCTCTGGAGGATCTCCTGGTGACCCTCGCCAATACAATCTGGCAAGGTACGCGGAACCAGCGATTGGAGGATACGATCACCCAACGAGTTGCCGCCCTGCAAGGCCGGGAGATCTGGCAAGTTTTCATGGAACTGGACGACATCATCGTCGCGATTACCGAGGATGCCGAAATCCGGATCGCCTGGCTTGACCGCCAGGATGCATAGCGCGCATTCCACGGGCCTGCTCAATCGGGTCGTCGGAACCGCCAGGTCCAGGGCAACGTACGGCGCCAGGTGTGCCAGGCAAGGACGATACTGGCCGAGCAGGTCACGACAATGGTGGACCCAATCGCGTCGGCGAAAAAGTGGTTGCCGGATATGACGATCACACTGAGCATGAAGGCGGGATAGCAGAGTCCGAGCGGGCGGAGGGCCAACGGGCGTAAGGTCAGGAAAAGCGTAAAGCCAATGATCAGGGCCCAACCAAAGTGAAGGCTCGGCATGGCGGCATAGGGGTTGTACCCAACTTGCGAGGTCTCGGGGAGCGAGCCAAGAACACCCCGGAGCGGGTCCTTGAACGTATACAGTTGGTGGTCGTAGAAAAGTTTACCGGCCAGCCGCGGCGGCGCCAGGGGATAGAGTATGTAAATCGCCAGGGCAATTGAGGTCGTCACGAAGAAGACGTTGCGTACCACGGCGAAATAGCGCCGGCGCCGAAAAAACAACCAGAAAAGGAATACAATCGTGCCCAAGAAATGGACGTACAGATACCCTGTTTCGAGGAAATCGTCCATTCGGGCCGGGGTTATCCAGCCCAGAATATGGACTTTGCCCAGCCAGAATTGTTGCCAGGCAGGTTCCACGAAGAGACCATGATTGACCTCCCAGGTCCACACGGCGTGAGCGTGCGACAACGCCACCGCGCTGTTGGGATGGACCAGGCCACGTGTATATTCGTAGATGCCGTAGAGGAGCATAACGATCACGACATTGATCGCCAGGGCCAGCCACCTGGAACGGCCGTGCTCCGGCTCAACTTGCCGGGAGTCGGATGGAATCGAGAGTGCGGCAGCCCGGAGAATTGCTCTGTCTCCTTCATCGGGAGGTGCGAACCCGGCCAGGGATCTCGCACCCAAATGGGTGTTTACGTACCGTGTCTGGTAAGAAACGGTAAGCGCTCGGGGATTCGCCGGAGGGCTCCCGCTTTTGAGGGTATCGGGCTTCCCACCATCAGTCTAACTGACTCAGGATGAATAAAGCATGTCAGGCACGGGCGGCAAATTGCTGGCGAGCCAGGAGTGCGAGGGCGTGCTCGGCGTGAGCGCGCATCAGGGGCGTGGCAAAGCGGATGTAGCGCACCGAGGGATCGCGGTCAACCGTTTGTTTGGCCCGGTGATAGGCGTCGCGCATGTGGGTTAGTTCCTCGACCACCAGATCGAAGGGTACGTTCGGCAAAAGGCACTCACGATCGAACTCCTTCTCGAAGTCCAGCCCGGTATTCCACTGAGTTGAGAAGAAGTGTCTGAACCGCCGGGGGGTGGTCAAGTGTTCGGCGATGTACCCCTCCTCGGTCCGGTATGAATCGATTAAATCCATAATGGCGTCGCCTTCTACCCCCCGTCCGGTAACGTATTTGAACTGCGCCAGCACCGCCGTGTAGTCCAGCCATGGTCCGGCGCCACTATGGGTATGACAGGTGAAATCCTCCGTGTAGGGAAGGTAACGCTGCAGGCCGCCCAATTCCGGATCCCACAATTCCGCCTCGATCGCTTCCGCTGACGATTGCTGGGCGCTCCTGTTCCGATTGAGGAAACCAAAATAAAAGGGAGAGAGGACAATAAAATCGGGACGC
>DATBTL010000544.1:0-3698 GCA_036559345.1 Chloroflexota bacterium | reverse complement strand
AAGATGTTCAAGAAGCTCGGGATCGCCACGCCCAGTGCCAACTGGACCGCCGAGGAGTTCGTGAGCGTCGCCCAGAAGGTGAAGGCGAGCGGTCCCTTTGGTTACAGCATCTGGCCGGCCGGCACCTTCGGGATCGTCTGCTGGATGTACGCGGCGGGCGGCGGCCTGCTCGATCCCACCCTGACCAAATCGACCGCGACCAATCCCCAGAACGTCGTGGCGATGCAGTTCTTGCAGGATCTGGTCTGGAAGAGCAAGGTGGCTCCTCGTCCCGGCTCGGTGCCGGACTTCTCGCTGTTCGAGGCCGGGCGCCTGGGGATGATCTCCGCCGGCCGCTGGCCGGTTCCCGCCTTCAACGCGGCGAAGTTCTACGATTACGACATCCAGTACCTTCCCACCCTCGGACCGAACAGGAAGAACATCGTCGGGGTGGGTGCCAACCCCATCTACAAGCACACCCCGCATGTCGAGGAAGCCTGGACTTTCGTCAAGTATCTCACCACCAAGGAGTTGCAGTCGTACATCACCGGCCTTGGATCGAGCATCCCATCCCGGCGCTCCATCGCCTATAACGCGAAGGCGATGACCCCGCCGCACAACTACAAGATCTATTACGATTCGCTCAACGCGACCCGGCCCATCCCGGCCCCGCCGCAATTCAACGAAATGGAGACTGCCCTCGACACCGTGTACTCCAAGATGCTGGCCAACGAAATGACTCCCGCCGCCATGCTGAAGGCACTGGATTCTCAATTGGCCACCGTCCTCAAGCAAACGGTGTAGCATGTAGTTTTTCCGCGGAACGCTAGGCCTCCGACCGCGGTCGGATGGAAGGAGACGACGGCCGCGGCCGGTTGTGGGACGGGATGGCGCGGACCTTCGGCTGTGGCGGGGAACCTCAGTCGGAGGCCCCGCGTACCTACCAGCCGACCACGGTCGGCGGTTGGGGCGACTGGCCGAACCAAGCGGACCTGGAGACCCGCGCCCCTGGCCGGTGGCCGCCGGGCCCGTACGGCGCCCCTCCACACATCAGCGGTTCGCCGAGTAGCAAACGAGGAGATCGGTCATGATCCCAACGCCGGAGCTCGCCGTCACCGGCCAACCACATCCTGGAGCCATGCGGCCTGGGCGGATGCGGCGGCGCGAGACCTTGGGCGCGGCCCTGTTCCTGCTTCCGAGCGCGGTGCTGTTCGTGATCTTCGTGCTGGGACCGATCATCGCCAGCCTGATCCTGACCCTCTTCCGCTGGGATGGCCTCTCCTCGGCTACCTTTGTCGGGCTGGATAACTACCGTACTCTCTTCCACGATCCCCTGGTCCGCACCGTGCTGCAAAACACTGCCGTATTCGTACTCGGCGACGTAGCGATCAAGATGGTGCTGGCGCTCGCCCTGGCCGTGCTGGCCCATCGGTACCTGGGCCTATTCCTCAACACCCTCTTCCGCGGCATCATCTTCTTTCCGGTGATCGTGTCTGGGATCGCGGTGGGGCTCATCTGGAAATGGCTGATGGACACCAGCCTTGGCCTGATCAATTATTATCTTGGCGCGCTCAATCTGCCGGTAGTGGCCTGGTTGGATTCGAGCGGCACCGCGTTGTGGTCGCTCATCCTGGTCGACGTGTGGCGCAATGTCGGCTTCTCGTTCGTGGTGTTCACCGCCGGCTTGCAGGGGATCTCCCCGCAACTCTACGAGGCGGCGGCAGTCGATGGGGCCAGCGAATGGAGTAAGTTCTGGTCCATCACCTTGCCACTCCTCTCGCCCACCACCTATTTCCTCCTGGTGATCAACCTGATCGGCGCCTTCCAATTCTTTGATCTCTCCTACGTCATGACCGATGGGGGACCGGGTGACGCCACCCGCACCGTTGTCTACTACATCTACGACACCGGCTTCCGCTTCTTCCGCTTCGGCTACGCCTCGACCCTCTCCATGGTGCTGTTTCTCATCCTCGTGGCCCTCACCCTCCTCCAGGTGCGGATGAGCCGCCGCTGGGTGTTCTATCAGTAGGGAGACGCAAATGTCTGATAGAGGTAACGAAATGGCCATGCATGTACGATCCACGGGGGCGAGCAAGATGCTCGCGCTCCCAGGCGGGGTCGTCACCTGGGAAAGTTCGCCATGACCGCGCCGCTCCCGACCATGCGTATCGGAGGCCGCCGATCCTGGTCGCCAGGATCCCTCGTGATCCGGATCATCCTCTATCTCTTCCTGCTGATCATGGCCGCGATTATCGCCCTGCCCTTCCTCTGGGGCATCTCGACCGCGTTCAAGGATCAGACCGGAATCTACGCCGTCCCCCCACTCTGGATCCCCTCGCCGGCGATCACCGACAATTTCGTGACCGCGTGGACCATGGTGCCCCTCGGGATGTTCTTCGTGAACAGTCTCAAGGTGGCGGGGCTGATCACGATTGGCCAGCTCTTCACCTGCTCCCTGGCCGCCTATGCCTTTGCCCGCCTGCGCTTCCCCGGCCGCGATCTGATTTTTGGGATCTATCTTTCGTCCCTGATGGTGCCCGGCCAGGTCACGATCATCCCCCTCTACATTCTGATGCGGCACCTGGGGCTGGTCGATAATCATGCCTCGCTGATCCTCCCGGCCCTGACCAGCGCCTTTGGCATTTTCTTCCTCCGCCAGTTTTTCCTCACCATCCCGCGCGAACTGGAGGAGGCGGCGATCGTGGATGGGGCCGGGATGCTGCGCGTGCTGCTGGTGATTATTCTCCCCCTCTCGAAGCCCGCCCTGGCGGCCCTGGCGATCTTCACCTTCAATTTCTTCTGGAACGACTTCTTCACCGCCCTGATCTTCCTGGACACGCCCTCGAATCTCACCCTGCCGGTGGGACTGGCCTATCTCTCAGGTCAATATGGCCAGACCAGTCAGGCCGTGATCCTGGCCGGCGTGTGCCTGGCCGTGTTGCCGGTCCTGGGGATCTTCCTGGCCGGGCAGCGGTACATCGTGGAAGGGATAACGTTGACCGGACTGAAAGGATAGTGATACGGGCCTCCAGCAGAGGCAGGATGTAGGGGCGCGGGTCTCCAGGCCCGCCCGTGCCGCGGTCTTGAATCACGGAGACACTGAAGGAACGGAAGGCACGGATGACTGCCCTCGGAGAGGGATGCGGGGTGGAGAAGCGAGGGTGCATACGCGGAGCCGCGCTCCGTGTTCTCCGTACTCTCCGTGTTTCCGTGATTCTGGTGTGACGAATATGATGGATAGAGGAGGTAACATGCCCTTCGAGGCGCGGGGAGCGGCGATTCCAGGCGGTGGGCGGTGGTACGGGGCGGACGCCAATGAAGTGGCCTTCCCCCTGGGCGGGATCGGGACCGGGACGATCTCGATCGGGGCGCGGGGGAACTTGCGGGACTTCGAGATCTGGAACGAGCCGCGGAAGGGCCTCGTACTCCCTTATACGCACTTCACCCTTTGGGCCCAGGAGGCCGCCAAGCCAAGCGTCACGCGGGTGCTCGAAGGGCGGATCGCGCCCCCGTACGCCGGATCTCACGGCATCCATCCCAATCTCGGCGGCGGCCTCCCCCGATTTGCCGAGAGCCGCTTCCGCGGGCGGTATCCCACGGCGGAACTGGAACTGCGCGACCCCGAGATTCCCGTGGAGGCCGACCTCCTGGCCTTTACCCCGCTGATCCCCCTCAACCCCGATGAATCGGGTATCCCCTGCGCCATCTTCGAGTGGACC
>DATBTL010000543.1:0-8531 GCA_036559345.1 Chloroflexota bacterium | reverse complement strand
CTAGATAGGCCAGATGCACGGGCTCGGTCACCATCCTGGGATCCACGCTTTCGGCGATTATGTGGGCTCCCTCGCTGGTGGCCGCCGCCAGCCGGGCCAGGAGCGTGGCGCCGGCGGTGGCGTTTCCGGCCAGGCCGAGGTTGGCGCCCAGGAGGAGGACGGTATCCCATGGTCCACTGGCCGGATCGAGCTGGTTGATGTCCAGCACACGCGCGTCCGGCAATCCGCGGCGCCGGCACACCGAAACCGCCAGGGGCGAGATGTCGATGCTGGTCACCTGGAGACCCTTTTTCCACAAGTAGAGGGAATGCCGGCCCGCCCCACAGCCACTATCCAATACGCGGCCCTGGGCCCATTCCATCGCTCGTCGCTCGTGGGCCGGCCACTCCCGGAAAGGCATGAAGTACCGCCTCGGACTCCCTATCGAGCCGACAAACCCATCGTCCCGTTCGACCACCTCGAAGACATCCTGGCCGGCAAGGTAGTCGTGCAGCAAGTGGCCGAACGCATCCTGGTCGTCGGATAACGCGGTCATCGGGCCTCCCTGTCGGCGCTCAGCCCTGGAGTACCTGAATTCCCTGGGCTTGATAGGGCGCGAGCAGGTCGCCCGCGACGCTCTCATCCGTCACAAGGTAGGTGATCGCCGTGATCGGATCCACCAGATACGGACCGGCCGTGTTCAGCTTGTCGGACTCGGCGGCGGCGACTACCTCGGCCGCCTGGGCGACCATGACCCGTTTGACCTCCGCCTCGTCCGGATCGCTGACCGTAATCCCCAGCTCGATATCCAGGCTGCAGATGCCGAGGAAGCAGAGGTCCGCGCGCACCCGCTTGATCGATTCCACCGCCGGCACGCCGACCGTTGCCTGGGCCGCCTTCAGCAAGCGGCCCCCGATCATATGTACCTCGACCGAGGGGTGATTCGAGAGGGCGGCGGCGACCGGCACGCTGGTCGTGAAGACGGTCGCCTTCAGGTCCACGGGGAACCTTCGGGCAATTGCCAGTACGGTCGTGCCGCTGTCCAGGAGCAACAGTTGTCCATCGCGCGCCAGGCGCGCGGCCACCGCCGCGATGGCCCCCTTGGCTCCCGATTCGTCGAGCAGCCGTTCGGCGAAAGGGGCGGTGAGGGGGCGGAGAATGGCGCCCCCATGAACCCGTTGCAACACCCCCATGGCCGCCAGTTCGCCCAGGTCGCGGCGCACCGTATCCTCGGATACGTCGAGCCGCGCCACCAGATCGGCAACCTGGACCCGGCCCTGTTGGTGCAGCACGGTCACGATCCGTTCGTGCCGCCCTTGTTTCAACACTCTACGCATCCTTCGTCGCCGGATACCCGCACGGTCACGCATTGAATCCGCGCGATTTAGCGGGTATCCTGGTAAGCACTTGCAAGTTTAGGCCAGGGAGCCCCCCATGTCAACGTCCGCGGCCCAGGCTGACCGGGAAGTGAAGCCCACGGAGTCGATTTCAGCTCCCCAGGATCCACCGGTGGCCGCGCGCCGCGCGGTGTCCGCGGTATTCCTGATCAATGGCACGCTCGGCGCCGGTTGGGCGACCCGTATTCCCGCGATCCAGCAGCACTTGCACCTCGGCCCCCGCGCTCTTGGTCTCGCCCTCCTCGGGGCCGCGGTTGGCGCCCTGGTGGCGATGAATCTCGCCGGCTACCTGGCGGCTCGCTGGGGCAGTTCGGTGGTCACCGTCACGGCTGGGCTCCTGTTCTGTGGGTCCATGCCGCTGCTGGCCCTCGCGCCCTCACTGCCGGCCCTTGTAGGGGCCCTGGTATTCTTCGGCGCCACCACTGGATCGATGGACGTGGCCATGAACACCCAGGGAGTGGCGGTGGAGCGCCGCTATGGGCGACCGATCCTGACCTCGTTTCATGCCTTTTTCAGTATTGGCGGCCTTATCGGAGCCTTCCTCAGTGGCGTCGCCACCGGCCACGGGGTGCAGCCCCTGCCCCAGTTCCTCGCCATGGCCGGGCTCGCGGCCTGCGCCCTCCTGGTCGCCGCGCGCTTTCTCCTTCCCGCCTTGGCCGACGCGGGGGGCAGCAAGGTGGCCTTCGCCTTCCCCACCGGAGCCTTGCTCATTCTTGGGGTGATCGGCTTCTGTTCGGTGCTGGGTGAGGGGGCAATCGCCGATTGGAGCGCCATCTACCTTCTGCATAACGTAGGCACGGGGGCGGCGCTCGCGGCAGGCGGTTACGCCGCCTTTTCTCTTCTCATGGCGGCGGGACGGTTCGCGGGCGATGGCCTGACCGTCCGCTTCGGGCCCGTGATCATGGTGCGGTTGGGGGCCTCGATGGCCGCCGCCGGCCTATCACTGGCCTTACTCATTCAGTGGACGCCGGTGGCCCTGCTCGGCTTTGGCCTGGTCGGGGCCGGCTTCTCGGCCATCTTCCCTATTGTCCTCAGCGCGGCTGGGCGGGCTCGCGGCATGGCGTCGGGCAACGCGATCGCCGCCGTGGCCACCTGCGGCTACGTGGGCTACCTGATCGGGCCGCCCACCATCGGCTTCATTGCCCAGGCCGCCAGTCTCCGCGCCGCCCTGGCCGTCGTGGTGATCCTCAGTCTGGTCGCCGCCGCCCTGGCGTCAGTGGTCCGTCCAACGGCCTCCGGCTGAGGCCGGGTGTACGGGACAGGGTCGGTGCCGCCAATTTTAGGGGCGCGGGGCTCCAGGCCCGCCAGCGTTACCAGCCACCCGCGACTCGGATGACGATCCGTGGCCGCACCAAGCGGGCCTGGAGACCCGCGCCCCAAGTTCGTGGTCGCCGCACACACCCGGACGCAGCCGTCGTCCCCTTCCAGCCGGCCTCAGCCGGAGGCCCCGCTACGTGCCGCCATACGGCAATCCTATTCCTCCACCTGATAGGTCAAGATTCGGCCCCAGGTGTCTGATGTCCCCCAGATCCCGGATCGCAACGCCTCAAGCTGCACGATCTGGCTATGGTCGACGAAGAGGTTAACCGTGGGTCCGTAATTCTTGATGTACCAACTGAAGACCGCTGGGTCGGCAGCCTCGAACATCACCTTCTCCAGCCCCAGGGCGCCAATGATGCGGGCCGCCGCGTCAGTGCGCCAGGTACGGACGTTCTCGGTGATCCCTTCCGATTCGACCATGATCATATACGCGCCGACCTCCAGGAAGCGCCGCGCCTGCCCGATCGCCCATTCCACGTCGCGGGTGCCCCCCGCTTCCAGATCCTCCACCGCGCTGGCCCCGCCCGCCCCAAACTGGATGCCGATCTCCGGTTTGGCCTTCAGCCCCGCCCGTTGTACCCGTTCGACCAGCCGCAGCCAATCATCGGTGGGAATGGTGATGAAGCCGCAAGAAATCTCGATGGTATCGAACCCGACCTCGCGGCATTCCTCGATATAGGCGTCGACCGCTCCCGCGCCCTGGGTCAGAACATGTTCCAGGAAGCCTCCAGTGGACACCAGCACGTCGTGATAGTGGGCGAGGTCGATGATCTCCTTGAGAGCCGCCTGGGGCATCAAGGTAAATGATCCGCCGGCGAACTTGAGGCTATCCACGTACGCACCCATGGTTTCTAGAACATCCGCCAGGTAGCGCCGTCCCATGGGGGAGTAGTAGGGGCCGCGAATCTCGGTAATCCCCTGGGAGCGCGGCTTGGCCATCCGCTCGTTGGTCTTAAGGAACGCGAATGCACGATCGTTCATTCTCCCCCATCCTTTCTTTCCTGGTCCTCCTGTCCGCGTTTCTCGTGCGCGTAGGTCGCGTTGAACGGCTCGCCGGCCGCTTCGAGCGCCTGCTCTTCCAGCGACCCCAGGATCGCGGTCAGATCGCGGACCGCGATGGTGTCCAGCGCGGCAACGGCCTCGATCAGGGCCTGGCGTGTCCCTCGGTCGGCGTAGGGTGCGGCGAGGCGCTCGAACTTGGCCGCCGCTATCTCCCAGCGCATCGGACGGGTGACGAAGCCCTCATAGTCCATCTGCTCGCGGCGCCACACTTGCCCATCGGTCAGTTGAATGGCCAGGCGGCAGGGCATTTCCTGGGGAAATCGGCGGCTCGAATCCGGGTCCGGCCGCACCGTGACCCGGCGCAGCAAGGCTTGCACGTCCTCACGGACGATGCGCTCCGGGCGGAATTGCGCGGGGCCTATATCCCCATCGAGGAGCGCGACCGCCAGTAGATAGGGCAGGCTATGATCCGCCTCCTCCTTGGTGTGGACCAGATCCTTGTCCCCCTCCTCGCCCCCACCGATGATGTTGTAGGCCACGTCGAAGGTTTCCAGCTCGATCCGCTGAATCTCCGCAGCTTGAATGTGGTGAGCCTGCCGGAGTTCGAGGATCGCTTCCAGCGCGGACTGCGAGTGAATCTCCGCGTTGTAGCGCTTCAGGATCGTCCGCCGCACGATCTCCAGATCCTCACGCTCCCACTCGATGGTAAACGGCCCGGCGATCGCCTCCTTAAACCCTTTATTTCCCTCGAATACCTCCAGCGGCCCCGTGATCCCCTGCCGCGCCAGAAATGCCGCCTGCGTGGCGCCGTACACGGAATTGGGTGAGGCCAGGCCCTTCCAGTGCGAGAGCCGGCCCGTGCGGGTCACCCGGAGCGCGTTGTAGGCCGTACCGGCAATGGCGATCGCGTTGGCGGCGCGGGTTTGGTCCAGGTCCAACCCCTTGGCGACTCCCGCCGCCACGGCGTAGGCGCCCTGAGTGGTGTGATCGAATCCCCTGGCCCGCACCGGCGCCGCCTCGGAGAGCCGGCATTGCACCTGATAGGCGACCGCCAGGGCGGTGAGCAGATCCGCACCACTGCCGCCCACGTACTCACAGACCGCCAGCACGGCCCCCAGTGAATCGCTGGGATGGCAGGTTTCGCCTGGAGCCAGGAAGCTGTCATTGTAGTCCAGGTAGCGGACCAGCGCCGCGTTGTAGAAGGCGGCCCGGTCGGGCGCGGTCTTCGCGCCGCCGATCATGGTTGCCAACGGGTGGCCGCCGAACTCGCCGATCTGGGCCCTCAACATGGCAATCGGCGGCGCCCCCAGCGCCCCGATCGCGCAGCCCAGGGAGTCAAGGACGCGGATCTTCAACTCGCGCCGGGCCTCGGACGAGAGATCGTCGAAGGTGGCCTGTACCACGAAGGCGGCTAGCCGCTCAACCTCGGTCATCGAAGTGTACCCGCGTTCCCTTTGCTCTTTGGAGAGCGCCAAGATTCAGTACGTGCGCTCCTGGGGCTGCCAGCGGGTGATCCGCGCGGGCAGGTATTCGATCCGCGGCGGCCCATCCGTCTTATACGCCAGGCTGTGGGCCAGATACCGCGCGTCGTCCCGCGCGGGAAAATCCCGCCGCGCATGGGCGCCGCGCGACTCCTCGCGGTTCAGGGCGGCCTGGCTGGTCGTCTCCGCTACATCAATCATGAAGCCAAGCTCAAGGGCGTTGAACAGCTCGGTGTTAAACACGCGGCTCCGGTCGTCGAGCCGAACGTTCTTGAACCGCTCCCGCAGCGTCTCGACCTCCTCGCAGGTCCGCCGCAGACTCTCGCTGGTGCGGTAGACCCCGCATCCGCTCTCCATCGTATGCTGGAGGGCATCGCGGATCGCGGCCAGCCGCTCCCCGTCCTCCCGCCGGCTCAGGTACGTCTCGGTGATCCGCCGTTCCTCGTCCGCCGCCAGGCCCGAGACGGGGTTGGCCGGGACGGCGGCCGCCTCCAGCGCGTACAGGGCAGCGGCGTCCCCAGCCCGGTGGCCGAATACGAGACATTCGGTGAGCGAATTCGAGCCCAGGCGGTTGGCGCCGTTCATCCCTTCGTTGGCGCACTCGCCCGCCGCGTACAGACCGGGAATGGCGGTGGCGCAGTCGGCCTCGGTATGCACGCCGCCCATGTAATAATGCACAACCGGGCGCACCGGAATGGGCGTACGCACCGGGTCGATGCCCGCGTAGTTGCGCGCCAACTCCCGCACGAAGGGCAGCTTGGCATCGATTTTCGCCTCGCCAAGGTGGCGCAGATCCAGATTCACGGAGAGCCCATACGGGCCCTCGATCCCCCGCCCAGCCTCGAACTCGCTCATGATCGCCCGCGAGAGCAGATCTCGCGGGCCCAATTCCATCTTGCCGGGGACGTAGCGTTCGAGGAAGCGCTCGCCGTCTTTATTGCGGAGGTAGCCGCCCTCGCCGCGCGACGCCTCGGTGATCAGGATGCCGGTGCCGGGGAGACCGGTCGGATGGTATTGCACCATCTCCATGTCGGCCAGCGGGGCGCCGGCCCGATAAGCGAGCGCCATTCCATCGCCCGTACAGATCATGGCATTGGTGGTGAAAGGGAACAAGCGGCCCGCGCCGCCGGTGGCCAGGATGACCGCCTTGGCGGTGAGCGCGCGCATGTCACCGGTCACGGCGTCGATCGCGGTCAGCCCCACGCAGCGCCCATCCTCGATCAGGAGCGAGGTGACGAACTGCTCGTCGTAGCGCACGATACCGGAGTATTTGAGCGAGGTTTGGAAGAGGGTATGGAGCATGTGGAAGCCGGTCTTGTCGGCGGCGAAAAGGGTGCGTTTGGCGCTCATTCCGCCGAAGGCGCGGACGCTGACCCGTCCATCGGGCTCGCGGCTCCAGGGGCAGCCCCAGTGCTCCATCTGGATCAGTTCCTCGGGCGCCTGGGCCACGAACGACTCCACCACGTCCTGGTCGGCGATATAGTCGCTGCCCTTGATCGTGTCGTACGCATGGCTCTCCAGGGAATCGTCGTCGCGGAGCACCGCGGCCGCCCCGCCCTCGGCCGAGACCGTATGGCTCCGCATCGGATAGACCTTGGAGATCAGAGCCACGCTCAGCCGGTCGCTGCTCTCGACGGCTGCGATGGCCGCGCGGAGTCCGGCCGCGCCCCCGCCCACGATCACAATGTCGTGCGGGATGATGTCCATTCTATGCGTCCTTCCGCGGAAGCCGCCACAGGGTTCGCGCCGCCCCGAGCGTGCCGAAAATGGCGCTGCCGTAGCAGGTAACGGCAATCAAGCGCCGAGCCCCCAGGACGCCAAAGTCCATTACGTAGTAGCGGAAGCGGTGAGCCCAGTGGAAGAACGAAAGGGAGGTCAGCGCCAACAAGTAGAGGCGGACGAGCGGGTTCGCGGCCAATCCGCGCGCGCGCTCGTAACTCGAGGTCGCGGCCGGAAATCCGATCGGTCCCAGCAGATGCTGGAACAGGATGTGCGCCGGGGCGAATAGGGCGGTGAGTCCACCGCCGGCGGCGAACAACCCCCACCAGAAGGGCTCGGCGCGATCCGGACCCTGGTCGTGTCCCTCGGTCATACCGGCGCTCCCTTCGCTTCATGCGTTTCATGGCGCCCGCCCAGGAGCAGGACCGCCAGGACCGCTAGCGACGCGGCGGCCCAGCCCGCGAAGGCTCCGGTGGCCACCGCGCGCTCGGGAACCCGGCGCCCACGCACCCGCACGGTCGGCCCCTTCCCGGCGGCGAGCAGGAAAGTGACCGAGTGGATGATCGCGAATCCCAGGGTGATGCCGTGGAATATCATCCAGGGTGGGCGCCGCCGTGCCGCCACGACCGCGTCGTAAGCCGCTGGACCTCGGCGCGCCTGGCTGAGTTGGTTCAGAAACAACACAGACCACAAGGCCACGAACACGCTCGATAGCTCACGCGCCATATAGAGTGAATAGCGGCGGTTGAGCCGCCACCAGGCCGACGGCAGACCGGGCTGATCCACTGGACGATACCCGGCGGGAGCGGCGCCGATCTCACGCACCCAGCCCCTGGACGTCCGCGCGTAACTCATCGTCGCCCCCATGGCAGCACCAGATTCTTGTACCACTTCAGGGTAGTATCAACCTTGGTCTGCTGGATGGCCTTGGCCGGATCCACGTTCTTGGGGCAGACCACCGAGCACTCGCCCACGAACGTGCAGTCCCAGATGCCGTCGCTGGTCGCCAGCACCCTCAGTCGCTCTAAGGCGCCCTGGTCGCGCGAGTCGAGGGAATAGCGCCGGCCCAGGGCGATGGCCGCGGGGCCCAGGAATTCCGATTCCATGGCGTAGACGGGGCAGGCGGCGTAGCACAGCATGCAGTTGATGCAGGCGCTGTACTGATCGTATTCCTCAAGCTCCGCGGGGGTCTGCGAGTAGGGACCGTCGGCGATCGGTTTCTCGTCCTCGCGAATGATCCACGGCTTGACCAGCTTCAGCTTATGCATGAAATCGGTCATGTCGATGGCGAGGTCGCGGATCACGGGGAAGTTCGCCAGCGGCTCGACCACCACCTCACCGGGGTAGAAGTCGCGAAGGAACGAAGCGCAGGTCAGGGTAGGAGTGCCGTTGACCGTCATCCCACAGCTGCCACAAATCCCCATCCGGCAGGACCAGCGGAAGCTCAGCGAGCCATCGACATAGCTCTTGATATAGTTCAGGGCGTCGAGGACCACCATATCCTCCCGGTAAGGAATGGTGTAGGATTGGGTGCGAGGCTTGGCGTCCTGCTCCGGGGAGTAGCGCGCGGCGGTGATGGTGATCGTGCGTTCGGAAACCAACCGAACGTCCCTCCTTCGCGGACGCATGGCCA
>DATBTL010000542.1:0-5813 GCA_036559345.1 Chloroflexota bacterium | reverse complement strand
GTCGAAGGCCAGAGCGATGGCCCGGCGCACATGAATGTCGTCGGTAGGAGCAAGCGCCATGTTCATTTTGAGATAGAACACCGTTTCGGTCGGCGCCGTAAACAGCTTGAAGCCAAGATTCTTCAGGGTAGTGTAGGCGGGAATGCCCTGGAATTGGCTGGTCATATCCAGCACACCAGTCTTGGCCAGCGAGATCACCGTGGCGTCTGTGGTGACGATCAGTACTCGTACCTCGTCGATGGAGTTGGCGTGCCAGCCGCGGAAGTAGCCGGGGAACTTCTTCATCTTCAGCTCGCTGCCCTCGAGATCGCTTTCCAGGGTATAGGGCCCCGAGCCGGCCTCGTTGTTGGCCAGAAACGCGGTGCCGTAGTCGCCGTTGGCCCCGTATTTGCCGCTCTTGTGGTACGACGTAACCAGGGTTTTATCGAGGATGTAGAGCCCAGGGAGGGTGTTCGGGAACGGGGCAAAGGCTTGTTCGAGGGTGAAGCGCACCGTGTAGCGGTCCAGCGCCTTGACGCCGGCCGGCTTGAGCACGCCCTGCCAAACGGCGGACGGGGTGGAGGCGATGGTCAGGGCGCGTTGCATGGAGTAGACCACGTCGGCGGAGGTCAACTCGGTCCCGCTGTGGAACTTGATCCCCTTCTTCAGCACGAAGGTGAACACCTTGGCATCGGGCGAGGCGGTGAAGTGATCGGCGAGGAGCGGCTTCACCCCGGCGCCGGCGGTGGCGGCCAGGAGTGAATCATAAAAATTGATCTGGGCCATTTGCTGCGTATAGTCATTGCCAATCGCCGGATCAATATTGCCGAACACCTGCACCGCGTTGAGGGTGAGAGTATTGAGGCCGGCGGCGGCCCGTTCGGCATGAGCGTCCAGCGCGGTGGACATTTGGGAGAGGGCAACCGCGCCCACGCCCAGCGCGGCGGCGCGCGCCATGAAATCGCGGCGCGAGAGATCGCCGGCAACCACGGAGGAAAGTAACTGGTCCAGGCTAGTCATCGGTGGTGCCCCCTTATAACTCTTGCCGTCGCTGGACGCCCCGCGCCGGCGGGCAAAACGAAGAATCATATAAATCGTATATGATTTAGGCCGTACGATAATCCATTCGGGCGCCGCGTGTCAAGGCGCGAGAAATCCATATCCCAATCCCTAACCGAGACGAATGTAGCTATCCTATATGATGAAGCGGCTCCCAATGGAGGATCGCGGAGGCACGGACGATGAAGACGTGACCACTCTGGATAATCAGGTCAGTAAGCACGAACGCGCCTATCGCTTGATTCGCGCCCGCATCATTGATGGCGCCTACCCGCCCGGTCATCGGCTGGTCATTGACGCGCTGGCCGAGGAGCTCGGGATCAGCCAGGTGCCGGTGCGCGAGGCGATTCGCCGTCTGGAGGCGGAAGGGCGCATCGAGTATCGCCACAACATCGGGGCCAGGGTCGCGCCGGCAAGCGAACCCCGCCAGGTGCGGATCGGGGTGGACGTCGGCCACACCAGTACGGATGCCGTGGTGATGGACGGCGGGCGCGTGGTGGTGGCCGCCAAACTGCCCGCTACGGCCGACGTGACGGCTGGGATCGCCGCCGCCATCGAGCAGGTGACGCGCGAGGGGCGCGTGGCGCCCGCCTCGATTGAAGCCGTGTTGATCGGGACGACGCATTTCGCCAACGCCTTCGAGAAGCGCCAGTTGGCCGCATCTGCCTGCATCCGCCTGGGTCTGCCCGCCACGGAGGGCTTACCGCCCATGGCGGACTGGCCCGCCGAGGCCCGCGCCGCCGCGGATTGCCGGTGTTATCTGGCCCATGGCGGGCATCACTTCGACGGCCGGACGCTCTCCCCTCTTCGCCCCGATGAACTGCGGCGGATCGCGGCGGACCTCCAGCTCCATGACATTCAGTCGGTGGCCGTATCGGCGGTCTTTTCCCCGGTCTCGGGGGCCGCCGAGCTTGAGGCAGCCGAGATCTTGCGCGCGGCCCTCCCCGAGGTAGCGATCAGCCTTTCGCACCGGATCGGCCGTCTCGGCCTGCTGGAACGGGAGAACGCCGCGATCATCAACGCGTGCCTCCGTCCGGGCGCCCGCGGCGTGCTGGCGGATTTGCGTGCCATGCTGCGCCGTCTGGGGATCGCCGCTCCGCTCTATCTGACCCAGAACGACGGCACCCTGATGACCGGCGAGCACGCGGAGCGATTCCCCGTCCTCACCTTCTCCTCCGGACACGCCAATAGCATCCGCGGCGCGGCGTTTCTCACCGGGCTGCGTGACGCGGTGGTGATTGATGCCGGGGGCGGCGCCATGCGAATCGGGGCCCTGGTCGACGGTTTTCCCAGAGAGGCAACTGCCGCCGCAAGGGTGGGAGGGGTGCGTACCAACTCGCGCATGCCGGACCTGGTGAAGGTGCCCATCGGAGGGGACAGCGTGGTGACCGGGCCGCCCTGGGGGGTGGGGCCGGACTCCGTGGGGTCACGCCTCCGTGACCAGGCCCTGGTGTTCGGCGGCGATACGGTGACCCTTACCGATGTCGCCGTGGCGGCGGGCCTGATTGCCCTGGGCGACCCGAACCGAGCCGCGCATCTCCGCGCCGCGGCGCCGGAACTCCTGGAGATCCTGGGGCTCCCATTGCGGCGGGCCGTGCAGCGGGCCGGCGCCATTTCCACCGGAATCCCTCTGATTGTGATAGGAGGGAGCGCCCCGCTCGCCAACGCCGCCCTGGCCCCGCGACACACCGTCATCCCCGAGCAATTCGCGGTAGCCAACGCGGTGGGCGCCGCCATGGCCCCGGTCTCGGGCGAGGTCGATCGCATCGTCTCGCTGGAAGGGGTGTCTCGTCAGGAGACCCTGGCGCTGGCGGTCTCCGAGGCGGTGGGGCAGGCCGTAGCGGCGGGAGCGGACCCTGCCTCGGTGCGGGTAGCCTGGGCCGAGGACGCTCCGCTTACCTACTTGCCCGGCAACGTTACCCGTGTCCGGGTCAAGGCATTTGGCGCCCTTGGCGTGGGGGCGGCCCATGACCGCTGAGGATCTGCCGCGACAACCGTGGGTGCTCACCCCGGCGGATCTGGACGCCATCGCCCTGGGCGCCGGCGTACTCGGTTCGGGCGGGGGTGGGCCGGCCGAACTGGGGAAGCTGCTGGTCCTGGAAGCGCTTCGTCATACCGATCCGATCACCATCGTGCCCGTGGAATCGCAAGAGGACACGCCTCTGGTGGTCGCGGTGGCCCAGATTGGTACCCCAATGGTGTTCGGCGAGCGGTTGGGGCGGGGAACCGAGCCCAGCGACGCGGTCCGCGCCCTGGAGGCGCATCTGGGGGCTCGGGCCGGCGCGCTGATGTGCGATGAATTGGGGGGCCTCAACAGCATGACCCCGTTGCTCGCCGCCGCGCATCTGCGGCTCCCGGTCCTGGACGCGGATGCCATGGGACGCGCCTTTCCCGATCTCTATATGGATACCCTCAGTATGTATGCCGAGGATCCCGTGCCCTGCGCCTTTTGCGACGACGAGGGAAATATCGCGATTCTCCCCGGTGCCCGCGATCCGAAACCCACCGAGCGCCTCGGGCGCGCGATCACGATCGCCATGGGCGGCATGAGTTATCTGGCCCGCCCCGCTCCCTTCGGCCAGGCCCGGCGGCAGGCCATGATACCGGGCAGCTACAGCCGGGCCTGGGCGCTCGGTCGGGCCGTCCAGCGCGCGGTGGATCGCCAGGATTTGCCGATGCTTGATCTCCGCGGCCTCGGCGGATGCGTGCTTTTTCATGGACTTGTCACGGCGGTGAATCGCCGCTCGGCGCGCGGGCCGCTCCACGGCGTGGTCACTATAGAAGACTACGTGGGCCGGTTCACGAGTCCCCTGCGGCTGGACTTTCAGAATGAATATCTTACCGCTCACCTCGATTCCGTCCTGGTGGCCGTCACTCCCGACGTGATCAGCCTGATCGACGACGAGACGGGTGAGCCGGTCGCCGCGGATCAGGCGCGGGCAGGCCATCACGTCGTGGTGCTTGGCTTTCAGGCCGACCCGCGCATGACCACTCCGACCGCTCTCCAGGTGGTTGGCCCCGCCGCGTTTGGGTATCCGCTGGCCTACCGCGCCCTAACGTTGGGATAGGCCGGCGCTTGAGCCTCCGCCGCAACACCTTGCGTGACGGGCGATCGATGCACGCGAATCTTCTGGCCGGTCCAGGCCGAGGGATTCGCGTGCAGGCCGGCCTGGACTTGATCCACCGTATAGATCGTGGCCGATTCCTGGGCGCCGTGGCTGGAAGAGAACTGGAGGCTTGCCCCAAGGGCAAGAGCGGCGACCACCACGACGAACGAGAATCGCGGCAACACGAGGATAAGGCGCCGCTGCCGGACGCGGCGCCGTGCCTCACGAGGATCGACCGACTGTAACGACGCGCGGTCAGCGGACGGAGCGGCGGAAACCTGGGGGTCGTTCATCGGTGATCCTCTCCTTTGCTCTGGCTGCTTCTCCTAGCTCTTGGTGGTCGCCGCCGCTTGCAAGGTTTGGGCAAGGGCTGCCTTCACCCGATCCGGGCGCATCGGCAGTTGCCGGATCCGCACGCCGATCGCGTCGAAGACCGCGTTGGCGATCGAGGGCGCGACTGGATTGACGGAGGGCTCGCCCACCCCAGTTGCCGGCAACTCCGGCCGGTCGATAAGCAGGGTTTCGATCACCGGCGCACCGCTAAAGGTCAAGATGGGATAGGTGCTCCAATCGGTGCTCGTAATGTTCGATTGGTCGAAGGTCACTTCCTCCAGCAGGGTTCGGCTCACCGACTGGGTAATCGCTCCCTCCATGTGGAGCTTCACCGCCCGTGGGTTGATCGTGAGTCCGTTATCCTGGCCGGCAAAGACGCGGGTGACCTGTATCTCGCCCGTAGCGCGATTAACCTCTATCTCGGACACCTGGGCGTTCAAGGTGCCGCCTCGGTTGGAGATCGCGACCCCACGCCCGGTGGCGATCCCCGCCTTGCCGGTAAGTGCGTGAGCCTGAGGCGAGGTCCGGGACTGCCAGTTCGCCGCCTTGGCTACCGCTTTCAGCAGGGCAATCAGCCGCCAATCGGTGAGATGGCGGAGCCGGAACTCCACCGGATCGGCGCCCGCCGCGCTCGCCAATTCATCCACGAAGGACTCCATGGCGAAGTTGACCTGGAATTGGCCCGGCGAACGCATCCAGGCACCAATAATCCCCACGCTCTCCGGGGTGTTGGAGAACAGATTGCCCTCTCCGTGTTGAATCTGACTGAAGCTGGGGAAGTTGTAGACCATCGGTCCATCAAAGCCGCCGTTCGATCCCATGCCGAGGGGGTGCCCCACCAGGGTGCCGCCGATGATGTTGGTAGAGAATTGGGCCGGAATCCAGGCTTCATGCTGCCAGGCGGAGATTTGCCCCTTGGCGTCGACGCCGCCGACCAGGTCGTGGACGGTCGCGGGACTCTTCGGATCCCAGCCATGCTCGTCCCAGCGCATCCACTGGACGCGAACCGGCCTCCCCGCCAGCTTGGCCATGATCACGGCGTCAATGGCGGCCGGGTCGGCCCCGTTGCGTCCGTAGCAGCCCGACGCTTCGACGCCGATCACCCGGACGTTATCCATCGCGAGACCAAGCAGGTCGGCGACATTGGCGCGCAATGAGGAAGGATCCTGGGTTCCCGCCCAGACCGTGGCGACGCCGTCCTTGATCTCGGCCACCGCGCAGGAGGGGCCGATGGATCCGTGCGTTTCGATGGGGGTGGTGTAGCTGGCTTGCAGGGTGGTTTTCGCCGCGCCGAGCGCGGTCGAAACATTGCCGCCGGAGGCAACCACGCTGTAG
>DATBTL010000541.1:0-10582 GCA_036559345.1 Chloroflexota bacterium | reverse complement strand
ATGATGTTGTCTAGCTGGGAGGGAAAGGGAGTCCAAGCGTGACTGAGGGAGACGGGATAGAGGGGTTGGATTTCCCGACCCTGCACTGGCCCCGTCTATGCCGTCCCTCTTCGACCAGATCGCCGGCCGTCTCGGTTACATCCCCAAGCTCGGCGACACGCTGGAGAAGTCTGCCATGGAGCGCGAGGGGATCGCCCAGAAGCCTCTGGCTCAAGCCTCATGCGGCGCCCCGTACTCTAGGGCGTATCTGCAAACCTGGGTAAGCTGGAGGTATGCATCGTTATGACCTTGCCGACGAGCAGTGGGCGCGCTCGGCGCCCCTGCTGCCGCCCCAAAAACTACGGACCGGGCAACCCAATCACGACCATCGTCCGATCATCAATGGCATTCAATGGAATCTGCGCACGGGAGCTCCCTGGCGGATGCCGCGGATCGTGCTCCCACGATGTGCCGCCACCAAGACGACTCCTGCTGGTCGGGCAGCGCTTACTCGGCAGTGGGAGCGGGGCCAGGTCCCAGTGCCCCGGCACGACGCATTAACTCCAGGGACTCCTCTACGGTCAGCAGTTGCGTCGTCTTGATTGCCTTGATGTGTCCAGCTACATTCCCCGCCACCGAGATGCTCGCCGCCGCCATCGCATCGGGCGCCTCGAAGATGAAGACGATATCATTCTCGCCGAAGGTGAAGTAGAGATCGACCATCTTCCCACCCGCCTTCGCGACCAGGCCACCAATCGCCTGACGCCGGTCCTGTGGGTTCCTGAGGAGCGTCGCCCATGCCTCAGGGGTATACGTGGCCTGTACCATGAAGAGCGCCATGTCCTCGCCTCCTGTCTCGTTCTCGCGTGTAGATGCCATCTGGGGTGTGACCGCGATATGCCGAGAGTGTATCACGCACGTTGACTTCCCGCGGCTCCATTGGCCACGCCTATACCGCCCCTCTTCGATCAAATCGCCCCAGCGTTACTCCTGTAGCTTTCCCACCATGAGAAACGACATATGAAACTGCGTGCCGACGCTCAGATGCCGCACGAGAAAGTCCTCAAGCTCCAGATGATCGGGTATATCCACGGCGGGATCCACCACGCCCGGCGCATCCAGCGCCACGAAGTGACTGGTCGTGAGCTTGGGGTTGTCCAGACTAAGAATCCCCACGCCACCGCCGGCGGACGGGAAGGCGTGGATCTCGGCAAACGGGCGGGAGGAGAGCACAAAGCCTTATTCGGCACCCCATTTCCTAGATGGCCGCTCCCACGATCCGCGCGAACTCCTCCGGCTTGAGGCTGGCCCCGCCCACCAGGGCGCCATCGATGTCCGGTTGGCTCAGGAACTCCGCCGCGTTGGTTCCGTTGACGCTTCCCCCGTACTGGATACGGGCGGACTGGGCCGCCGTGTCGCCGCCAATCGCGGCCACGAGCTCCCGGATCATCGCGGCCACCGTGTTGGCATCGGGGCCGGAGGCGGTCTTGCCCGTGCCGATGGCCCAGATCGGCTCGTAGGCCAGCACGACGGTCGCCAGTTGGTCAGGGGACACGCCGTGCAATGCCTCGCGCACCTGAAGCGCCACCCAAGCGTGGGTCTCGCCCGCCTCGCGCTGGGCCAGCGACTCGCCCACGCACACGATGGGGGTGAGGTTGTGGGCGAAGGCCGCCCGCACTTTGAGGTGGACATCGTGGTTGGTCTCACCGAAGTACTGGCGGCGCTCTGAATGGCCCAGAATGACATAGCGGCACCAGGGGACGAGCATGGTGGGCGAGATTTCGCCCGTGTAGGCGCCCTCGGCCTGCCAGTACATGTTCTGCGCTCCCAGGGGAACGGCGCCTTCCACCGCGTCCCGCACCCCTTCCAGGGCAATGAACGGCGGGCAGAGCACCACCTCGACCGCGGCGCGGGCCGCGGTGGGGATGGCCGCGACGGTCTGGGACGCCAGGTCGCGGGCCTGACCGGGTGTGGTGTGCATCTTCCAGTTGGCGGCTACGATTGGCTTGCGGGACTGGGCGGTCATGGGCGGTCCTCCAGGGCGGCGATCCCGGGTAGGGTTCGTCCCTCCAGGAACTCCAGGGTGGCGCCGCCTCCGGTGGAGACATGGGTCATCTTGGCCGCCAGACCCTGGCCCTCCACCGCCGCCACGGAATCACCGCCGCCGACCACCGTGGTGGCCCCGCTCCGGGCCAGGAAAGCGGCTACCGCGTTCGTTCCCGCCGCGAACGCTGGCATCTCGAAGACCCCCATGGGGCCATTCCAGAGAATGGTCTGGCACTCCGTGAGCGCGTCCTCGTAGGCGCGCACGGTATCGGGGCCGATGTCCATGACGCGCCAGCCATCTGGTATCTCGGTAATCGGGACGATTCGGGTCTGGGCATCGGGGGCGAAGCGGTCGGCGATGACCGCGTCCACCGGGAGGTGGATCGCCACTCCGTGGGCCGCCGCCTCCGACTCCAGCGCCCGCGCATCCTCCAGCAGATCGTTCTCGACCAGAGAATCGCCAATCGCCAGCCCGCGAGCCTTGAGGAAGGTGCCCGCCATCCCGCCCCCGATCAGCAAGGCGTTGACCCGGTTCAGAAGATGGCGCAACACGCCCAACTTGGACGATACCTTGGCTCCGCCGATAATCGCCGCGAACGGCTGGCGCGGGGCCGATAGCAGCCCGTCCAGCATCTCCAACTCGCGTTGCATCAGCAGCCCGGCCACGGCCGGCAAATCGTGCGCCACGCCCTCGGTGGAGGCGTGCGCGCGATGGGCCGAGCCAAAGGCATCATTGACATAAATATCGCCCAAACGAGCCAGTCGCGCCGCGAACGCGGGGTCGTTGGCCTCTTCCTCTGGGTGAAAACGGAGGTTTTCCAGCAGGAGCATGTGCCCCGGTTGAAGCTGCTCCACCAGGGCTTCCACCTCGGGCCCGACGCAATCGGGCGCTACGGGAATCTCCTGGCCCATAATCTCAGCCAGCCGGGCGGCGATCGGGGTCAGGCGATACTTCTCGTCCACCTTGCCTTTTGGCCGCCCCAAATGGGACATCAGAACCATCCTGGCGCCGTGAGTTCGCAGATACTGGAGGGTGGGGCGGACCGACCGGAGCCGGGTGTCGTCGGTCACTCGACCCCGATCGTCTTGCGGCGCGTTGAGGTCCAGACGCACGAGGACGCGCTTCCCCTGAACGTCCAGGTCACGGATGGTTCGTTTTGCCACCAGTTGTACCCCTTACAACCCCTTTTTGGCGATGAAGGCCGCGAGATCGGCCACCCGGCTGGCGTAGCCCCACTCGTTGTCGTACCAGGCGATTACCTTGACCATCGAGTTGCCGATCACCATTGTGGACAGTCCGTCCACGATCGAGCTGTGGGAATTCCCCCGGTAGTCGCTGGAAACCAAAGGCTCGGTGTTGAAGTCGAGAATCCCCTTCAGGGGGCCGTTCGCCGCCGCCTTCAGGGCCGCGTTCACCGATGCCACGGACGCCTCGCGTTCCACATCGGCCACGAAATCGACGATGGAGACCGTCGTGGTGGGCACGCGGAGAGAAAAGCCGTCGAATTTGCCTTTCAGCTCGGGGATGACCAGGGCGAGCGCGCGGGCGGCGCCGGTCGTGGTGGGGATAATGTTTGCCGCCGCCGCGCGGGCCCGCCGCAAATCTTGATGGACCTGATCGAGGATCTTCTGATCATTGGTGTAGGAATGGACGGTGGTCATCACCCCGCGGACGATCCCGAAGGTGTCATGAACCACCTTGGCTACCGGAGCCAGGCAGTTGGTGGTGCAACTGGCGTTGGAGATGATCGTATGCCGCTCCGGATCATAGCGATTCTCGTTGACCCCCAGGACAATGGTGATATCCTCGCCGGTGGCTGGGGCGGAAATGATCACTTTCTTGGCGCCGCCCTGCAAGTGCGCTTTCGCCTTGTCGGCGGCGGTAAAGATGCCGGTCGATTCCACCACGATGTCGACGTCAAAATCGCTCCAGCGGATTTTACCCGGATCGCGCTCCGCCACCACCGCGACCCGCCGGCCATTGACCTCAAGGGCGTTCTCGTGCGCGCTTACGTCGCCGGCGAAGATGCCATAGGTGCTGTCGTATTTGAAGAGATGGGCGTTGGTTTTGGTGTCGGTCAGGTCATTGACGACCGTGACCTCCAGTTCTTGCGGATGCCGTTCAAGGATTGCGCGCAGCGTCTGACGTCCAATGCGGCCGAAGCCGTTAATTCCCACTTTGGTGGTCATGCTTACTCCTCACTCTTCCGCCCTTCCCTCCCAGACGGCGCACCCGTACAGTGGGCGCGCCGACTCGATGGTGGACGCTGAAAATGGTGGTGTTCGGGGCAAGCGGCAACCCGGCGCTGGGTGCCGCCAATCCCTCAATGATGCCCTATTCCTGGCCCTCGCGGCAACCCTTGACGGACGTTGCCTTCATTCCGAGCGCGGCCTAGACTGGACATATGGCCTGGCGGCCGAACCCTTCACAACTCTGGCGCGGTGATTCCCGCCCATCAAAGGAGTACCTACATGTCCGAGGTCCGATACAACTTGCAAGCGGTCTTTCCCGAGGGCTACAAGGGGATGTACGCGCTTTCGCAATCCGCCGAGCCGGCGGCCTTGCCGCGTACACTCCTCGAACTGGTCAAAATGCGGGCCTCGCAATTGAATCATTGCGCCTATTGCCTTGACATGCATGCCAAGGATGCGATGGCCTTGGGTATCTCATCCGAGAAGCTGTTCGTGCTTGAAGCATGGCGCGAGGCGCCCTTCTATTCCGTACGGGAACGGGCGGCCCTGGCCTGGACGGAGGCGCTTACCCTGATTGCCGAACGCGGCGTGCCCGACGAGGTGTACCGCGAGGCGCGCGAGCACTTTTCGGAGCGGGAACTGTCTGGTCTGACCATGGCGATTATCACGATCAACGGGTGGAACCGGATCGCGATCAGCACGCGCCTGGAGCCCGGCCAGTATCAATCCCGCCTCACTCCCGAGGCCGCGGCTGCCCGCTAATCGGACGGATCGGTCCGATCCGTCCGATTAGCGGGCAGCCGCGGCGCAGTTTAGATTTGAGCCTTTCACAGCCGGCCACGGCCGGAGGCCCGCGTCAGGCAAACGACGCCAACTGAGAACGCACTATGGGCGGACGAAATCCACGGTCAGCAAGTAGTTCGAACCCTGGCGGGCCACGCCGATTCCCGCCTCGGAAAAATTGCCGAGAATCGCCCAGCGGTGGGCCGGACTCTCCATCAAGCCAAAGATAATCCCGCTCATCGTCTCGCCCTGCCCTACATCCTCCGCCAGCTCCTGGAAGGAGACGCCCGCGGCCTGCACGCGCTGCATGGGGGTTGAGCCGTTTGAGCCGATGTGCGCATGGCTGCTGACGAATCCCCCCGCCGTCACGTCATCGCTGTGCGCCTGCGTCTCCCGCATCAGCCTCCCGTTTTCGCGCAACGGAGGGAGGCCGGCGAGGTCACGCTGGTGATTGAGGTCACTGAAAGCCAGGGCCCGCACCTGATCGATCGTCAAGCCGGTAGTGTCCGCCGAGTATGTTGGGGGCGCGGCCGGCGGTTGGAAGGAGACGCCGGCAAACAGAGGCAACTTTATCAACGCGTAACCGGCCCTCGCGTTGATCTCCACCAAATACCGGCCGGGCCCATAGTGAATTGGCACCTTGCAGAAAAATGCCGCTCCCCGCATGTGCAATGGACTGAGCACGACCCGGCCATCCGGCAACTGGATGGCGGCGTCGGTTTCGAGCGCCTCGGTGGTGGACCCGACCAGGGTTACGTTATGGGGAGTAGCCGACTGCCCCTGGCTCGCCGATCCTACCTTCACCCCGCCATCGGCGCTGACAAAGGCATCCGGCAGGGCCAGGTTGCCACAAAAGGAGAAGCCGGCGATGCCGGTCAACAGACCGCCCCCCGCCGCCGAAACGGTGACCAGATCGGAGGCTTGATAGCCTGGGGCGGCCGCGCGCAGGAAGACCCGGACGCCGGGATTGGTCGTTACCCGGAACATCCCGTCGCTCCCGCTCTTCGTCCATTTGCTATCTACCCCGATCAGGGCGTTCGTGATCGGCTGGCCGGTTTGACGGGCGCACACCTGGCCGGTGAGTACAAGCGTGTCATGTGGCCTGCTCGCGGCCGCGCGGCCCGCCGTTAAGGGCACGGCGAGAGTGCTGGCCATGGCGATACCCAGGGCAATTCGCGCCGCGCGGCCACGCCGTCCCCGAGCCGGATCGGTACACCCAGCAACGGCGCCCGAGCGTCGTTCAGTCCGGACCACACCCCACCTCACTTCATTCACCATCTATGTCTCTCTAGGCATGGTACACCTATACCGGCGGTAGTTCCATAGCACGGATAGGGCCCTCGATCCAGCCGCGGATGCCCTCGATTCCTGCTAGGATAGGCCCCAAGGGCATCCTGCCGCCGGACGGCGCCAAGCACGGTGAGAGGGGTGGAGGCCATGTCGTTTGACCTCTATGTTGAATTGGCCGGACGGCTGGTCATAACCTTGGTTCTCTCTGGGGCGATCGGGGTTCAGCGCGAGGTGAGCGGTAAAGCCGCCGGAGTACGCACCCATATTCTGGTTGGCGTAGGCTCGGCGCTGTTTACGGTGGTCTCCGCCTACGCCTTTCCCGGCTGGCCTCCTGTCAGTGGGCGCGATCCTACCCGCGTGGCGGCTCAGATCGTATCGGGTATCGGCTTTATCGGCGGCGGCATGATCCTGAAGGAAGGGCTCAGCGTTCGCGGCCTTACCACCGCCGCCAGCCTATGGGCGGTGGCTGGGGTGGGGATGGCCGCTGGAAGCGGCCTGGTGCCTCTGGCCATGGTGGCCACCGGGCTGCTCTTGATCACGCTTTCCGTAATCGGCAAGCTGGAAAGTCTCCTCCCTCAGCGCAAGCGCACGCACTGGATTCTTTCGTTCACGCTCACCGACCTGGGGCGGCTACAGGACATTCATCAAGGCTTGAAGGATCGTTGTCCCACCATTCGCCTGGTAGGCTTCGAGACGGCGGGGGCTGGCGAGGGCACGCGAGTGACCTTCGAATTGGCGTCGGGCCCCCGCTTCGATGTCGTGAGCGCGTCGAAAACCTTGATCGAGGTAGGGGCCGTTGGCCCCCATTGGAAGGCGGATTCGTATGGCGAGGAACTTTCCTAGCCGATTCGCCCGCTGTATTCCCCTACGCGGAACCGCCACGCTTGTTAAAATGATGGAGATCGCGCCCCACTAGGCCTGCGCGAATACCTACTCGCTCTCGCTGATGAGGTAGGTGAGTGAACGCCAATGGATGACTTGCACGAATTCTTCGGTCCAAACGCGGGCTATGTGCTCGAATTGTACGAGCGATATCTCGCCAATCCCGATGCTCTCGATCCCGCGACCAGGGCTCGATTCGCCAGTTGGTCGCCCGCCGAGCCGCCCAGCCTGATACCGCCCGAAATACCCGCGTCGTCTCCGCTGCCCCCCTCGTTCGATGTCGGCCTGGTCACGCGGGTAGCCAACCTGGCCCGCACGATCCGTGGCCGCGGACATCTGGCGGCCCACCTTGATCCCCTGGCCTCCGAGCCTCCGGGTGAGGCGGTGCTTGAGCCCGGCGCCAATGGCATCGACGCCGCTGAGTTGCGCGGGATTCCCGCCTCGGTGATCGGCGGTCCGACGACCCTGGCCTCGGCGAACGCCGCCGAGGCGATCGACGCCCTGCGCCGGGCCTATTGTTCGACCACCGGCTACGATTTTGCCCATATCGAGGCGGCCGACGAGCGGGACTGGCTCTGCGAAGCGGCGGAATCCGGTTGCTTCCGCCCCCAATTGGATCACGCCGGGCGGCGCAAAATACTTGAACGTCTGACCGAGGTCGAGGCGTTCGAACTCTTTTTGCAACGAAGCCTGCCGAATCAACGCCGCTTTTCTATCGAGGGTACCGATATGATGGTCCCGATGATGGATACGATCATTCGGGCGGCGGCGGCGGCGGGCACTCGCGAGGTGGCCGTGGGGATGGCGCACCGAGGGCGTCTCAACGTGCTGGCCAACGTGCTTGGTAAGCCGTTTGGTCAGATCCTGGCGGAGTTCCAACGGGGAATCCCCGGCCCCACCACCGCGCCCTCCGAGAACTTTGCTCACTACGGCTGGACCGGCGACGTGAAGTATCATCTGGGAGCGCAACGTACGATGACCGAGGGGAGCGAGGTGCTGGTCCGGATTACCCTGGCCCCGAACCCCAGCCATCTTGAATTCATCAACCCGGTCGTCCAGGGGATGACCAGGGCCATGCAGGACGCACGAGACCAGGCGGGCGCTCCCCGCCAAGCGGTGGACGCTTCCCTGGCTATCTTGATCCATGGTGATGCCGCCTTCCCTGGCGAGGGGGTGGTGGCCGAATCCCTGAATCTAGCCCAACTCGGCGGTTATTGCATCGGTGGGGCTATCCACATCATCGCCAACAACCAGATCGGCTTTACCACCAGTCCGAAAGACGCCCGAAGTACGCTGTATGCCAGCGACCTCGCCAAGGGATTCGAGATTCCCATCGTCCACGTCAACGCCGATGATCCCGAGGCATGCCTGGCGGCCGCCCGTCTTGCCCATGCCTATCGCCAACGCTTTCACAAGGACTTTCTGATCGACCTGGTGGGGTATAGGCGCTGGGGCCACAACGAGGCCGACGAACCTGCCTTTACCCAGCCCGTACTCTACGAGAAGGTAAGGGCGCACCCCACCGCCCGCGCCCTCTGGGCCCAAACCATGGAGGCGCTGGGTAGCGCCACCCAGGCGGAATCGGACGATCTGCTCAAGCGGGCCATGGCCGCCTTGCAAGAGGTGAACCCGGAACTGGAGCGTGCTCCGGAGCCCCCGCCCGCCGCGGTTCCCGGCGTGCACGTGAGCACGGCGGTGCCCGCCGATCGGCTCGCGTCCTACAACAAGGAAATGCTGGCGTGGCCCAGCGGCTTCACCGTACATCCCAAACTGGAACGGATCCTGAAGGGCCGGGTCGGGGCCCTGGAGCCCGGTGGCGGTCTCGATTGGGGACACGCGGAGTCGCTGGCCTTCGCCTCGCTGCTGGCAGAGGGTACGCCGATCCGTCTGGCCGGCCAGGACGCCGAGCGGGGAACCTTTAGTCAGCGACACCTGGTCCTGCACGACGTGGTGACCGGCGCCCGCTTCTCCCCTCTGCAAGCCCTCAAGGAGGCACGGGCCTCGTTCGCGGTCTATAACAGCCCGCTCTCCGAAAACGGCGCTCTCGGCTTCGAGTTCGGCTACGGCGTGCAGGCGCCCGAGGCACTGGTCCTCTGGGAAGCGCAATACGGCGATTTCGCCAATGCCGGTCAGGTGATCATCGACCAGTTTATTTCCTCGGCCCGCTCCAAATGGCGGCAAAGGCCCTGGATGGTCATGCTCTTACCACACGGCTACGAGGGCCAGGGTCCGGAGCATTCAAGCGGGCGCCTGGAACGGTATTTGCAATTGGCCGGTGACGACAATCTGCGGATCGCCAACTGCACCACCGCCGCCCAATACTTCCATCTCCTGCGCCGTCAGGTCGCTCTCCGCGAAAGCGATCCCCGCCCCCTGATCCTGATGACCCCCAAGAGCCTTCTCCGTCACAAGCTGGCCTTTTCCACCCTTGAGGATTTGGCATCGGGCGAGTTTCAACCGGTTCTGGATGACCGGGAAGCGGTCGAGCATCGCGATCAGGTCACCCGCATGATCCTCTGTAGCGGGAAAGTGTACGTCGATCTGATCAGTAGCGGCGCCCGGTCCGAGGCCCCGCGCGTGGCTATCGCGCGGGTAGAGCAATTGTGCCCCTTCCCCGCCGCCGAACTGTCCACCCTGCTGGCCGGGTATCCTCATCTACGTGAAGTAGTATGGTTGCAGGAGGAGCCGAGGAACATGGGGGCATGGAGTTACATGGCACCCCGCCTACGCGACCTGATCGGGCGGGATCCCAGCGTGGACTATATTGGTCGGCCCGATCATGCCAGCCCCGCCGCCGGTTCGGGCGCGGTCCACCAGGCGGAGCAGGCGCGGATCGTGGCCGAAGCCTTTACCGGGTTGCAGGGCCCACTTCCTGTGCCGCAAGGAGTCACACAACATGCCGGCTGAGATACGGGTACCCGCGCTCGGCGAGTCGGTCGTCGAAGCCACGGTTGGAAAATGGCTCAAGCAGGTGGGCGACTCGGTCGCCCCCGGCGATCCGCTGGTCAGCCTGGAGACCGATAAGGTGGACATGGAGGTAGCGGCGGAGGAAGCGGGCGTACTGGCCCGTGTCGATAAGAACAGCGGCGACACGGTGGCGGTGGGCGAGGTGTTGGGCAGCCTGAGCGATGGAGGGACGGCCCACGGGCGCTCCGGAAACGGTGCCCAGCCTCAGGCGGCCCCGTCCAGCGTTGCTCCCGCTCCGGCGGCTGCCATGCCGCCATCCAGCCCCACCCCGGTGCCCGTCGCGCCCGGTATCCAGGCCACTCCCGTGGCCCGCCGCCTGGCCGGCGAGGAGCGGATCGACCTCGCCGGGTTGCAAGGAAGCGGACCCGGTGGGCGAATCACCAAGCAGGATGTGAGCGCCGCCCGCGTCGCCCCAGCCCCGAGCGTGCCAACGGCCCCGATC
>DATBTL010000540.1:0-6484 GCA_036559345.1 Chloroflexota bacterium | reverse complement strand
CACGACCACCCGCGCCCCCGCCTGCAGGAGGCTCTCGGTTACGCTGACCCCTACGGTGCCCAGGCCGCACAGCACCACATGGTCGGCCCAGGAGTCTGGGTCGGAGGCTGGCGCGGCATTGCTCATGGCGCCCCTATGCTAGCACACCCAGACTGGCGCGGAACGCCGCGCACGGCACAACTTTGTTCTCCTCCCTTGCTGCGAACCCACGCCCTGAGTACCCTGAACCAAGCTATGCAGTCACCAGCGATCATTATTGACGGGGTCACCAAGGATATTCCGCTTGGTCAGCGCGTGGTTCATGCCTTGCGCGGGGTCAGCCTGACCATTGGCAGCGGGGAGGTGGTGGCGATCGTCGGCCCCAGCGGGAGTGGGAAAACGACCCTTCTCGGTCTCCTCGGCGGCCTGGATTCCCCCACCAGCGGGCGGATCATCCTGAATGGGATAGACATCACTCACCTTTCCGAGGGGAAGATGGCCGGCATTCGCAACCGCCAGATCGGCTTCGTGTTCCAGTCGTTCAACCTCATCCCCACCCTGACCGCCCTGGAGAACGTGGCCTTGCCGATCCAATTCGGACGCGGGCCGAACGCCCTGCGGCGAGCCGCTGATCTCCTGCGCACGATTGGATTGGAGGACAGGCTGGGACACAAGCCCTCGCAGCTTTCCGGCGGCGAGCAACAGCGAGTGGCGATCGCCCGCGCCCTGGCCAACGACCCGGCGATTATTCTGGCCGACGAGCCTACCGGGAATCTGGATTCGGCCAATGGGGCCCGGATCATGCATCAGTTGCTTGATCTGCGTACCACCCTGGGGAAAACCGTGATCCTGGTCACCCACGATCCGGCCATCGCGACCCAGGCCGATCGCACGGTGCATCTTCGTGACGGGCTGGTAGTGGACGACGATCTTCCGGTCCCGGCCATCCTCCACGCCGCCGCGGCCCGCTGAACCCCCGCATGGAATCGCCGGCCTTCGCCCTTGCCTACGCCTGGCGCAATCTCCAGCGGGGCGGCGCTCGGTCACTCTTCGCCGCCTTCTGCGTCGCGGTGGGCGTGGCCGCCGTGGTTGGGATGCAATTGCTGGCCCTGAATATCAGCGCCTCGGTCAACCGCGCCCCCCAGGAAGCAAACGGGGGCGATATTTCCGTGGATCCGATTACCACTCCGTTCCAGGCATCCGATCTCGCCAAGGTGGAACGGTTGCGCCGGCAGGGCGTCATCGTCGCCTATACGGCCACCCTGAATGGGGGTCGTGGGGGCGTGAAGGCCACGGCATATGGGCTCTCAACCCTGATCTCGGTCCGCGGGATCGACCCCGCCACTTATCCGCTCTATGGACAGTTCATCGCCTCCCGACCCAGCCAATCGGTGTCATCGTTGTTACGTACACCCACGGACGCGGTGATCACCCAGGATCTCTTCGACCGTTTGCATCTGCGGATCGGCGACCAGGTGACCCTTGGCGCCGCCATCTCCGAGGTCGTAACCGTCCGCGGCATCGTCACTCCAGGCGGCCTCTTTCAGGGCGATTTTGGGATCGGCGGCACCATCTACCAGCCGATCCGCGGCCTCGATGCCGCCAGCCCGCAGACGCGCGGCCCAGGAGCGATCGCCGCCGATAAGCTGTTTATCCGCACCCAGGACGCCGCCCATACCCGGACCGCCCTAGCGGCGCTGCGCCGGAGCCTGGGACCATTCTTCCGCTACACGACCGCCGATCAGGTGGCGAAACAGGCGGTGGCCAATACCATGCGCTTGCAGCAACTGCTCCTGGCCTGCGGGTTGCTGGCCCTGCTGATTGGGGGGATTGGGATCGTCAATACGATGCTGGTCTCGGTGGGACGGCGCACCAAGGAAATCGCCGTCCTGAAAACGCTCGGCTTGCGGGGGTATCAGGTGATCCCGCTGTTCCTCATGGAGGCGCTGCTGCTGGGGCTGGCCGGGAGCCTCCTGGGTATTTTGGGGGGGATCGGGCTGAGCGCCGCGATCACCACGCTGGCGGTGCAATTGGGGGCGACGGTCAGTTGGTCGCTCCGCCCCAGCCCCCTGGTGGTGGGGGCCGTGCTGGGGATCGTCGCCACCGCCGTGTTTGGCTTCCTTCCCGTGTTGCGGGCCGGGCGGACCCGCCCGATCGGGGTGCTCCGCGACGAGGACGCCCCGCTGCCCCGGATCGGCTGGCTGGTGACCAGCGGCGTGATGATCGTCCTTACTGGGGCGATGGGGATCGCCGCCGGAGTCGTCCTGCACAATCTGCTCCTCGGAATCGGACTCGCCTATGGGGTGGTGATTCTCTTCCTCCTCTTTAGCGGGATCTTCCTTCTGGTGGTCACGGCGGCCGGTCACGGACCCGCCTTTGGCTCGGTGGATCTCCGGCTTGCCCTGCGGAATCTCACCCGGCAGAAGCGGCGAGTGGCTTCCACCCTGGTGGCTCTGTGTATCGGCATGCTGGCGGTGGGCACCGTGGTGGTGCTGGCTCAGAACGTGCGCGCGGATCTGAACCGCCTCTTCAATGTGAACTACGGCTTCAACGTGGCCACCTTCAGCCCCATCGATCAGGAGGCGGCCACCCTCCAGGAGACGCGGCGTCTCCCGGGCCTCCAACATACGGAGCAGGGTTTGTTGGTGGCGGGCTTGCGGTTGATCCAGGTTGATAGCCAGCCGGCGGCGCGGGTACTGCGGACCTCGTTGTCCAACGTCCGCGAGGATATTTTCGCCTTCCAGACCATGGATGGACGCGACCTCCGGGTGGCGAAACTGCATCTGACCATCCTGAAGGGCGGTCGGGCCCTGGGCCCCGCCGACGAAGGCACCGCCAACACGGTAGTGCCGCAGTCGCTCGCGACCCCCCTACACCTCCATGTAGGCAGCACGCTGGAATATACCCTGTTGGGCGGCGGCACCTTTACTTTGCGCGTAGTGGGGATTATCGATCCGAGCAGCCTCAGTCCGAGCTTCGGCGGCGGGCTCATTGCCTCCGCGGCGTTCCTCCGCCCCTATGCCACGTACTCGCCGCTCTCCCGCGCCGTCCTCTACCTGCAGTTCTCCGCGAACCACGACAGCCCCGCCGCCAGCCGGATCAACCGCGACCTGCCGCAAGTCTTCGCCTTCGACATCAACGCCCTGGTGCCGCTCATCGATCGCATCCTGGATCGCGCGACCATCTTCCCCCTGGTGCTGGCCGCGCTCTCCCTGTTCGCCGGGGCCGTCATCCTCGCCAATACGGTGGCCCTGGCAGTGCTGGAGCGCCGGCGGGAGATTGGGGTGATGAAGGCGCTGGGCGCGCGTGGCGGCACGATCCTCCGCCTCCTTCTCCTGGAGAGCGCCCTGGTGGGCCTGATGGGCGGGGCCATGGGGATGGGGATGGCGATGATCGCCACCCTCATTCTGGATAACGTGGCCCTGAACATCCCCACCACCTTCGATCCGTTGGTGATCGGCGGTTTGGTGGCCGTCTCGGTGGTCCTGGCCTTGCTGGCCAGCCTGATTTCCGCGTTCCCCGCCTCAAGGGAGAAACCGCTGATCGTGCTAAGGTATGAGTGATTGACCTGTATACTGAGGGTAGTTTCTGATACCAGTACCCAGTGATGAGAGGACAAGGCCATGCCTACCAGCACGGTCACTCTTCCTGATGAGATCGCGGAGCAGCTTGACGCACTGGCGAGGGCACGGGGCAGCAACAGCCAGGACATCGCTCTTCAGGCTATCCGAGCCTACATTGATGATGAGGATGATCGTCGGCTCACCAGAGAGGCGCTGGCGGAGTTGGATCGGGGAGAGGGAATACCCGCCGAGCAGGTCACGGAAGACATGATCGCTCTCCTGGAGGCCCATGGCGTCAGTCGCTTAAGCCAGGAGCGCATTCGCGGTAGCATTCCGATTAATCCCGTGCGCGAATAACGCGGACGGTGCGGGTACTATGGAGTCCGCTCGCGAGCAAGGAACGCGCCCACGCAATTCTCTGGGCCCTTGATCATTTCGGCGCGGAGGCCGCGGTAGCTCTCGACGAACGACTTGAGCGCGCGAGTAGACTGCTTGCGGATGTACCACGGCCGGGGCGGCCAGGCCAAGAGCCAGGCACCTTGGAGTTTGTGCTGCCGGTCGTGCCCTATATTTTGGTCTACCGTGTGCAGGCCACTCGCGTTGAGGTCGTGCGGCTTCGGCATACCGCTCGAAGGTGAATCCACACCGGACCATCCGTAGTCACGGTGGAAACTGCCTATATGAGGTCGAGGACGCTCTCTATATGCCGATGATGCTGCTGGTGAAGCGAATGGCGCTCGCCATCAAGGCCGTGTTCACGCCGCTTCAAGTGGTGATGGCTACATCCGGCGTGGGTAATCGCCATGTCCATGTACATGTGCTGCCCGTGTACGGGCTTTATGATGTCGTGCCACGGGCGGAGCTTGAGCGCCAGGAGGCGCATACGCTACCACCTGAAGAACTGACCAGGGTGGCGCGGGATCTCGCCGACTCCCTCGGCATGCTGACAGGGGAGAGTCGGCTGTGAGGCGATGTAGGGATGCACAGCGGTGCATCCTCGTAGCAACCAGACGGATGCACCGCTGTGCATCCCTACGGAAGTACAAGGGCACGGAGGGAATGGAAGACACGGATGACTATTCCGGTGCGCGGTGTTTCATCTTCCTGAATCACGGAGACACGGAGGGTGCGGACAACACTGAGACTCCTCCATGCCGGCAACGTAGCCGTTCCAATCTCTCCTTGTATCTTGGAACTATGGTTGATAACCATCCGGGCACGGCAGGCCGATTCTCCTCAGGTTGGTCAGGCCGTAAGAGAGCGTAGGTCGCCGTGCTCGGTCTGCACCAGAGCCCGAACAGTTGCTTGGGCCGCCGAGCCCGCATGGCGCAAGGACGGGCCACATGAAAGGACGGGCCACATGATCAGTGGCGGGAGCAGGCCATGGAGATCCCTCTTTTCGTTGGTATTGACGTCGCCAAAGTCCACCTCGACATCGCGGTGCGCCCGAGCGGGGAGCAGTGGCGCGCTCCACACGACGAGCCGGGCATCACCACCCTGGTTGATCGCCTGGTGGCGCTGACCCCGACCCTGGTGGTGCTCGAAGCCACCGGTGGGCGGGAGGTTGGGCTGGTCGCCGCCCTGGCGGCGGCGGGCGTGCCCGTCGCGGTGGTCAACCCCCGCCAGGTCCGGCGCTTCGCCCAGGCCGTGGGCCAACTGGCCAAGACCGATACCCTGGATGCCCAGTTGTTGGCCCGCTTCGCGGACGTCGTGCGTCCCACCCCACGACCGCTGCCCGACGCCCAGGCCCACGCATTGAGCGCGCTGCTGGCCCGGCGGAGTCAGGTGGTAGCGATGGTCACCGCCGAGCGCCAGCGCTTCGGGACGGCCGTGCCCGCCGTGCAGGTGCGGATCCGCGCCCACCTCCACTGGCTGGAGGCTGAGTTGGCCGACATTGATACCCAACTGCAGGACGCGGTGCAGGCCAGCCCCGCCTGGCGGGAACGGGAGGACCTGCTGCGCAGCGTCCCCGGCATCGGCCCTACCACCGCCTTCACCCTGCTGGCTGACCTGCCTGAATTGGGCACGGTGGGGCGCAAAGCGATCGCGGCGCTGGTCGGGGTCGCGCCCTTGGCCTGCGACAGCGGCACGCTGCGCGGCCGGCGCCTGGTCTGGGGCGGCCGGGCACGAGTGCGGAGCGTCCTCTATGTGGCGACCTTGGTGGCCACGCGCCACAACCCCGTCATCCGCGCCTACTACACCAAGCTGTGTGCCGTCGGCAAGCCCAAGAAGGTCGCCCTGGTCGCCTGCATGCATAAGCTCCTCCTGTTCCTCAACGCCATCCTGCGCCAGGGCTCGCCCTGGTCCGTGCCGGCTGCCGCTTGACACGGAAGACAATTGCTCTTCTCTTCGCATTCGTCCCCCTTCTCCCAGGGGAGCCATCCGTGTCTTCCATTCCCTCCGTGTCTCCGTGATTCAGGATCGCGGTTACAGCAAGCGGGCCTGGAGACCCGCGCTCCTACGAGCCCTCCACCACGAGTGCCAGGCGCGCCCTCCCCGAACGTGACCTTGCCCGCGCGTGCTATGCTATGCGCAACATTGGCGCCGCATAGAGACCACCGATGGCGTCGCACGCCGGAACTGAGCGGGAACCCATGGAGGTGTCTTCGCCCCAGCCCTTCTCGGAGCTACTACGCCACTACCGCGCGGCCGCCGGGCTCACCCAGGAAGAGCTTGCCGAGCGGGCCGGGCTCAGTTCCCGCGGCGTCGGCTTGCTGGAACAGGGGAGCCGCCAGCCCTATCGGGACACCGTGCGGCGGCTGGCCGATGTGCTTGTCCTCACCGACGAAGAGCGCGCTCATTTCGCCGCCTCCGGACGCGGACTCCCGCGCGACAGGCAGGGAGCGCGCGCCGCCGGGGCTCCGTTGTCGTCTCCCGAGCCGCAAGCCGGCCTCGATTCCTGGGTCTATGTGGCCTATGCCCAGGACGATCATGCGGTGGTC
>DATBTL010000539.1:0-5241 GCA_036559345.1 Chloroflexota bacterium | reverse complement strand
ACCAGTCCCTCTTCGCGGATCGTCCTCACGGTGGCGGCGGCGGCGGCGCAGGCCACGGCGTTGGCCCCGTAGGTGCCCCCGTGCGAGCCGGGGGTCCAGTGCGCCATCACGGCCCGCGGGGCGGCGATGGCGCTGATCGGCAGGCCCGAGCCCAGGCCCTTGGCCATGATCAGAATGTCGGGAATGGTCCGGGTATGTTCAACCGCGAACATGCGCCCGGTACGGCCAAACCCGGTCTGCACCTCGTCGGCGATCAGCAAGATCCCATGCCGGTCGCACAGGGAGCGCAAGGCGGGGAGAAACCAGGCGGGCGGCACGACGTAGCCACCCTCGCCCAGGACTGGCTCGACCAGTATGGCGGCGATCGTCTCGGGCGCCGCGCGGGTGGCCAGCAATTCGTTGAGGTCGGCCAGTTGCTGCTGGCAGCATCCTTCGTGGGCGCCCCGGCGGGGGCAGCGGACGCAGTAAGGATAACTGGTGACATGGGCGGCCCCGGGCAGGGCTCCGGCGTGCATGCGGTAGCGGGCCTTGGAGTTGGTCAGGGCCAGGGCGCCGGTGGTGCGGCCATGGAACGAACCCTGGAAGCAGATCACGGCATCGCGTCCGGTCGCCGCGCGCGCCAGCTTGATCGCGCCTTCGATTGCCTCGGCGCCGCTGTTGGCGAAAAAGAAGGTGTCGAGGCCGGTGGGCATCTCGGGGAGCAAGGTCTCGACCAGCCGAAGCACCGGTTCGTGATAGACGATGTTAATCTGCCCGTGAAGCAGCCGGCCGGCTTGCTCCTGAATGGCGGCGACCACCTTCGGATGGCAGTGCCCGGTATTGGTCACCCCGATCCCACAGGTGAAATCGAGATATCGCGTACCGTCGATGCCATGGAGATAGGCACCCTCGCCTCGGGCGGCCACGATCTCGGTGTAGTGGGCCCACACGGGAGCCAGATGCCGCTTCAAGTCCGTCTCAAGCATGGAATCACTCACGAGCGGATCACGACCGTGTCCGCCACTTTGTCATGCCAGCCCTGGCGCTTGTCATCCCAGAGCATCCACATAGCGCCCAGGATACCAGGGAAGAAGAACATCATGCAGGCAAAGAGAGTGACGTAGCGAGCGATGGCCGCCCCCAGTGAGACCTGGCCGCCATCGGAACGGGCCAGACGCAAACCCATGGCCCGATAGCCTATGGTGCGCCCGGTGGTAGCCCAGGCGCTGATGAAGTAGGTGGCGGGGCACAGCACCAGAGCCAGGAGCCAGAATCCAGCCCAGGTGGCGCTTTCGGTGGCGCCAACGATGCTGAGGAGGAAAAACATCGGGATAGCCAGCACCATGGAGTCCAGAAGATAAGCGCCGAATCGCTGGCCCCCATCCGCCAGGCCGCCGGCCGGCTGGCCATAGGGTATGGGCGCGTAGGGAGAGCCATGGGGAACAACTGGGTATGAAGGCGGGTAGACAGCGGGGACGGATCCATAGGCGCCCTGGGGCTGCCCGACTCCCGGAGGGGCGGAGACATACTCTCCTCCCTGGCCATAGGGCGATGGGGGAGCGCCATACACGGGCTGAGGCGCGCCGACCCGCGGGTAGCCGTTCGGCTGGGGATACCCGTTCGCCGGCTGGCCGTACGGACTCACGCCATACCCCGTTGGTGGGGGCCAGCCAGGCGGTGGATAGCCATTCGGTGGCCTTGCCGCCGATGCTGGCGCATTGGGCGCCTCACCAATTCGATAAAAGCCGGGCGGGGGCGGGGGCAACTGGCTCCGGTAGGGATCCGGAAAGGGTAATTGTGCCGGATCGAACCCATATGATCCCTGATTGGGACCGGAAGGCGCGGCGGGATAAGGCCCACCATAGGGGAGAGGCGCGGCCAAGCCCTGAGGAGGCAACGGCCACGGCGGCAAGGGGGCCTGCTGCCCCGCGGTCCAGGCGCTCACGGCGCCGGGCGGCGGCTCGGCGGGATGCTCCGGCGTGTGTTGTTGCGAGGAGTACCAGCCGCCGGGAACCTGGATCGGAGGGGATGAATGAGAGGGCAAGGCGCCATCTAGATAAATTGGCCGCGTCACCGGCGCGGGCGGCGGAGGCGACTCTGCCGGGCGCGCATCCAGCGGGGACCCGCAGCCCAGGCAGGCCGTCGCCTCCGGGGTGTTGCGGAATCCGCAATAACTACAGAAATTGCGCATGGTATCTCCGATTCGACGGCAAGGTTGAGGCGGGCTTCGCACCACGATCCCTGTACTGCCATCATACTGTGTCGCGCGCCTCGTGAGTAGCCGCCAAATTGGGGGGTCCGCGCCGACGCTAGGCACGCGCCTGTTCTACCTGATACAGTGGTGGACATCATATTCTCTCGTTAGAGCAATAAGGTAGGTGAGTATGCGCTTCCAGTACGCCCGAACCGCCGGAACAGTGGCCACCGCGGCCACCCTTTTAACCTCGTGCCTGGTCCTCCGTCCGGCCCAGCCCGCGCGGGCCGATAGCACAACCTTGCTGGTGGCGGCCGATATTCAGGACGGCAGAACCATGGATCCAGGCCGCTCCTATGAGTTTACCGCCTCGGCGATGCAATCAAATTGCTACGACACGCTGATCACCTATAAGGGCAACGATACAATCCATCCGGTCCCCGATCTGGCAGTGTCCTTGCCCACGGTCAGCGGCGGCAAGGTCTATACGTTCCACCTCCGCCAAAATGTCCGCTTCGCGAGCGGCAATCCGATGACCGCCGCCGACGTGGTGTTTTCCTATCGCCGGCTCCTCTATCTGAACGATAATCCAGGCTTCCTGATCGCGGGCGCCACGGACATCAAGGCGCTTAATACATATACAGTGCAGATCAGCTTGAGCGCGCCGGATGTCTCCTTCCTGTCCGCGCTTGCCGACGTCAACTTTGCCGTGCTCGATTCCAAGGTGGTAATCGCCCACGGCGGCGATGATTCCGTCAACGCCGCCAAGCTGGACAAGGCCACGACCTTCCTCGATGGCCAATCGGCGGGCACCGGCGCCTTTACCATGACGAATTGGACCCGGAACAACCAGATCGTGATGGAGCGGAATCCCAATTATTGGGGCCCGAAGCCCTTCTTCAGCAAGATCATCTTCCAGAATCAGGTAGACTCCGCGCAGCAGCGATTGCTGGTCCAGCGTGGCGCCGTGGACGCGGCCATGAATATCAACCTCCAGCAGGTGACGCCGCTCCTTCATGACTCCAGTGTGAAGGTGGTCACGGGGAACACGCTCGATCTGATCTACATGGGCATGACCCTCAATCCCGCCGTTTCCAAGCCACTCTCCGATGCTCGGGTGCGGCAGGCGATCCGCTACGCTCTTGACTACGATGGCATTCTCAAGGGATTGCTCAAGGGCGTGGGCACCCGCCCCAACGGAATGATTCCCGTGGGCATGGTAGGGAATGACACCGCCACGAACAATTCACTCCTGATCCATCAAGATCTGGCCAAGGCTCGCTCCCTGCTCACGGCGGCGGGATACGCGAACGGGTTCACGGTCAACATGAACTACGATGTGAACACAACGTTTGACAGTGTCACGTTCGATCCCCTGGCCGCGAAGGTGCAGAATGACCTGGCGCGAGTAGGGATCAAGGTGAACTTGGTGCCTCAGCAGGATACGATCCTGCTTCCTGCCTACCGGGCCCAGAAACTACAGATGGTGTTGTATAACTGGGGGGTGGATTATCCCGATCCCAACGACTACGCCGGTCCGTTCTCACCTGGCGGCGGACCAGCCAAGCGTATGTGGTACGTTCCTTCCACCGACACGGGGCTGATGAACATCGTGGCGCGTGCCGATACTACGACCGATCTGGCCAAGCGGACGGCCCTCTATCGTACGGTTCAGCAGACCTGGCTGAAGGAAAGTCCGTTTATCGGCGTGGTGCAGCCGCAAAACATCCTGGTCTTCGGCAGCAACATCAAAGGCTACGTGTATTCTCCCATCCTGCCGAAAAACTTCCGTACACTAAGCAAGTAAGCGTCGTGCCCCCGGCCCCACGGGGACTCGGCAACTAAGGGGAGCGATCATGACAGGCGCCGGTTTGCCCATCTCAGCGTGGATGGACCATCCGGCGGTGGTCAGGGTCGCTCCCCTTCTCCGTGGAACCTGAATGAGCATTTCCACCTACGTCATCCGCCGCCTCATCCTCCTGATCCCCACCTTGATCGGGATTACCCTCACCACGTTCCTGATCTCGCACGTGCTGCCGGCCGATCCGGTGATCGCCAGCCTTGGCCAGCGGGCGCAAGACGACCCCAGTATCGTCGGCCGGTATAGGCACCAGTACGGGCTCGATAAACCGCTGCCCGTGCAGTACGTTATTTATGTCAAGGGTATCCTCACTGGGGATCTGGGGATCTCAATCAGTTCCCGGCGTCCGGTCATGGATGACATCAAGCAATATTTCCCCGCTACTCTTGAGTTGAGCACCGCCGCCCTGCTGATCAGCCTTCTGATCGGCTTGCCGCTCGGGGTACTGTCCGCCGTCAGGCGCGATCGCCTGCTGGACCACCTCGCCAGATTGCTGTCACTGGTCGGGATCTCCCTTCCCGTCTTCTGGTTGGGCTTATTGGGCTCCATCGTCCTCTGGTATCACCTGGGCATCCTTCCCCCGCCCAATGGGCAACTCGACCGTACGATCACCGCGCCGCCCACGGTCACGGGGGTGGTGCTGATCGACTGCCTGCTGGCCTGGAACTGGACCGCCTTCGTGAACGCTCTCTGGCACCTGCTTCTCCCCGCGACCGTCCTTGGCGCTTATACCCTGGGGATCATCACCCGGATCACCCGCGGTTCCATGCTGGAGGTGCTGGGACAGGATTATGTCCGCACCGCCCGGGCCAAGGGCGTCCCCCCAAAAACGGTCGTGGCCCGCCATGCCCTGCGGAACGCGCTGATCCCCACCCTTACCCTGGCCGGCCTCGCCTATGGATCGCTGCTCTCGGGGGCCGTGCTCACCGAGACGGTATTCAGCTGGCCCGGCCTTGGCTACTATGCCACCCAGACCGCCGGGGCCGCCGACTTCCCCGCCATCATGGGGGTGGCTCTGATCACTGCCGTGATCTACATCATCATCAATCTGGTAGTGGACGTGCTCTACGTGGTACTCAATCCGCAAGTAAGGCTCAACTAGCCATGAGTACCAGTACCATCGCGGCGCAAGACGTAGGCGAGCCCCAAACGACTCGGCGGCGTGCCTGGAGGATCATCACCCGGAACCCGCTGGCCATGGCGGGGC
>DATBTL010000538.1:0-1560 GCA_036559345.1 Chloroflexota bacterium | reverse complement strand
GGAGAGGCGCCCTCCGGAGTGGAAAGAGGGTATCCGTGAGCCAGGGCGGTGACACCGAGCCCGGCTGTTCGCCATCGCCGTGGCCGGGACCAGGCGCATGGCGGACCTGGCCTGGGTGGCGCTCGCCGCCGCCGGAGTCGTGCTGCTCGCGCGGCCCACCGCCGATCTGGATCCCATCGGTTTGCTCCTCGCCTTGGCGGCGGGCGCCTCCTGGGCGGCCTATATCCTGCTCTCGAAACGGCTCGTCCATGAGGTGGGACCGGTGATGACAATCACGGGCGCCTTCGTAGTCTCGGCGCTCGCGCTGACCCCCTTCGCGAGAGTGCCGGCGTGCGCTTGCAGGGCACGTACTTCCTAGCCAGGCAGTGAGAGAACATCAACGGCCTCGTGGACGCCGCGACTCGCCCCCTCACTTTGCCGCGCGCAAGGAAACCACGTCCATGGTATACGGGGGAACACTGAACGAAAGGCCGGAGCCGGAGACTCGTAGGGCGCTGGTCGTCATCTCCGGGGAGCCAAGGCCGGATAGGGCCGCGTTATCCTGGGCCATGCCGAATGAATAGATGGTGGCGGAGCCGGACGGGGTAAAGCCCGAAATGGCGAGCGCGGCCCGCACCACGGCGCTGGGACTCTTGTTGATCAATAAGAGGGTCACTGATCTATCGCCGCGGCGGGCGGCGAAGGCATCCAAAAAGGAATTGTTGCTTTCGGCGCGGAGCACCTGATCGCCGCCCGCCGCGAAGTGGGTCAGCAGTTCACGGGCACGGAAGGTGGGGTAGCGATCACCGGCGGACGCGAGCACCTGGTAGCCGCCGTATAGGCGCCAACCGTACAGGGAGGCGCTGTTGTTGTTCCCCTTCACCTTGCCGTTGTCCCGGAAGTCCCACCAGAGCAGCGCGTGAAGCTCGGTCTGCATGGCGTAGCCCAGGCTGTCCACCAGATAGAGACCATTAACCAGGCTGCTCGTTTGCTTGCCAGGATTGTTGGTCACGGAATTGTTCTCGGTACAGAAGATTTCCACCCGCCGACCCAGCGGGCCCAAATAGTCGGTGAGTTGCGCGCGCAGCGCGGTAACCAGGGAAGGCCAGGTTCTCGCGTATCGCAGCAACGTCGCGTCACTTTCATAGCCAGGCGATTGCGCATAGTTATGCTCCGCCACGAAATCCGGGGTGATCCCTAGGCGCTTCAAGGTGGACAGCAGCACGGGCGTCCAGCCGTTGTGGACCACCCTGGTCCGCGGATTGGCGGCCGGGTGATCGAAGTACTCCTGGAATGCCTCCTCCCCATCCGCGACGACCACGCCGACCTTGATTGAGGAGTCCACCCGCTTCATCAGCCTGATGTACTGGCCGGACACCGTGGCGTAAGTAAACGGATCGTGCGCCCGCAGGTGGTCATCCTGTTCCCAGGAAGCGTAACTCTCGTTGCCGATTTCCCAGTATTGCCAGTGATAGGACGCGGGATGGCGGACCCGAAGAAAGTTCACCCCATCATTTTTGGGAAGTGGCGCGGCGGCGCGAAGAGAGGCCCAGTAGCCTGCCGTGCGCCAGTTTTTCCCCC
>DATBTL010000537.1:0-5647 GCA_036559345.1 Chloroflexota bacterium | reverse complement strand
GTGGAAACCCCGGCCTTGAGGCCGGGGTTTCCAGAAGCGTGCAGCCACCCGCCCACAGCCGGCCCGTATCCTCCCATCCGGCCGCAGCCGGAGGCCCCGAGAATACTCAACAGTACGAAAGGGAACAGCACCATGACCCAGGAGCGTCTTACCGGCCCCGGCACCTCGCTGCGCGACCTGGCGCGGGCCCGTCCCGGCCGCCGCCATCGCGCCTCAAGTTGGGACCGGACCGGCGGCAACGACGACCGCCTGCACCTGTCCCCCGGCGGCTCCGCGACCCTGCTTGAGGTGAAGGGCGCGGGGATTATCACCCACATCTGGGTCACCACCGACTGCAAGGAGGCGGATCACCTGCGGAAAGTGACCCTCCGCATGTGGTGGGACGGCGAGGAGACGCCCTCGGTGGAAGTTCCCCTGGGTGACTTCTTCGGGATGGGACATTCCAAGACCCGCCCGTTCAGCTCGGCTCCCCTGACCATGAGCGCGGAGGATGGGAAGGCGTTCAATTGCTTCTTCGCCATGCCCTTCGCGACCGGAGCCCGGATCACGGCGAGCAGCGACTGCGCCGACCAGGAGGTACTCTTCTACTTCTATATTGACTACGAGGAGCATGATCGGCTCGACGACGACCTCCTCCGCTTCCACGCCCAGTGGCGGCGCGAGAATCCCTGCGACGGCCTCTCCCACGACGAAGCCGAAGCCCTGAGCAATGAGGAGCTGGAGTTCGGGGGGAAGAACATCGGCGGCAAGGGCAACTACACCATTCTCGAAGCCCGCGGACGCGGCCACTACGTCGGTTGCAACCTGAACGTGACCAACCGGCGCCTGACCGAGAAGTGGAATTGGTACGGCGAGGGCGACGACATGATCTGGATCGACCAGGACCGCGACGAGTGGCCGCCCCGTCTGCACGGCACCGGGACCGAGGACTATTTCAACACCGCCTGGTGCCCATCCCAGGCGATGAGCGCCCCCTATCACGGCATCCCCCTGCCGGGCGGACCCAACTGGTCCGGCCAGATCAGCCTCTACCGTCTGCACCTGGAAGACCCGGTGCTCTTCGAGCGCGACCTCCATGTCACGATCGAGCACGGCCACGATAACCGGCGATCGGACGACTACTCCAGCACGGCGTACTGGTATCAGACCGAGCCGCACGCACCGTTTCCCGCCTTACTACCGGTGGAGGAGCGGTTGCCGATTGACCCGGCGCCGGAGGGCGCATGAGCGATCCTCTTGGCACCACACCGCACGCACAAAGGGCGCGGAACTCTGGGAGCGGTCCCTCGGGCCAGTTCGCCAACCTTCACCGCATCGGCCTCGGGTTGCTGGCGGCAGGCTGCCTGGCGGTCGGCTGCCTGACCCCCGCGCGAGCTAGGGGCGGGGCCGCCGAGCCTCCGTTCCCCTATCGGGTAAGCGGGATCAGCCAGGTAGCCCAACTGGTCGGTCCCACCCCGAATAGCCCGATCGCCGGCACCGCCGCCTCGGCGCACTCGATCAGCGACACCACCCGGTGGGGAGTCTGCGGCGGCGACCTGGGGAGCCTCATCGTCTCGGGCGGCGCCGCGTACCTCACCCTGGGTGACAACTACGCCACCTGTCCGTCAGGGACGGGCGGTCCAGCGGGGGGATTGGGCCCGCCGGATTGGCGCTCCAACGCGGTGGGGATCATTCCCGACCCAGCCAACTTCGCCCACGGGCTCCGGATCACCAGGTGGTACTCGCGGGACGGGAAGACGGCGGCGGAGCCGATCCCTTCTCAACATAACGCCGGCGATTGCCAGAACACGGAGGCGCCCGGCTGCGAGGTGACCGTTATTCCCACCTACGGCTTTGCCACCCATGGGCATCTGTTCCTGGCCTATATGAGCGTCCATCACTGGGGTCCGGCGTCGGTGTGGGACGTGAACTATTCCAGCCTCGCGATGTCCGCCGACGGCGGCAAGAGTTGGACGAACGAGCGGGCAAAGGTGAAGTGGGGTCCGAAAAGCAACTTCACCCAGGTCGCGGTGGCCCCCGATCCGGACGGCACGCACCTGCTGTTCTACGGGATTCCCGGAGGCCGCTTCGGATCGGTCAAACTGATGCGGACCGCGAACACCTGGCAGTCGGTCCTCTCGCCGCGCGGCTACCAGTATTTCACCGGCGCCGACGCGGCGGGCCAGCCGCGATGGAGCGCGAATCCGGCCCAGGCGGCGACGGTAGCCGGGGCCCCGGTGGGCGAGCTCTCGGTGATCTACGATCCGGGACTGAAGCACTGGCTGATGACCTACCTGCAAGGAGGGAACGATCAGATCAGGCCCAGCAGCGACAATATTGTGATCCGGAGCGCCACCCACTATTGGGGACCATGGTCGGCGCCGGCCACCCTGGCCGCCAACAGCCAGTTCCCCGGCCTGTACGGCGCCTTCATGAACCCCCATTTCCTGGCGGATCATGGGAGAACGATCTATTTCGTAATGTCGCAATGGGGGCCGTATAGCGTGTTCTGGATGCGGGCCACCCTGGAGACTTCACATTGAATCGCCGGTTGCGGGGCCTCTGGACCGTCCCTACTCGTTCCCCGCATCCTCCAGGGTCACGAAGCGGATTGGACGCTGCTCGCCGCGGGCCAACCCCTCGCGGCGCACGACCTCGTGCAGGCGCCGGCTCAGCCAATCGCGCTGGAGGGGGTCGGCCACCACGATGAGCAGGCTGTCGGGATCATCAAGGGCCACGCTTCGGGCGAACCAGCGGGTGTAGTTCGCGCGGGTCATCGACTCGGCGAGCCCGCGGAGGATCCCCGCCCATGCCGTCTGATCGCCAACCTGCCGGAGCCGCTGCCGCGCTTGCTCGATGAACTGGCCATCCTGTAGGGCGGGGCCGGGCGCGGCGGGCGGCGGCGCCACGCGGGGGCGCGGCGTCACGCGGTCCGTGAGCACGGTGAAGAAGTAGGCCAGGGCGGCGTCGGGCCGGTCCAGGGCGCCCTGATCCAGTTTGGCGCGGGTTGTTTTCCAGGCGGCCGCGATCGCCCCATGGAAGTCGGACTCCGGCAGCCCGCATTCCTTGGCGAGGACGTTCACGCGCGCGGCATAGAGCTCGCCGCCGTCCGCCGTCCCCAGATCGAGACCTATCCGTTCAATCAGGCTCAGGTATACGTTGGAGTCCGCGTCTCTCCTCTCTTTCTGTTCGGCTGTTTGTTGTGGATCTGTTTGTTGTGGGGACTGGGAGCTACCCACCGGTGGGCGCTTCCCAGTCCCCCGGTGGGTAGCCTTGAAGGACTCGGGGCGGTCCGGTTCCGGGACTCCGGGGTAGGGCATCGGCAGGACACCCTGGTAGTCATTTGCCGGGACTCCATCCCTCGGCATCGAGAGCCGAGCCTCCAGAGGGCGGTCACTTCGCGGGACTCCAGGGTAGTCACTTGGTAAGACCCCCTGGTAGTCACCTTGCGGGACTCCCTGGTGGTCATCCGGCCGGACCCCGGTGTAGGTAGGTTGTAGGCCCCCCGTGGCCAGCGGGGAATCGGTGGTCGCTTCCCGCAGAGGGCCGGGGACCATGCCGAGGGTACTTCCCATGGTCCGGCGCACCTCGTCCCGCATCGCGAGACCATAGATGCTGATCCCGTCACCGGTTCGGGGGCCGCGGACCCGCTGGCGCACCAGGACATTCCGCATCACCAATTGATTGAGCGCTTCGTGGACATTCGAGCGCGAGAGACCGGTGCCGCCGTCCAACTTGGCGCCGTCCCGCGTGACAATCCCCACGGTAAACTGGTCGAGCGAGATCGCGTCCGACAACTTCTTGAATCCGAGTGTGCGGCGGACTACGTAGAGCAGGACGCGCCACTCCGCCAGTCCCAGGTCGGGAAGGAGGTAGTCGAAATAAATATCGGGGACCGGGGTGGTGTTCGGCGAGTCAATGCCGGGGAAGCGGTACCCCGCCTCGGACGCGCCGCGTGGGCGCAGGAGATCATGGACGGAGAGGGCGTCCCGGAAACGGAGTTGGTAGTAGGTAGGGGATGGGTCGCCCTCGTCCGAGACCCCGCGGGTGGCCGTGATCACCCCCATCGCCTCCAGATCGCGGATCGCCCTGGCCGCCGCGTGCCGCGAGAGTCCGGTGCCACGATCCAGGATCGCGCCGTCCCGTTTGCGGATTCCGGCGCGAATCTGGGAGAGCGACACCGTGTCGCCCTCCTTCTTGAACCCGAAGATCCGGCGGGTCAGGTAGAGGAGCACCTTGAGGGAGGCTTTGCCAAGCCGCGGGATGAGCAGATCGAAATAGGCATCGGGCACGGGGGTAGTGTTCGGCGCTTCAACGCCCGCGAATGGCGGCTGTCGCGAGGCCTCTTCCGGCACTACCTACTCCACACTGGTGTCCCGCGTTATCGGCTCCAAACTATGCCAGGTGAGAAAGCACTAAGCGGAGCGGGATTTCCCTGGCCGCGCCGCCGGCTTCCGCCGCCGACGGGCCTGCACCTCAACCACCTGGGTTTCCAGATCGCGCATTACTCCTTCGAGACCGAGCGCGAGCACCATCTGCCCGCCGCGCAGGGCATCCAGCACCTGATCGGCCCCCTGGTGGGCGTAAATCGTCCTCCCATCGCTGGTCAGATAGACATCGCTCAGTGGCTCCTGGACATCCGGCAGGGTACGCAAGAACTCGATGCTCTGGCGGACCGCCTGCAAGGACATCCCGACGTCCAGCAGCCGTTTGATCACCGAGAGGCGGACCAGATCGCCGAAGCTGAAGCGGAGCCGGCGGCCAGTTCCACTCCCCCGGGACTGCATCGGCACGACCACATCGGTGGCGATCCAGTAGCCAAGCTGGCGCTGGGTCAGCCCCAGCAAGCGTTCCACCTCGCCCGACGAATAATCAGCCCGTACCGTCGCGGTTCCGCTCATTCTGCCCCCCCTCCGATGAAAGTCGACAACGATGTTAACTCACAGTTTGGCCGCTTGGCGTGTGCTGTCAACCAGGTTATTGGATCGCGGCTTCCGAGCCAGCTAGAAAAGAACATATGTTCTAATATAGGATGTATGATCATAGTAGCAGAAAAACTGGGGTTGTCAAGCGTCCGCGGGCCCTCCAACCGCGGTTGGAGAGCCCATGGTGGGATGTCGGCTCAGGCCATCATCCGCAGCAACGCCTCGGCGATGATCTCCGGATTCGTCTCGCCAGCGAGGGTCAAGACCTTGACGTGACTATTCCGTTGCTCGATGGCCTGATATGCACCCAGGGCCCGATCGTGCTCGTCGCCGAAACCAATGAGGGCGATGGCGATATACACGCCCCCGCTCGCCGCCGCGATCGCCTGGGCGAAGGCGTCGGTGTCCCGCGCCTCGCCATCGGTGACGATCAAGGCCAGCAGCACCGGGCGGCGCTCCGGCGGCGTGGAGCCGAATTCTTCCTGATAGACATCGATCAAGGCATTCCAGCCCGGCATGATGTAGGTGGCACCAATCCAGCGGATGTCGTTCCAGCGCTCGGCCAGGTTGGCCGGATTCAAGTCCCCCTGGTCGATGGCCCGTCCATCGGCGAAGGTCACCGTGCGCAGTCCACCGCCCTCTTCCTCGCCCGCCGCCTGGCTATCCTCCCTCCCCAAACGGTCGACGATCAGGCCGATCGCCTCGCGAATGGTGTCGCGACGGGGGGTGTCATCGGTCTCGCT
>DATBTL010000536.1:0-10941 GCA_036559345.1 Chloroflexota bacterium | reverse complement strand
ATCACGGCCCCTGGTATCCGCCGCGCCGCCTGCACTTTTAGCCTCGACAGCCAGACGAAGGCGCTGGCCGTGGATTGGCTGCTGGATAAAGAGCATGTGACGGACCCCGAGGCGGTCTTCATCGCCTTTCCCTTCAACCTGGGACAACCCATGTTCCGCGCCGATCTGAATGGGATTGCTTGCACGCCAGGCGCCGATCAGCTTTCCGGCTCCGTCCAGACCTGGTACCCGGTGGGGCGGTGGGTCGATGTCAGCGACCGGCAACAGGGGGTCACCCTGGCGCCGCTCGACGCGCCGTTGACGCAGCTGGGCGGGATCACCACCGCGCGCTGGACGGCGGCGTTCGATCCCGAGGGGCCGACCGTGATGTCCTGGGCGCTCAACAACCACTGGATGGTGAACTTCAAGGCGAGTCAGGGGGGCGAGATACCGTTACGCTACCGGCTGACCACCCATGATGGCCCCTGCGACGACCTGGCGGCGGCCCGCTTCGGAGTGGAAGCGGCCACGCCGGCGCTGGTGCTGCGGGATTATATTCGAACCGGCGCGGACTCCGGGTCATGGCTCTCGGTCCCCGAGGATGCCGGCATCCTCCTCACCGCCAAGCCGGCGGAAAACGGAGACGGGTTGATCCTACGCCTGCAGTCGTTGCGCGATCGCACCGAGGAGATTCCCGTGCGCGCCGCGATCAGTCCAGCGGCGGCGTGTCTCACCTCACCCCTGGAGGAAGACGACGCGCCGTTACCAATCGAGGGAACCACCATCCGCGTGCCGGTGGGAGCGCGCGCCATCCAATCGGTACGAGTGCGGTTCATGGGATAGGCGCGGGCACGAATCTACGCGACAGAGTTCGCTACACGGCAATAGTCCGCTTAGACCGCTATCCGCACCTTTTGGCCCGTGGCGGCGGATTCTATTGCCGCGTGCACCATGGCCAGGCTGTGGATGTTGTCGTGGCATTCGCAGGGCGGCGTTTCGCCTGTGTCGAGCGCCCGCAGGAACTCGCGTAGGGTTCGAGCGATCCCGACCGCCTCGGTGGGGTCGGGGCTGCCCTCGACGCGGGTGAAGCGGGCGATCGGTTCCGTGTGCTCAGTCACTACCTCGGCCACCGGCGTCCCCTCTCCGTCCCACATCGCGGTGCCGCGCGGCCCCACCGCCCGCCAACCTGAATCCCAGGAGGTGTGGCAGCCGTCGCTGCTCCGGCTGCCGCGGTAGGTGAACACCGCCCCGTTGCTCATCTCGAAGATCGCGGTGGCCGAGGCGTTGCCTTTGTACCAACTCCACGGCGTATTGAATTCGAGACAGTAGACCGCCACGGCATTGGCGCCGGTGAGGAAGCGGGCGGCATCGAAGGTATGGATGGCCATATCCACCAGTAACGGGCTGGGCATCTCGCGGCGGAAGCCACTATAGTGCTCGCCCATGTAGAAGTCGGCGTTGAGGATACCCACCGGTCCCGTGTGCTCCACGATCAGGCGGCGCAGGGCCGCGAGGTTGCGGTCGTAGCGGCGGTTCTGACTCACCATGTAGAGCTTGCCGGCGCGCTCGGCGGCGGCCACCATTTCACGCGCCTGGACCATGGTAGCCGCCATTGGTTTCTCGCCGAGCACGGGCAGTCCCCGTGCGAGCGCCGCCAGGGTAACGTCGCGATGCGCCTCGGGAGGGGAGACATCCACCACGAAATCGGGCCTGACCGCCGTGATGGCTTGGTCGAGGTCGGCACCGGTGAAGACCTCTGGCATGCCAAGCTCATCGGCGGCCCGAGCGGCGGCGCCGGGCAGCAGGTCCACCCAGGCCACGATTTCGGTGTCCAGGCAGTCGCGCAAGGTCTCACCCCAGCCGCGGCCCATCTGGCCGGCCCCGACAATCAGCACTCTGAACTCAGCCACCTTACTTCAACCCGGTCGTGGCGATCCCCTCGACGAAATAGCGCTGGCCGAATACGAAGATGGCAAGCACGGGGAGGGCCAGGACGGTCGCCATGGCCAGTTGCCAGGTGAGGTAGCCGTTGCTCGCGCCGCCGCGGACGAAAAGGCCGACCGCCTGCGTGGCCGTTTGGTAGTTCTGATCGTGCTCGACGACCAGCGGCCAGAGGAAGTCGTCCCAGCCGTTCATGAAGACCAGCACGGCCACGGTGACGATAGCGCCTTTGGAGAGCGGCCAGGCAATGCGGAAGAGCATACTCAGATCGGAGAGGCCGTCCAGGCGCCCCGCCTCGAAGAGCTCTATCGGGAGCGTGCGGAAGAACTGCCGAAAGAGGAAGATGCCCAGCGGGCTGACCAACGCCGGCGCGATAATGGCCTGATAGGTATCACCCCAGTTGAAGTAATCCGCGATCAGGATGTAGAGCGGCACCAGGGTCAGCATCGAGGGGATGGTCATGGTGAAGAGGACCAGGTTCAAGAGAAAGCCCCGCCCCAGGAAGTCCAGTCGAGCCAGCGCGTAGCCGGCCATGGAACTGAAGACGAGGGCGCCAAATGTCACGATGCCGTAGTCGATCGCGCTGTTGAGGAAGACGCGGCCGATGTTGGGAATCGCCTTGAAGGAATCGGTGTAGGCCGACGTGGTGAACGGTGACGGGAGGAAGGTCGTGTAGAGCTGGCTCTCGGTCTTGAGCGAGGAGAGGGCGCCCCAGATCATGGGGCCGAGGAACAGCACCGTCCCCAGGGCTAATCCCACATAGATGAGCGCGATCACTATGGCGTGGCCGGGCCGCCAGGCTCGGGCCCGCGCGGTCACCCTGGGAGCTACAACCGCCATGCCGGCCTCCTCTTCCCTTGATGCGTATCCGGACGAACGCCACTGGTCGTGATCATTGGCATGCCCCCTGGAGGTCTTGCCGCCTGCCGCTTACGCATAGCTGTCGCGGTCGAACACGAGCCGCTGGATCCCCACGATAATGAAGACGATGACGGCGAAGACAACGCCCAGGGCGGAGGCGTAGCCGAACGTGCTGTACTCAAACGCCCATTTGTAGATGTAGAGGGTGACGGTCAAGGTCGCGTTGTCGGGACCGCCCTGGGTCAAGATATACGGCTCGGTGAAGATGCTGAAACCGGTCAGGGTGGCGAAGACAACCACGAGCAACATCGCGGGCGCCAGAAGCGGGATGGTGATGCTGCGGAACTGCCGTCCCGCCGAGGCGCCGTCGACCGCCGCCGCCTCGTACAACTGCCGCGGGATGCCCTGCAACCCGGCCAGGAAGATGACGGTGAAGTACCCTGCCTGCTTCCAGACGACCATTAGCGAGATCGAGGGCATGGCGAGGGCCGCGTTGGTCAGCCAGGGCACGGGGGAAATCCCGAAGGATCCAAGAATGTTGTTGAGGATACCGTCCTGCGTCTGGTACATCCACAGGAACACGATGGAGATGACGACGGCGGGCGTGATGTAGGGCATGAAGAAGATCACACGGAAGAACGAGCGTCCCGGCAGCGCCTGGTTGAGCAATACGGCCAGCAACAGGGCCAGCGGGACCGTGACCACGACGAAGACGACCGCGAAGATGATCGTCACGCGCAGCGCGTTCCAGAAGTTGGCGTCGTGGAAGAGATAGGTGTAGTTGCTAAATCCGTGTGGGATGGGAGGAGCGAACAGGTTGTTCCAACGGTGGAAGCTCAGGTAAATGGCGAAGCCGATCGGGAACGCGGTGAATAGGCAGAAATAGATGACGTAGGGGAGCATCAAGCCCCAACCCGTGGCGTTGCGTCGCCAGAAGCGTCCCGCCACATGGCGTCGCGGGGGCGCGGGGCGGGCCGATACAACGGGCACGGTATCGATCGCCATGTCTCTCCTCCTCATACCGAAGGCTTGGCCTGTGCCGCCAGCTCCCGCGCCACGGCTGAAGGGGCAGGGCATAATGCCCCTTCAGCCGTGGCCAACCACTACGGACTGTTATTCCCGCCGGCGACGACACCATCGACCGCGCTGGCGGCGCTCTTCACCGCTGCTTGTGGGCTCTTGCTCCCGTTGATCACGGCCGAGCCCCAGGCCTGCGAGACGTTGTCGAAGACCTGCTGAAACTTGGGGCTGTTGTCAAGACCGCTGGTATGCGGTAATTGCTTGGCGAACTGCGCAAGCTGCGGATACTTCGTGAACAGGGCGGGACTATACTTGGTCGGATTGGCGATCAATTGCGCGCGGTATGGGAACTCCCAGGTCGTTTGCAGCAGCTTGGCGTCGTTCTGGGCGTTGATGTAGTACTTGATGAACTGCCAGGCTTGTTGCGGGTATTTGGTCGAGGCGAAGATGGTGATGTTCTTGGGGTCGCTATAGGTGTAGGGGTAGGCAGGCGCGGACTTCGCCATGCTATCCGGCACCGGAATCGGCGCCACGCCCCAGGGGATGTTCCCCGCGTTGTGCTGGTAGATCTCGCCGTTGGGGCCCCACGGACCAGCCAGATACATCGCTTCCTTGTTGACCGCCCATTTGTCCGCCGTGGCCGACGACTTGGGCGTCAGTTGCTGGGCGAAGATCTGGCGCCAGAAGGTCATGACCTGCGCCGCGCCGTGATCCTGGAAGATAGCCCCATTGGCCTTGCTGTTCAGCAGCATGGTGCCGCCGGATTGCGCCAGGTAGAACGGGTAGAAGTCGAAGAACCGCTGCCACCACGTCGTGTCGATGGTCGGGAAGATCGGATTGACATTGGTCTTGTTCTTGAGCGCCTGCAGCGCGGCAAGGAACTGGCTATAGGTACGGGGGAAGGAAGTGATGCCGGCCTTTTTGAACAGGTCGGTCCGGTAGATGAACATGACCGGGTTCGCTTTCCAGGGTATCTGGTAGTAGTGCCCGTCGCCCGACTTGAACTGATCGAGCGTCCCCTTGGGCATGCGCGCCGTCATGTAGCTTATGAAGTCGGGCAGCTTATCCATCTGGTACAGACCGCCCTCGGAGGAGTATTGCGGCACCACGGCGGGGAGCAGGTTGTTGGTGATGTCGGGCGTCTTATGCGCGGCGATAGCGGCGGCGTACACTTCCTCGGTACTGTTGCCCGCTGGAATGTCCTGCAGCTTGATCTGAATGTCGGAATGCTGCTTATTCCACTGCTGAACGGCCGGCTTCGTGAATGCCTGCTCCTGAGGATTGGTCGATTCCCAGAAGGTCAACGTGATGGAGCCGGCGGCATGCGTTGCATGCTGTGTGACGGCGCTGCCGGCCAGGACGGCGATCAGGCTCGCCAACGCCAGGATCCGCAAAACGAGACTGCGCAATGGCTTCATAATGATACCCTCGCCAACTAAGCGATTACGTTCACGCACGACAAAGCCGGGAGCGCGGCGCGCCGGCGGCTATGCGCGGACAGAGTGTTTTTCTCCGGCATATCCTCCCTTCCTAGTGTACAACCCCATGGTTTAAGGATTTTGGGCCATGCAACCATGCCTGCCGTGAACGGTTCGCCCCGAGCGAGCGCCTGCCGGCTGCCGCGTGAACATCCCGCGCCCTGCTGGACCGCCGCGCCACGCATCACGGCCCCGCCGTACGTATATGAACCTAGGTGAACAATGTACTGCTCCGGTTCACGCCCGTTCATTGCTGCCCATGCTATGCCGAACCATACTGTTTGTCAAGTAGAGGAAAAACCGGAGATCCTTCAGGAGAACCGCTTGACATGCCGCGGCGACCCGCCTATTATGAGCCTCGGATCGGGTAATTGTTCATGAACAATTGATCGTGAAGGAGAGAGTGCGAGACGTGCGGCGGATCGGTTTGCGGCAAGTAGCGGAACGCGCGGGAGTTTCGCTCGCGACGGCCTCGAATGTGTTTGCCGCCAAACCGTGGGTATCCTCCGCCATCCGCGACCAGGTGCTGGCCGCGGCGGCCGAGCTGCGATATCAGCCCAGGCGTCGAGGTAAGGCCGAGCATCCGGCGGTGAGTATGCTTGGCTTTGTGCTTCGTCATAATACGGCACTCGAAAGCGACCCCTTCTATTCGGACCTCCTCCGCCAGGTGGAGCAGGCATGCGCGATCCGCGGCTTGAGCCTGGCCCACGCGCGCGTGCCCGCTGGTGCCTCGCGTATTGAGGATCTGCCGCCCATGATTCAGCGCCGGCAGGTGCAGGGGCTGCTCGCCGTGGGGGCGTTCAGCCCGGAGTTCTATGCGTTGCTCCAGCAAGTCCACTTGCCGTGGGTCTCGCTCGACCATTTCGATGAGACGCTCCCGACCGATTGCATTTCGGGCAGTGACGAGTATGGCGGCTATCTGGCGACTCGCCACCTGATCGAGCTGGGTCATCGATCTCCGCCCCCGGCGATGCTGGCGCCGGACTCTGATCGGGCCGACGGTCCCAATGCCGACCACCGATGGCGTGGCTACTGCCGGGCTTTGGCGGAGTTCGGCATCCCCTACGACCAGCAGTACGTTCCGCGGACCGAACTGGCCCCAGCTCTCGCGGCGCTGATGAACCTTTCCCGGCCGCCAACCTCGATCTTCTGCTGGAACGATCCGGCGGCACTGTTCGCGTTGAATGCACTGCGGGAGCGTGGCATCTCGGTGCCCCAGGAGTGTTCGGTGGTCGGGTACGACGACATTTATCTGGCGGCCGGCACGGTCCCTCCACTGACCACGGTGCGCGTTGATCGGCAACTGATTGCCAGACAGGGCGTAGCCAATCTGATCGAGCGTATCGCGGAGCCGAACTTATCGCCGCGGAACACCCGCGTGGCGGTCACGCTGGTGAAAAGGCAATCAGCGGGTCCATCTGGGATGATGCCCCAGCGGCCACGCGAAGCCGCGCCGGAGGAGAGAGTTGCACATTTCGAACCAAGCGCTGTCTGAGCCCGCGGTGTACGAGGACTGGATGCTGGGTCCGTTCGTGAAACAGGATGCGGCCAATCCAATCTTGGGGGCCTGTTTCGACCCACGGTTCGCCTGCCCCATCCGGAAGAAGCCGGTGCGCTGGCGGGCGCGCGCGGTGGTAGGGGCCGCCGCCGTGGTCAGGGATGGTAAGCTCTGCCTCATCTATCACGCCGAGGACACGGAGAGTGGGTATGCCGGCCTCCGCGGCAGTCCGGGCACGATGCGCTTGGGTCTGGCGGAGAGCGAGGATGGCCTGCATTTCACCTGCCGGGCCGAGCCGGTTCTCTACCCTGACGAAGACTTCATGCAGGGCGCGGAGTGGCCGGGCGGCTGCGAGATCCCACGCATCGTGGAAGGCCCGGGCGGAACCTATTATCTCTACTACAGTGCCTGGAACAAGACCGTCACCCGCCTGGCCGTCGCCACCAGCACGGATCTGGTGCATTGGACGAAGCGAGGGCTGGCCTTCGGGCAAGCCGCTAGCGGTCGCTGGCGCGATCTGTGGAGTAAGGCCGGCGCCGTGGTTACCACGCTGGAGAACGGGCGCTTGGCCGCGGCCCGGATCAATGGCCTGTATTGGATGTACTGGGGTGAGTCCGATATGTTCGTGGCGACCTCCGCGAACCTGATCGACTGGACGCCGGTGACCTGGCCGGAGGGGACCGTGGGGCCACGGCAGGACTGGCAGGCGCGAGTCGATGCCGGGCGCTTGGAAGCGACTCGGGATCTCCAGGTCGTGCAGGCGCCCAGGAGTGGGAGGTTTGACAGCGGCTTGGTCGAGGGGGGCGTGGCCGTCCTGACCGAGAAGGGCATCGTGCATCTCTACAATGCCGGGGATGCCGACTCGCCGGCGGCGGAGCACTGGCACAAAACCTCCCAGGTGTACTACAGCGTGGGGCAGGCGCTGCACGACGCGAACGATCCGATGCGCCTTCTCGATCGCTCCGACCACGCGTTCCTCGCACCCGATCGTGAGTACGAGGTACTCGGCGCGGTACCAAACGTCGTCTACTGCACGGGACTCGCCTACTTCAGAGAACAATGGTGGCTGTACTACAACGGCGCCGACTGGGTCGTCAGCGTGGCCACGGCCGACGGGAACGCGGCGGCAGGCGCACGATGATAGGTGGCGGGACCGTGCTTATCCCTTTGGGGGGAAGGCGCAGAACTCGTTGCCTTCCGGATCGCCCATGATGGTCCACCAGAGGGCACCATCATCCTCATCGCGGACTTCGCGCAAGACGCGGGCGCCGAGACGCTCCAGATGGTGGATCCCCTCTTGGTCGGTCAGGTTGATATCGATATGCACGCGATTTTTTACCACCTTGGGCTCGGGCACTCTATTGCACCATATACGGAACCCACCGTCCGGTGGGTCGAGCGCCACGGAACTATCCACTGTATCCTCGGGATCGGGCGGCCGCACGGTATACCCGAGAACCTCGGCCCAAAATCGGGCCACGCGGTGTTGATCCGTGCAGTCGAAGCAGATGTCTCGTAGGGTTGCCATGGCGGCCATGAATCTCTCCATTTCCGTTCAAGATGTACCAAGCGGGCCGAAGTCATAACCCGCGACCGCGGCGAGGATGCGCGTGCGCGGCATCAGATTTGGTTGTACCGCATGGACCGATCTCCCATACATCGACCACGATCGGCCCCTCGCTACTCCCGTGCCGGCGTAGCCGCGCGCGGGAGGGTCACGGTGAAGGTGGATCCCGCTCCTACCCGGCTCTCGACTTCGATCGTGCCGCGGAGTCCCTCCACCAAGGCCTTGGCGATGGGGAGACCCAGCCCGGTTCCCGAGCCGGCACGGGCAACGTCACCCTGGTAGAAACGCTCAAACACATGGGGCAGGACGTCCGCCGCGATCCCTGGGCCGGTATCGTGCACGGCGATCACCACGCCGTCCCTTACGCCGGTCGTCACGGAGACCGTCCCGTCGGGGGGAGTGAACTTGAGGGCGTTGTCGAGCAAGATGAACAGCACCTGGGTAATCGCGTCGGGGTCTCCCAGGGCCACCGCGTGCACGTCCGCGTCCTCGTGGATCAGGCGGTCGGGATGGGACGCGGCGATCCGGCGAATCACGTCCGCCACGAGCGGCCCGAGCGGGACTGGTTCCTGCCGCGGAGGCCGGCCCGTATCGGAGCGCGCCAGGGTGAGCAGATCGGCCACCAGGCGGCTCAAACGCTCGCTTTCGGAAACCAAGTCGGCAAGTACGGCGGTCCGGTCGGCCTCGGCGATCGGGGGCTGCCGTTGCAGCAGCCCCAGGTTGCCGCGGATGCTGGTGAGCGGGGTACGCAGTTCATGCGAGGCGTCGGCCACGAAGCGGCGCTGGGTCTGGAAGGCAGCCTGCAAGCGCGCGAGCATCGTGTTGAAGGTCGCGGCCAGACGCCCCACCTCATCGGGCGGCCCCTTGTAGGCCACCCGACGGCCGAAATCCTGGGTGGCCCCGATCTCCTGCGCCGTGTGAGTGATGCGGTCGATTGGGCGCACTGCCGTGCCGGCCAACCACCATCCGGCGCCGCACGTCAGGAGGGTAGCCACCCCACCCCCCGCGAGCATGATCTGCCACAGAGTGGTAAGCGTGTGATCCACGTCGTGGAGCGAACGGGCGACTTGCAGGATACCGGCGGGGGCGCCGTTCGCGGCAACCACCGTGCCGGCAAGCAACAGACGTTGGGTGCCCACCGACACGGTGGTCAATGAGATGGCGCCTGGCCGTAATTGTTGCCGGGCCGCCGTACTTAACGGCAGCGTAACCTTCGCCGCCTGGAGATCCGCGGATCGATAGAGAACGGTTCCGTCGAGGGCCCGCACCTGAATGGCGCTCTGCGCCGCCACATCGGGCGGAGGGATGAAGCCGCCCAGATTCTGACTCGCGCCGAGCAGCGATGTCCCTCCCTGAGTAGGGCCCGGGAACGCGGTGCCCCCACCCTGATTGGCGCTGTGCGGATTCCCGGAGTTCGGGGCCGAATTCCTGCCCTGGCCCTGCCTTCCAGGCGATGACTCTGGGTCAAGGTGCGGCTGGAGCGAGATGGCGACCGTCTTGACCTCGGCGGTCACCGCGTCGTGGGCGGCGCCGAGCGCGACATTGGACATCGCCGCGTAGATTCCGACCCCCAGCGCCATCAGGGTCAAGGCCAGAATGGCGCTATAGAGAAGGGTTAGACGGAGGCGGATCGACATGGGCGACCTCCAGTGGCGCGAATGATACCCAACGCGCGTCTCCTCCTACCAGGGTATATCCTTGCCCTGTGCGAAAGATAAGCCGATCCTAAGAGTTCGCTAAGAAAATCATTCGGTTCACGTATTCCGGAAAACCCGGTTGACCACGGACCGGCGGATTGGTATTCTACTGTTAGGATAATTAGCTGATAGGTAGAATACAACATGACGACCGATCCTCTGAGTATGACGTTCATGGCGCTGGCGGATCCGACGCGCCGGGCGATCCTGGCCCGGCTGGCGCGGGGCGAGGCGACGGTCAACGAGTTGGCCGCGCCCTTCGCGCTCAGTCTGCCCGGCGTCTCGAAGCACCTTAAGGTGCTCCAGCGGGCCGGGCTGATCACTCAGGGGCGGAAGGCGCAGTGGCGGCCGTGCCGGCTGGAGGCGGGTCCGCTGAAGGATGTCTCCGACTGGGTGGAGCACTACCGCCGGTTCTGGGAAGAAAGCTTTGATCGGCTGGCCGACTACCTGCGTGAATTGCAAGAGGAGAAGGAGAGCGATGGCCGCTAGCGACACGGGAACGAGCGCGGCGCGGTGGGAGTTCGTCGTCACCCGCGTCATCGCCGCCCCGCGTGAGCTTGCCTTCAAGGCGTGGACGGAGCGTGATCGCCTGGCGCGCTGGTGGGGGCCCAAAGGCGCCGTCATGCAGGTTCGCGACCTCGATCTCCGCCCGGGCGGGGCCTGCCACTACAGTATGCGGGCGCCGGATGGCCACAATATGTGGGGTAAATGGGTCTCCGCGAAATCGTGACGCCGGAACGGCTGGTGATGACCAGCGACGCCCTTGAGGACGAAAACGGCAATCCCCAACTCGAAGTACGCACGACCATCACCTTCGCCGAGCACGGGGGCAAGACGAAACTGACCTTGCACGCGGTCGTCCTCAAGGCCACGCCCGAAGCGGCCACCGCGCTGGCTGGG
>DATBTL010000535.1:0-4559 GCA_036559345.1 Chloroflexota bacterium | reverse complement strand
CGCATCTGGCGGGCAGTCGCCGCTTCATCCTCGGCGTCTCGGCCTGGCTCTGGTTCACCGTCCTCTTCGCCAACTTCGCCGAGGCGATGGCCGAGGGCCGCGGCAAGGCGCAGGCCGATACTCTACGCAAGACCCGCACCGACGCCCAAGCAAAACGCCTGCAGGCCAACGGTCAGGTACAGACCGTGTCCGCCACCGAGCTGCGCCGGGGCGACCTGGTGCTGGTGGAAGCGGGCGATCTGATCCCCGGCGACGGTGAGGTCATAGAGGGGGTGGCCTCGGTCAACGAGGCGGCAATCACCGGCGAGAGCGCTCCGGTGATCAAGGAACCGGGTACCGACATCCGCTCCTCGGTCACCGGCGGCACCACCATCGTCAGTGACCATCTGAAGATTCGGATCACCGCCAATCCGGGCGAAACGTTCATCGACCGGATGATCGCCCTGGTGGAAGGGGCGAGCCGGCAGAAAACCCCCAACGAGATCGCGCTGAATATCCTGCTGGCCTCGCTGACGATCATCTTCCTGTTGGCGGTCTATACCCTACAGCCATTCGCGCTCTATTCAGGCGGCGCGGTAGCCGTTACCACCCTGGTGGCGCTGCTGGTCTGCCTGATCCCTACCACGATCGGCGGCTTGCTGTCCGCGATCGGGATCGCCGGCATGGACCGCCTGGTGCAGTTCAACGTGCTGGCGATGAGCGGGCGGGCGGTGGAGGCCGCCGGTGACGTGGATACGCTCCTGCTCGACAAAACCGGCACGATCACCTTCGGCAACCGCCTGGCCGCCGAGTTGGTGCCGGTGGGCGGGCATAGCCAGGGCGAGCTGATCGATGCGGCGCTGCGCTCCAGTCTGGCCGACGAAACGCCCGAGGGGAAGAGCATTGTCGCCCTGGCCGAACGGCTCGGCGCCATGGTAGATCGCGCCTTTCTGGATGGCGCGGAACTGGTGCCGTTCACGGCCCAGACCCGCATGAGCGGGGTGCGCCGGAACGGGCAACAGATCATGAAGGGCGCGGTGGATTCCATCCTCCGCTCCACGCCGAACCCTCCCGCCGACCTGCGCGCGGTGGCCGACCGCATCGCCGGCGAGGGCGGCACGCCGCTGGCCGTGGCGCGCGACAGCGAGGTACTGGGCGTCATCTACCTGAAGGATACGGTCAAACCCGGGATGCGCGAGCGCTTCGACGAACTGCGCCGCATGGGGATCCGGACCGTAATGGTCACCGGTGACAACCGATTGACCGCCGCCACCATCGCCAAGGAGGCTGGGGTCGACGACTTCGTGGCCGAAAGCAAGCCCGAGGACAAGATCGGGCTGATCCGCAAGGAGCAGGCCGAAGGTAAGCTGGTGGCGATGACCGGAGACGGCACCAACGACGCCCCGGCGCTGGCCCAGGCCGATGTGGGCGTGGCCATGAACACGGGCACCCAGGCGGCCAAGGAAGCCGGCAATATGGTGGATCTGGACAGCGATCCCACCAAGTTGATCGAGATCGTGGCGATCGGGAAGCAACTGCTGATCACCCGCGGCGCCCTCACCACGTTCAGTATCGCCAACGACGTGGCCAAGTATTTCGCCATCCTGCCGGCCATGTTCAGCAGGCAGTTTCCCCAGCTTGGGTCCCTGAACATCATGCGCCTGTCCACCCCGCACTCGGCGGTGCTGGCGGCAGTGATCTTCAATGCCCTGATCATCGTGGCCCTGATTCCGCTGGCCTTGCGCGGGGTCAAATATCGCCCGCTGGGCGCCGCGGCGATCCTGCGGCGGAACTTGCTGATCTATGGCCTGGGAGGGATCATTTTGCCTTTCCCCGGCATCAAAGTGTGCGACCTTATCCTGACCGCGTTGCACCTGACCGTATAAGAGGAGGAAGCCAATGCGCGCCGTGACGACGCCAACCGAAGCGCCGGGAGATAGCTTACTGGCCACGAAAACCTCATTGGGCCAACTGGTCCGGACCGGGGTGTTGATGACGGTCGTACTCACCCTCTTGGTAGGCGTGATCTATCCGTTCGCGATGACCGGCCTATCTCAGGTGTTCTTCAACGACCAGGCCAACGGTTCGCTGATCAAGGTCAATGGGCAGGTAGTGGGCTCCAGCCTGATCGGCCAGAACTTCACCAAGCCGCGATATTTCCATCCGCGGCTATCGGCGGCGGGAACGGGCTACGATGCCAGCAACTCGGGCGGCACCAACCTTGGACCGACCAGCGCCACCCTGGTGAAGAACACGATCGCCCAGGCGAATGCCATTCGTAAGGAGGACGGGCTGCCCCCGAACTTCGTGCTCCCCGCCGACGCGGTCTCCACATCGGCTAGCGGTCTGGATCCCAACATCAGCCCGGCCTATGCCGACCTCCAGGTGCCGCGCGTGGCCAGAGTACGTGGCCTCAGCCAGGACCAGGTACGCAAGCTGGTCAAACAGTACACCAGCAGCCGGGATCTCGGCGTGCTGGGCGAGCCGCGCGTCAACGTGCTGGAACTCAATCTGGCGCTTGACCGGATCAGGGGAAAGGTTAGCCCCTGAAACACGGATGGCACGGATATGAGGTGCGAAATAGGCGGGGCTGGGAGGGCGGATGATGCGAGCGTTGCAGAGACCGGACCCGGACGAGTTGCTGGCGCGGATCAAGGCGGCGGAACTGCCGACCGAGGGGCGGCTGCGCATCTACCTGGGCGCGGCACCGGGCGTGGGCAAGACCTTCGCCATGCTGCAAGAGGGCCACCGCCGCAAGGAACGAGGCACCGATGTGGTGATCGGCCTGGTGGAGACCCATGGCCGGCCACGCACCGCCGAGCAGATCGGTGACCTGGAGGTCGTGCCGCCCCGCGCGATCCCCTACAACGGCGTGATCGTCCGCGAGATGGACACCGAGGCGGTGATCGCCCGGCGCCCACGGGTGGCCCTGGTGGACGAGCTGGCCCATACCAACGTCGCGGGCTCTCGACACGAGAAGCGGTACGAAGATGTGCAAGACCTCCTCGCGGCGGGGATTACGGTCATCTCCACGCTCAATATCCAGCACATTGAGAGCCTCAACGATATCGTCAAGCAGGTGACCGGGGTGTCGGTGCGGGAGACGGTGCCCGACTGGGTGTTGGACGAGGCGGAGCAGGTCGAGCTGATCGACATGGCCCCCGAGGCGCTGATCCAGCGGATGAAGCATGGCAACATCTATCCGCCCGATCAAGCACGACGGGCCCTGGACAACTTTTTCACGGCGGGCAACCTGACCGCCCTGCGCGACCTGGCCCTGCGCGCCACGGCCAGGGAGGTAGAGGTGCAACTCAATCGCCAGATGCACGGGCAGCAGGGGGATCAGGGGGCGCCCGTGGCCGTGGCAGACCGCATCATGGTAGCGGTGGACCATCGGCCGATCGGCAAGGCGCTGATTCGCCGCGGCTGGCGGATTGCCTCGGCACTCAAAGGAGAGTTGGTGGTAGCGCACGTGGAGCCGGTGCGCGGCGCCCGCGCGGCGCGGACCGTGGAGGATGAGCGCCACCTGCGGGCCAATCTGCAACTGGCCGACGAGTTGGGAGCGCAGGTGGTGCGGCTGCGCGGCAAGCCGGCCGACGAGGTGGTTGCCTACGCTCACGCGAACCGCGTGACCCAATTGGTGATTGGCCAATCGACCCGCGGGCGCTGGGCGGAAATGGTACAGGGATCGGTCACCCACGACCTTTTACGCAAGGCGCGCGGGATCGACGTGCTGGTGGTGGCCGAGGCGGAGCGGGAGCCGCGGCACGAGCGATAGCCGTACCACCATGGCTGAGCCGATATCGTGTCCAGCCCCAAGGGATCAGATCCGGATCGCTACCCGCCGCCCGGTGGCGGCCGATTCGATGGCGGCGAAGACCATGGCCAGACTCTTGATGTTGTCGTGGCACTCGCCCATCGGCGTGGCCCCGGTCTCCAGGGCGACCAGGAACTCGCGCAAGGAGGCGGCGATGCCGACATGTTCCCAGGTCGGAACGGTCCGCCGGCGTTCCTCCACGGGCGAGAAAAACCCCTCGTGCTCTATTACCGTCTCGCTCACGGGCGTGCCTTCGCCGTCCCAGGTCGCCGTGCCGCGTTCGCCCACCGCGCGCCACTCGGCATCCCAGGAGGTTCGGCGCCCCTCGGCGCACCAACTCCCGCGGTACGTATAGCGCAGCCCCTCGCTCATCTCGAAGAGAGCGGTGGCGCAGGCCGCTCCCGTGTACCAGGTCCAGAGCGGGTTGAACTCCTCGCAATAAACTGACACCGGATCCGCACCCGAGAGATATCGGGCGGCGTCGAAGGTGTGGATCGCCATATCGAGCAGCAGCGGGCTGGGCATCTCCTCGCGGAAGCCGCCGAAATGCGGGCCGAGATAGAAATCGCTATTGAGGAGGCCCAGCGGACCCAGATGCGCGGCGATCAGATCGCGCAGGGTCGCCAGTTGGGGATTGTAGCGCCGGCTCTGGCTCACCATGTAGAGATTGCCGGCCCGTTCGGCGGCGGCGACCATCGCCCGCGCCCGCTCCAGGCTATCGGCCATCGGTTTCTCGCCCAACACCGGCAGCCCGGCCGCCAAC
>DATBTL010000534.1:0-22552 GCA_036559345.1 Chloroflexota bacterium | reverse complement strand
GTGCCCACCAACCGAGCATGGCAATCGACGAACCTCCGTCTGCTGACCGATGCGTTCGCGGTCGATCCATCCCACCCCACAACCTCGATCGCGGGGACTGTCCAGGGCCTCTGGAAGTCGGACGACAGCGGCGCCACCTGGAAACCCCTACCTGGCTACCCTCCCACCAGCGCCGTGCTCGCGCTCGCGGTCGGGGGCAATCCCCGACTCCTCTACGCGGCGGATAACAACGGCTTTGTACGAGTGAGGACAGGGCAGGGCGTCTGGCAGGCGATTGGCCCTACTCCCGCTCCAGGTTCGATCTTCAGTTTGGCGGTATCCGACACCGCGAGACCCGTGATTCTCGCTGGCACGGCTGGGGCGCTATACCGGGGCGTTGAGCAGGGTGCGAAATGGCAATGGCGGGTGGTGGCGCGCACGGACGGCTCCTCCTTCGCCGCCATTACCTGGCTGGGAGGCGGGGCCACGAATGCGCTGGCCGGGGTTTTCGGCAGCGCGCCGCCCGTATTGGCCACTCACGATGGCGGCAAGACCTGGAAAGCGGCCAGCCAGGGACTACCCAGCACCCTCCCCATGGTGGCCATGCTGCAGGTCAGGAATCAGCCTGCCACAACCGTCTTGAGCACCATGGGCACGGGCGTGTGGGAGCGGACAGGCGCCGGAGCCTGGCGCGAGATGAGCAGCGGACTGCCGGAGAGGCACGCCATGCCTCTGGCGGGGAGCATGGGAGGCAACCCGCTGTTCGCGGGGACGATGGGATATGGGGTGTACATGCGGAAAGGCTCGGATCCCTGGCGGCTAATCGGCAAGGGCCTCACCGGACCTTCCTACATCGTGCTGGCGCTCCTGTATGAGCAGGGCCGGCGGCCCGCCCTGCTGGCCGGTACTGGGGTTGGGGTCTACCGCTACGCGCTCGGCCCCTAGGATCGGATGAACTCAGGGCAGCTCCTCCGAGACAGCCAGGGTCGAACTAACCGGATTTACTTCCACGATTGAGTGTTTACGGCTGACGCAACCTTCTGTTAGACTAGGTTTTACGAATCTCACAATCATCCGTCTGTCGTGATCCGATCCGCGACGATCCCATGGGCAGCGATGGGATAGCACCGAGGCGGCTGGTGAGAGTACCGGCATGGCCGGCCTGACGCCGGCGAGGAAAGCGGGGGAAGAATGGTGCCCGTGAAACCGCTGCATGAAGAGTTGGTACTCGCCACCCTGGAAGGCTACCGCAAGGTATGGTCCCTGGCCCGCCAAGCAGCCGAGCCCTTCTGGATGCAGCACGATCTGACCATCTCACAATTGAAGGCCCTGGTTATCCTGGATGCCAGAGGTTCGCTTACGGTCAGCCTGGTAGCCACCAGGCTTGGGATCGGCCGTCCTTCGGCGAGTATTCTGGTCGAACAACTGGTGCAGCTGAATCTCGTGGCCCGTGAGGAGGACCGATTGGATCGACGCCGCTCCCTGGTGTCGCTCACGGACGCCGGGCGCGAGTTCATGGAGCGCCTCTATCACCTGTACGACCCGCTCGGCGGTTGGTTAGAGCAACTCACCGACCGCGATCTTGAGTCGCTGGTCAGTGGCTTCCGCGCTCTGATCGAGGTGATTGAGCGAAGTACGGCTGAAGTCTCGGAATAGACCAGCCAACGCGGTATCCCCGGTAGGCTCAGGCGTGCCTGTGGTACACTACTACGAATGGTGGAAACGATCGGCACCACGCAAGCGATCGCCGAGCGCGCGGCGTTCGTCCGCGTCCGTATGGCGGCGGCGGCGGCGCGGGCGGGCCGGGATCCGGCATTGGTGACGTTGATCGCGGTGACCAAGACCCTGGACGCGGAGACCGTCCGGGCGGCGTCCCTGGCCGGCCTGCGGGAGATTGGAGAGAATAAGGTGCAAGAAGCATACGCGAAGCGGGGCGAGTTGCTCGACCAGCCGGCGTTGCATTGGCACCTGATTGGTCACCTGCAGCGAAACAAGGTACGGCGCGCGGTCTCGACCTTCGACAGTGTTCACTCGGTCGATAGCGTAGAGTTGGCGACCGCGCTCAACGATGCCGCCTCCGCTCAGGGACGCGCGATATCGGTATTCGCCCAGGTGAATGTCAGCGGAGAAACGACGAAGTCAGGCTTTACTCCCCGTCTCTTTTCCGACCAAGCGGCGCGGCTGGCCCGTCTTCCCGCTCTCCATTGGCGCGGGCTGATGACCATCGCTCCCGAAGGAGCGGAAGCGGCTGGGCTCCGGACGGTCTTTGCCGCCACGCGGCGCCTGCGGGACGCGGCGGTAGGAGTGTTTCCTCTCTCTACCTGGAACGCCCTCTCCATGGGAATGACCAACGACTTCGAGATAGCCATTGAGGAAGGCGCGACGCATGTGCGTGTCGGACGCGCCATATTCGGCGAACGCACGGAAACGGTACGGGCATAGGCAATGAACGTGGCCGAAACGATTCATCTGTTCATCTACTGGCTGGGCACCATTCTCACCGGCGCCATCGTCATTCGCGTGCTCTTCAGTTGGTTCTCCATGGGGAATTCCGGGGGACCGATCGTGCGTCTGCTCGATGACATCACCGACCCGATCATCACGCCGCTCCGTCGGGTGATTCCCACGCTTGGCATGATCGATATTTCTCCGATCATCGCGATCCTCCTGATCCAATTCGTTACCGGTATTGTACTGGCCCAAATCACCTATTAACTTCCCCGCGCCGCGACTGGCCATCCCTTAGCCAATCGCACGGACGCGATCTACGCCGTAGAAGGATGGTACTGGGCATGAGCTTTCAAACCCTGGCGGGTATGGAGGACGTGCTGCCCGACGCATGGCCCCGGTGGGATACGGTCCTCGACACCGCTCGCCGTACCGCCGCTCTTTACGGCTATCGCCGGATCAGCACCCCCATTCTCGAGCCGACCTCGCTCTTCGCGCGCGGCGTAGGCGAGGTCACCGACATCGTCCAGAAGGAAATGTATACCTTCGAGGACCGCGACACCTCTTCGGTGACCATGAAGCCCGAGGGGACGGCGCCGGTCGTCCGTTCCTACCTGCAGCATGGAATGTTCAAGCTGCCCCAACCGGTGAAGCTCTATTACCTTGCCGAGCCCACTTTTCGCCACGAGAAGAAGCAGCGCGGCCGTCTCCGCCAGCACCATCAGTTCGGCTGCGAGGCGCTTGGCGAAATCCATCCTCAGGTAGACGCCGAACTGATCGCCCTGGCCGCTCAGCTCTATCACGAGGTCGGACTGCGCCGACTTTCGCTGCAAGTTAACAGCATTGGCGACCAGCAATGCCGGCCCGCCTACATTGAGCGGCTGCGCGCCTATTACGAGCCCTTGCGCGACGAGCTCTGCGACGAATGCAAGGTGCGTTTGGTGCGCAACCCCATGCGTCTGCTCGATTGCAAGAAACCGCGATGCGTGCAATTGGCCGCCGAGGCGCCCCATATGCTGGACTACCTGTGCGACGAGTGCCTCACCCACTGGCAAGGCTTGCGCGCTGCCCTTGACGCCATTGGCCAGCCCTACGCGGTGAATTATGGACTGGTCCGCGGCTTTGACTACTACACCAAGACCGTATTCGAGTTCTGGCCCGAACGGCAAGGAGCCCAGAGCACGGTGGGCGGCGGCGGCCGCTACGATCTCCTGGCCGAACTGATCGGCGGGCGGCCAACCCCTGGGATCGGGTTCGCCACCGGAATCGAGCGCATCCTCCTGAGCCTGGAAGAGGAGCAGGCCGCCGTGCCAGCGCTCTACACCATGCAGGTATATGTGGCCGCCGTGGGCGAGGGGGGCCAGAGCCAGGCGCTTCCCCTCACCCAACGGCTCCGGGCCGCGGGCATCGCTACCGCCGTAGGCACGCCGGGCCGCAGCCTGAAGGCCCAGCTGCGCGCCGCCAATGAATCAGGCGCTCGCTTCGCCCTGGTCCTCGGAGACGACGAGGCGCGGGATGGCACGGTGCAGGTGAAGGATCTGGCGGAGCGTCAGGAAGTCGTTATCCCCATGTCCGAGGCGGTAGCCTACCTGCGCGGACGGTTACCCTAACCGATGCTGGTAATCGTGGATTATGATGCCGGGAATCTGCGCAGTGTCACCCGCGCCGTGGAACACGCGGGTGGAGCGCCCCTGATTAGCGCCGACCCCCAGGTCGTACGGCAGGCGCGCGCGGTCATTCTCCCCGGCGTGGGCTCGGCGGCCCAGGCGATGGAGCGATTGCGGCAACTCGGACTGGATCAAGCTCTCCGTGAGGTGGCGAATCAGGGGGTGCCCATCCTGGGGGTATGTCTGGGCTTGCAGGTGCTGCTTGAGCATAGCGAGGAGGGGGGCGTCACCGGTACGGACTGCCTTGGCCTGCTACCCGGCACGGTGCGCCGTTTTGCTCCCGGCCCCAAGGTGCCGCACATGGGCTGGAATACGGTGACCCTGCGCCAACCATCCCCGCTCTTCGACGAAATCGCCGACCAGAGCTACTTCTACTTCGTACACTCCTACTACGGAGACCCGCCGTTAGATACCGTGATCGGCCAGACCGACTACCCCACGCCCTTCTGTTCGGTCATGGCGCGCGAAGCCATCGTGGCGACCCAGTTTCATCCAGAAAAGAGTGGACCCGCCGGGCTGCGAGTTTACGCCAATTTCCTCCGCTTGGCCGGACTATGTTCCTGATCCCCGCTATCGATCTGCGGGCCGGCGCCTGCGTGCGCCTCGAGCAAGGCGACTTCGCCCGCCCAACCCAATATGGAGAGGATCCATTGGTGGTGGCCCGCCAGTTCGTCGAGCACGGCGCCCGTTGGCTCCATCTGGTGGATCTGGATGGGGCCCGAGAAGGTACGGCGCGCCATCTGGCGGTTCTGACCCGAATCGCCCGCGAAACGCCGTTATTGGTGGAGTTCGGGGGCGGACTCCGCGACATGTCGGCCATCACACGAGCCCTGGACGCAGGCGCGGCCCGGGTGGTGCTGGGTACCGCCGCCCTAAAAGACCCGGACCTGCTCATGGCCGCCTGCGCCGCCCATGGGGACCATGTTGTCGTGGGTCTGGATGCGCGCGACGGGATGGTGGCCATTCGAGCCTGGGTGGAAACGAGTGACGTGACGGCGGGCGCGCTGGCCGCCAGGGTGATCGCCGCCGGCTGTACGCGGCTGATCTATACCGACATCGCCACCGACGGGATGCTGAGCGGACCGAATCTCCCCGCGCTCCGCTCGCTGCTAGCCACGGTCGAGGTTCCAGTCATCGCCTCGGGGGGTGTCGCCAACGAACAGGATCTTCATCAATTGGCCGCCACGGGGGTCGAGGCGGCAATCGCCGGGAAGGCCCTCTACGCGGGAACCCTGCCCTTGAGCGTACTCGCGGACTGGAATTGAGCCCATGCTCACTCGCCGGATCATTCCCTGTCTTGATGTCGCCGCCGGCCGGGTGGTGAAAGGGACCAAATTTGTCGAACTCCGCGACGCCGGAGATCCGGTGGAGTTGGCGGCTCTCTATAACCAGCAAGGGGCCGATGAGTTGACCTTCCTCGACATCACGGCCTCCAGTGACGGGCGCGAGACCATGATTGACGTGGTCCGCCGGGCCGCCAATCAGTTGTTCATTCCCCTGACGGTCGGCGGCGGCATCCGCTCGGTGGACGATATGCGCCATATGTTGCGGGCTGGCGCTGACAAAGTATCGATCAACAGCGCCGCCCTGGCCGACCCCGAGCTGATCGATCGGGGCGCCTATGCATTCGGCAACCAGTGCATCGTGGTGGCCATAGACGCCCGCCGCCGAACAGACGGCGGCTACGAGGTTTACTCGCACGGGGGACGGCGGGCCACCGGTCGGGACGCCGTGGAATGGGCGGTGGAAGCCGCGCGGCGGGGGGGCGGCGAAATCCTCCTTACCTCCATGGACGCGGATGGCACCAAGGCCGGGTTCGAGCTTACCCTCACCGCCGCCGTATCCTCGGCGGTGCCCGTGCCGGTGATCGCCTCGGGAGGGGCGGGGCACGCGGGCCACATGGCCGAGGCGCTGACAACGGGCAAGGCCGATGCCGTGCTGGCCGCCGGCATCTTCCACTACGGCGAGTTGACTATCGATCAGGTCAAACGGGAACTGGCACGCCGGGGCATCCCGGTCCGCCTCGTTTCGGGAGACCCGGCATGAGCGACCTCCCGACCATTCAATTCGACGATCGCGGCCTGGCTCCAGCCGTGGTGCAGGACGCCCGAGACGGCACGGTCCTGATGCTGGGATACATGAACGCCCAGGCGCTCGCCACGACCCGCGAGACGGGAGACGTGTGGTTCTGGAGCCGGAGTCGGGCCGCCCTCTGGCACAAGGGAGAGACCTCCGGCAACTATCTCAGGCTGGTGGAGATCATCGCTGATTGTGATTGCGACACCCTCCTGATCCGAGCGCTGCCGGCCGGACCCACCTGCCATACCGGAGCCCGCACCTGTTTCACCAACCCTTTACCCGCCGCTGGCGCCCATCCGGCACCTGCGCCCAGTGGAGGCGTCGTGCTGGACCATCTGAACGGGATCATCGCCGGCCGCGCGACCGTTCCGGAGCCCGGCTCCTACACCAATCATCTTCTGGCCCAGGGGGTGGACCGCATAGGACGCAAGATTGGGGAGGAAGCGGCGGAGGTGATCATCGCCGCCAAGAACGAATCAACCGCCGATCTGGCCGGTGAGGTGGCCGACCTCTTCTACCATAGCCTCGTCCTCCTCGCGGCGCGCGGGATCGGCCTGGACGAGGTGGGCGCCGTGTTGGCGGCCCGCGAGGGCGCTCCACGCCGGCACCGAGAATAGGATGAGCAGGGCAGCCCGGAAACCCGCTATTTCCGGCCTGCCCTTGACCAGAGGTGGCAGCCGGGGATGTCAGGCCCCAGGCACCCCCACATTCTCGGTGGCCGAACGCCCATCAGCGGTGATCCCCAGGGCGGAAACCACCAGAGCGCCGTTACTGCCGGAGACTGTGAAGACGCCGCCGATCGGCCCAGACGGGAGCGCGGCATCCTGATTGACATTCACGGTGATAATGCCGCCGGCCGGAACGGTGTAGGTGCTCTGGGCCCCTGAGCCGCTGGCCCCATCGTAAAACGCGTTGACCGTGATCGGGTCCACTCCGGGATTGTAGAGATAGACGGTGCGGGTGACCGGCGTACTGTCGGCGAGCGCCGTGGAGAGATCGGGGACGAATACTGTATGGGCCGCCGCTCCCTGGGCTGGGTAGGCTACGCCCGGATGGCTGCCCACGTTCGGGGAGCCGCCAAAATACTGGGCGGCCTCGGCGGCAATCGGGCCGGTGGCCCCGATTAGGATACTGGCTGGTCCAGTCGTGGCGCCCAGCAGCTGATTGGCGGCAATGGTTTGGCGCCTCCCCGCCGGCACCTGGACCGACACCGGGGTTCCCACTTGCTGGCCGGCGGCATCGGCCAGGCGGGCGGTCGCGGTGATCGGGGCGCCGGAGACCGCGGGGTTGAGCAAGGTGATAAAATTCTGGGCCGCGCCCCCCACCGCGACCAGCGCCAGAACCTTGGAAGGCGCCGCCACGCCGCCGCTTACCGTGGCGCCGAATTTCCCGGAACCGCTGCCGTCCCCAAAATAGAGAACCCGTTCGGCCACGATGGGCCGGTCGCTACGAACCACCAGGCCGACCGACTGCGCGGTGGTGCCCGCGTTCAGGGCCCGGATATTGGTCGTGGCGCGGCTCAGTCCCGGCACCGTGACCGTGAGAGTTCGCGAGGGCTTCGAGCTGGTGCTCTGAGGCGCCAGGGAGATCGTGACCCTGGCGGTCGCCGAGCCCGGGTTGAGCAGGGTCAGATATTCCTGGAAGCTGGCCCCGGTATAGCCTTCGGGGAAGAGCCAGGTTCGGCCAGGCGAGGAGGTTGGTTGGGTCGTGCTGCTATCAAGCCGCTGCCCGGCCGCCGATACGCGAGCGATGGTACGGCTGACAAACACCCGTTGGGGCGAGGTGATGATCGCCGAAACCTGTTTCTCGGGCCCCACATCATCATTCACCGATTCCCGCAATACGCTGTTGCCCGCGACAGTCCTCAAGATGGGCACGGGCGCCGCCGTCCCCTGCACGACATAGGTGATCGCGATGGTCGCGGCAACCGGGCTGGGATTGAGGATGTCCATCCATTCGGTATAGGTGGCCTTGCCGTTCGCGGCGGCATCCCCCGTGTAGCCCTCGGCGAAGTAGGCCGAAGTGCTCCCGCTAGGGGTCGGAGGGGTCGCCGCCGATGTACCGCTCATCACGGCGGTCGCGGTAGGAGAGGCCGTGCCGCTGATCACCGCCGTGGCGGTGGGGCTGGAGGTCGCGGGGGCGCCAAGAATGGGCGCCGTGCTGCCCGGGCCGAGGGCGCCGCCAATGGTGATCTGCGCGGTCGCGGTGTAGGTGCCGTCGGTGGCCGAGAGGTTGGCCGGTCCGGGACGAAGATTCCCGGGGATCGCGACAAAGCCGCTAAAGCTCCCGAAGGAATCGATCACTACCGCGTCGTTGGTGAGTACCTGGGCATCCTGACCATTCACCTGGAAGGTCGCGGCCCCTACGGAGGAAAAGCCGGATCCTGTCACCACCACGGCACCTCCGCCTGGGATGGTAGTGGCACTCAGGTGAATGGAGGGCTGAATCGTGAAGGTGGTGGAACTGGAGGAACCGTCTACGGTGAGAAACAGCAGGGCCTGCCCGGCGGCCGCTTCGTCCGGCAGCCGGAGTGGGAAGGACAACGACCCGTCGGCATTGATCGTCGTGCGTCCCACGAGCACGCCCGCGTACGTTTTGGACGAGTCCTGAAAGTTTACCACCGCCTGGGCCCCAGCCGGGAAGCTCCCAGCGGGCTCCCTGAGCACCACCTGGCTGCCTACCGTCCCACTGATGGGGCTGACGCTGAGCGCGCCCACGATAGGTTGCCGCCCTGACGCCGGCGGGGCCGCGGCGCCCGCGATGGGAATCGACCCAACCGCCAGGGAGCCTGCTAGCACTGCCATTCCGGTGAGAGTCCGAATACGCGGAAAGGATCTAACCAGTACCATGAATTGCTGTACTCCTTTAGCCGGCAACCACTGGGCGCGCGCCGCGGAGACCGCGGCTCGGCCCACCTTAACGGATCATTCACACACAGCAAGCGGTCCGGCGCCACGCGGCGCCGGACCGCTTCCCAATCCCCAGTGTAGCCAAAGATCGCGCTTCAGTTTGACATCTCCACGTTCTTGTTTACTGACGGGCCATAGCCTGCTACGGGCTGCTCTATGTAGATATTCATGGCCACCCCTCCTCCAGAGGATAACTCGATAGCGCGGCCCGCACCCGCGTGGCCAGGCGCGGCCACACATCGTTGATCCGCTCGCGCTCGGCCTCCGAGCAGTCACGCAGCAGCTTGCCGACGTCCGGATACCATCGCACCTCCTCGGTCCAGAATCCGCCCTCGCGGCGGACCTCGGGGGCCTGCTTCGCGATGAGCCCGCCGTCTCCCCGTTCGGTCCAGCTCCGAACGGCTCCCCCAGCCGCCAGGGCGATCGCCTCGTACCAGACGGCATGCCGATCCTCGCCCGCCAGTCCCGCCATGAGTTTCAGAAGATGGGCGATCCGGTCCTCGTCGTTCGCGGATGAGCCGGCCTGGCGGCGCGTGCGAAGGGCATCCCAGCGGGCGCCGAGAGCGGGAATGGCCATCCCGCCGTCAGATGCCAACGCCGCGAGCCCGCCGGCGGCCTCCGACCACGCCGCGGCCTTCAGGGAGGCGTTGGCCGCGAAATCGGCTCCTGTTTCCTCGACGACCGGCTCGATGAACCCTCCCAGATCAGTTGGCGCCAGCAAGCGAAAGGGCATCCCCTCCAGGAGGAGCCGCAGCCGGACCAGCTTGGCGGGATTACTGGTGGCCAGCAGGAGATCTTTCATTCGCCGGCCTCGGATCCATTGACCGCCCGGAGATAGGCTTCCCACGCCGCCGCCTTCCCGGCCAACCGGCTTCGCCACCAGCCAGGCCCTCCAGACACCCGGACCGCCGACATCTCGCGGAGCCAGCCCCCGTAGGCTCGGTGATGGCGAATGAGTCGGGCCAGAGCGCGCCCATTGACTCGCCACCAAGGGCGGCTATGGGGCAGCGACGGCATATACAGACCGTAGGTCTCCAGCCGCCACCGTAAGAGACGGCTCCGAAGCAAAAGCGCGCCCTGGCGCCAGACGAGCAAGCGGCCGGATTCCTCCCGCCGCCGCCTAGCGGTGATAAAAGCGATCACCACGATGAGAGCGGGCGATGGCGGTGAGCTCGCTCATCTCCTGACCACTGTATTGTTCGTCGCGGAACCCAGGAATGGAATCGGCACGCGTCGCGTTGATGCGTAGATACACCGGTACGACGCCATGAAAGCGGACCGCCAGGCAATCGTTCTGCTCGACCACCAGGATGTTGACCGCGCACTGATCATCCAGCTTGGCGCTGAGCACGCGCAAAGCCTCCTGATACCCCTCCGGACAGGCCGATTTGCGGCGTTGTTTGCTTTTATCCAGCTTCATTGGTCGAGGGCCCTTCCCGAACAGGCCACCCTTCGCGGCTCTCGGCGCCTCGACCATTTCTTCCTGAAGGGTCCCTACGTCTCCGCGCGCGATAAAGCCACTTTTTGGCTTGCTCAGGTCGCCATGCGGATAGCAATGCCAGAGGAAGCCCTCCTCCGCTTCGGCGACGGTTACATACCGCGCCCGCAAGAAGTCAAGATAGGCGCCAATAGGCCGGAGCACATCTCGATACGTGAGGCCGGTCTTAACTTCCGAGTAAGGAGTTCCACGCGGCACGATCATCTTGTTCCTTCAGTCCAGTTATCCGACTATACATCTTCCCGCGATTAATACGAGTATACGCGGCCTTCGACGTGGTGGCAATAACAACGATCAACACTTTACGGTAAAACCTGCATGTCAAACTGAAAAAGCCGGCGATGCTCCCGCACGGCCTGCCGATCGGTCATTTCCGCGATATAGTCGCAGATCACCTTCCGGCGCGGCACGTCTCGGTCAATTCGCAAGCGTGCCTCCGGAGGCAATTGTCCGGGTGCCTGATCCAGGGAGATAAAGAGGTCCGTGATCAGCCGCCGCGCCTTTACCCACATGGTCTCCACATGGTGCTGACGGTAGAGGTATTCAGTGAGGAATTCATGTAGGGACTGGCGTAAGGCCAGCACCTCCGTTGACAGCGTAGGCAGCGTCGAGGGGTGCCGGCGGACCTCATCCGCCGACTGGGGTTCCACGCGGTCGAGGGCGGCTCCCGTTTGGCGAATCAGATCGCTGATCAGGAGATTGAGAAGGTGCCGCTTCAGGAGCCTTCGCGCCAGATCGGGCGCCAAGCCTCTGGTAAGGGGCAGGATCTCGGCCCGGATCGCCAACCACCAATCCGGCCCCAAGCCTTGCAGGTGGTCCCAGTGCAAGAGCCCGGCGGCGAGGCCATCGTCCAGGTCATGGCAACCGTAGGCGATGGCGTCCGAGGCGTCGGCGATTTGGGCCTCCAGGGAGGGTTGAGGAAAGGCGGCAAACTCCTGATCGGGGCCGGGAAGCGCGGCATTTCCGTGCTTGGCAATGCCCTCGCGTACCTCCCAAGAGAGATTCAGGCCGGGAAACTCGGGATACTCCCGCTCCAACACATCCACCACGCGAAGCGTTTGCGCGTTGTGCTCGAAGCCGCCATCGTCGGCCATGCAGGCCGCCAGGGCAGCCTCCCCGGCGTGCCCGAAAGGGGCATGGCCCAGATCATGAACCCGGCAAATGGCCTCGGTGAGATCGGCATTCACCCCAAGGGCACGGGCCACCGTCATGGCGATCTGCGTGGCCTCCTCTGTATGGGTAAGACGGGTACGATAATACTCACCTTCAAGGGTCACGAACACCTGAGTCTTGTTTCCCAGGCGGCGATAGGCCGAGGAATGAATCACCCGGTCGCGGTCACGGCCAAACGCGGTACGGAACTGATCCGGGCTCTCGGGGACGCGGCGGCCACGTGAGAGAGCATCTTGCTGCGCGTACGGAGCAAGCTCGGACCTCGCCCGAGTCTCCAGTTCCTGACGGCGGATCAGCATGGCAACCCCACTCTGGCTCTTGCGATCACCAGCCCGCGAATGACGTCGCATGAACCCCTATCCGTCCGATCGGTCCGATCGGACGGATAGGTCCGATCCGACGCCTTCACGCGCCCGTGCGCCATGCGAACTCATTCGCGGGATCGCCTGTACTGTTCCTGAGGGTAGCAGGTTAGCGGGTGTAGCGGCGGAGCACCCAGCCATTGATGCTGGACGCGGGCAGCGCCACGCGGGCCCAATTGGTGGTAAGGGCCAGAACCTGCAAGTTCGTGCGCTGGCGTACTTCGGCGATCACCGGATGCTTCTGGCCGGGACCGCTGCGGATGTTCAGGATCGATGCCTTGACGGTGACGAACTCCGGCCGACTGGAGAATATGGCAGCCTTATGGGTGGCGACCCTGTGGGCGGCAACCCTGTGGGTGGCTACCGACGCGGCGGTGGGCGTGGTTTTGGCGAGCACCTTTACCGTACGCACGGCACGATGGACGGACGACTTGAGGGGCGTGGTAAATTGCCGAGCCACCCACCCGGTGGTACCGCCGGGAAGGATCACCGCTACCCAATTGGGAGTCTCCCGCACCAACTGCATATGCGTTCCGTTGTATACGGAGCCCGAGGTCGCGAAGCTGAGTCCGGGACCGGTCCGCACGTTCAGCAACGGCACCTTGGCCACCAGATACGCTATCTGGGCGGGCGGAACGGGCAGCCCTGGCTCATCCAGGTACTGTCGCAGCACCCACCCGCGAGTGCCGTCGTTGGTAAGGATGCGGGCCCAATTCGTAGTACGGGTCAACAATACCACTTTGTCATGCTGATACACGGCGGAGAGCACGGGATGGTTCTGGCCCGGCCCGGAGCGGACGTTCAGCCCAATCCCGGTAACGTCCACGGTGGCCGTCAGGTCGCCCTTCGGGGGCCACATGCCTTTGACCGTTTTTGCCAGGCGGTCCCAATTTTGGTAGCCGGCCACGTACTTTACGTCCACCCAGCCTCGGACATTCTGGGGCAGGGACACCTGAATCCACTTCCCCTTGGTGGCGACATAGCCGAGCTTCGCCCCCCGCAAGGCCGTGCCGAGGACGCTGGCATGCAGACTGGGGCCGGAGCGGAGGTGCAGGCCGTCGCTGGTACTGACCGTCACATAATGTTTGTAGCTCTTAAGAAACTGGCCAAGGATGTATTCCGACTCGGCGGGGAACACCTGCGCGCCATGGCCGGTGGTGACCAGGTACGAAGCGGGCTGGATTTGGTGAGCCGCGACGAAAGGCAGGGGATCCAGATAGCCGGCAATCAAACTGGCATTCCCGAAGGTATAACCCCAACCGTCCTCGTCCACTGACTTGATTTCGAAGTGAAGATGCGCCCCGGTGGCGAAGCCGGTGGCCCCCACCAGGCCCAACTCCTGGCCTTGCGAGACAACCTCGCCCGTGTATACGGAGAGGCTTCCGTAGGACATATGCTCATACTGAGAGTATTCGATACTCCCATCTGGAAGATAATGGCGAAGCCGCACCATGACCCCATAGCCGGCGTTGTAGCCGGCCGCCACCACGATGCCGGCGGCGGTAGCATGAATTACCGCGCTCGCGGTCGAGGAGGCGAGATCCACCCCCGTGTGGCCGCAAAAGTAGGTACTGTACAGGTAATATCCCTGGTTGAGCGAAGGATCACAGGATGTATTGAATCCCTGGGTGATAAAATAGCCGTTGCTATTGCTCTGGTCCCAGGTTGGTTGGCTGTTGGAGGAGCCGACGGGGTAGATGAAGGAGGTGGCGAATGGGACGCCGCCTGTGTTAGCATTGTCGAGCGATGGAGAGGCGCTTGCGGAGGAGAAACCACATCCAAGCCCGCATAGATACGCTGCCAGGGTGAGGATTGCCGCGAACTTTCGCAAATCCAACCTCTACTTATCGGCCAATCCGTGCATCAACAGTTCACGCGCTCATCCTCTAACCTGCCGCCAAGATTAGCAGAGGCTACCAGGGACTGTCAATAAGCCGAATGGGACTGCACGCTAAACGGGAGAGAAAAATGGCCAAGCGAACCCTGAATAACCCCCCAAAATGCAAGGCATGTGGGTTCCCCATGATCCCTGATGAAACGATTATCGATGGCCGGGGCGGCCTGAGAATCAAGCGCACTTTTCTGCATTGTGTCAACGGACAGTGCGGCCATATCGTGCGGACGGGCGAGTTCCCCATGGACCCGCTGGCTGCCGCTGCCCCCCGCTAATAACGCCAAATTGGCATTGGTGCGTGGAGGAGACTCGGTTCCTCACGGGAGCCGGCGAGACTCCCACCAAGTCATCGCCGTGTAGCGCCCAGCCGCGCGCGCCATGAAGGCTCCATCGGCTTGCGGCTCCAGGAGAGGGGCCAGCATCGGCCAGAGGCGCGTCGTGGTCACCTCATCATCTCCCAGCCACAGCATGTCGCGGGCCCAGGCCAGGGCGCTTTCCCGATTGGCGAAGCGGAGCGGGGCCGCGGGGACCAGAGTGGCGTTGGCCTCGATGCCCAGCGACCAGAGCAGATTGTAGGCTTCCAGAAAGGCGGGATCGCTTCGCGGAGGTTCGCCATGGAGGCTCACCCAGAGGTTATGGAGTAAGATCTCCGGCGGCTGGGTGCGGAGGGCCAACACGCAGACGTCGCGCGCCGCGGCGTCCAGCCGCCGGACAAAGGGCCCGACCTCCTCGATGGGGTAGAGAACGTGGGCACAGAACACGAGATCAGCATCCAGGATGTCGCACTCGTCCCAGCGGGCCTCGATTACCCTGATGTTCTCGATTCTCCGATCCCGCGCCCCTTGACGCAGAAGATCGGCCATCGCCGAGGATGGTTCGACCGCGATAACCTGGGACACCAGGGGGGCAATGGCCAGGGCGTATCGTCCGAAGCCGGCGCCGACATCCAACACGGTTGTTTCCGGGGAAAGCCAGCGATCGAGGAAGGACAGAACGGGATCGTCGGTCGCGGCAACCCCGGCCATCGCCTGAAAGCGGCGGCCCCGGCTCGCCCAATACGCTTCCTCACCCTGTACCCGCAGCCGCTCCACCTGAGCCGCGCGGGCCTTCACTTGCGCGCGCCAGCGATCCTCCCAGTTGATGGGTGCCACCGCGTGCTCGATCATGGGTAGTCGTAGAAGCCATGGCTGCTCTTCCGGCCCAGGAGACCGGCGGTCACCATGCGGCGGAGCAGCGGGGGCGCGGCGTATTTCTCCTGGTGCAATTCGGCAAGCAGTACGTCGCCGATGTACAGTACTGTGTCCAGGCCAATGAAGTCCGCCAGGGTGAGCGGCCCCATCGGAAGCCCGCATCCCAGTTTCATGGCGGCATCGATATCGTCGCGACTGGCGACTCCCTGTTCATAGGCGCGAATGGCGTCCAGTAGATAAGGGATGAGCAGGAGATTGACGATAAATCCGGGGGTATCCTTGGCCAGCACCACCGTCTTGTCCAGGGCGCCCGCCACCGCGCGAATCGTCTCAATCGTCTCGTCGCTGCTGAGGATGGTGCGGACCACCTCGACAATCGGCATGATCGGGACCGGATTGAAGAAGTGCATCCCGGCCACTCGATCCGGCCGATTGGTGGCGACGGCAATCTCCATCACGGCCAGTGAGGAGGTATTGCTGGCCAGGATCGTCTCGGGCTTGACCAGCTGATCGAGAGCGGAGAACACCTCGCGCTTGGCGTCCATCCGCTCCACGATCGCCTCAATTACCAGATCGCATTCGGCGAAGTCGGCGAAGTTCAAGGTGCCGGTAATCCGGCCAAGCGTACTCTGGCGATCCTCGTCGGACAGCTTCCCCTTCTCGACCGCGCGGCCCAGAAGATCCGAGATCCGATTCAAGCCTCGTTCGAGCAACTCGCCGTTACTTTCCAGGACCACCACGGGGAAACCCGCCTGGGCGCACACCTGCACGATCCCGCCGCCCATCTGACCGCAGCCGACCACGCCCACTCGCCGTACTTCCATGCGCTGATCTCGTCCTTACGCTACGAGGAGAGGCTGTCCGCGAAGGCAGCCAGCCCCTCGCCGCCCGCTACCCGGATTCGCTCCAACTGGAAGGGATCCTGGGCATTTTGGGTGCCCGTGGTGAGCGGACCATCGAGGAGAGCGCCGACGTACCCGTATTCCGGGAGCAGCGAGAGGAGCAACCGTCGCGCCGCCATACTGCCGCTCTTGAACGGCTCTCCCGAGGGGTAGGCCAACCATTGGACCGGCACATGCAACTCTTTCTGGAGCACGTTCCGGGAATCCCGCAGTTCGACTCGAACCTGATCGACCGAAAGGGTGCCGAGATCCTGATGGTCGACGGTATGCGATCCGATGTCCATGCCCGCGGCGGCCAGTTGCCTGAGTTGGGGCCAGGTCATGTAGCTATTGATCCCCACGGTCAGGCCAACGTAGGCGCTGATGATGTTGAATTCCGCGTGGTCGTGGAAACGGCGCAAAATGGGGAATGCGTCGGTATAGTTATCCACGTAGCCGTCGTCGAAGGTGAGCATGACCGGTCTGTCCGGCAACGCCGCGTGTTGATAGAGGGCATTGAAGACTTGCTGGACGCTCACCGTATGGTAGCCATGGTCCCGCAGATAGCCGAGTTGGGCGGTAAAGTCGGCATCGGTCACCGTGAGGCCATAGTTGAGATCGGTGGCGGCGGGAAGGGCGGAGACGAAGTGATACATCAAGATCGGCACCCTGAGGGTCACCGCTGGCAGCATGGCGGGCAAACGGAGAAAGGACATCGCGCGCGCCCCCGCCTGGCGCCCATAGCCAGGAGGCCGTTGCGGATTACCGGGGAGGGCGGCCTGGAACACTACGGGAAAGGGCTGGGACACGTTGTCCGCCGCGACGTGAACGGCGATACGGGAGGTGGGGAGGCGGCTGGCGGCGCCTGGGTGTCCAACCACGGCGGCTGGAGCGGCGGAGCGTAAAGGATGTGGCGAGGCGCCCCTGGAAGGCGCCGACGCGGCGGGGAAGGTACCTCCGTCATGGGAAGGCAATACTCCCAGGAATAGATAGGCCGCCACGGCCAGCAAGAGCACCGCGGGCAATAGGCGAGATAAGCGACTCATATGGCGGACCCTTTCCCCGGCGGTTCGGCTAAGGCGCACGCACCATCCAAAAATCAAGGTAGTTATAAACATAGCGTGAAGATTCCTTAGATGAAAATCACATGAATACGCCAGCAACCTTCTCTCTTGCGAGTGGCGGCTTTTGGCGCTAGTGTGGAACGGAGCGTTTCAGCGCCGCGGCGGTGGTCCGGGTGACAGCCGAATACAGAGCGATGGTTGATGAATTGGTACACGTTTGACGCTCTCCAGGTCCGAGTTCCTCACGGGTCATGAGGAAGTGAGCGCGCTTCCCCTGGGCTCGATCCTGATTGGACGCTATCGCGTTGACACCATCCTGGCAGTGGGATCCATGGGCACGGTGTACGGGGCGGCGGATCTGCTTGACAACGAGGCTCCGAGAGCGATCAAGGAGCTTTTGCCCTTCTGGAGTGAGGCGGAGGAACAGGCGGAGGCCGAGGCGTGGTTTCTCCGCGAGGGTGAGACACTGCGGGGCCTCGACCATCCGGCTATCCCCCGGATCCATGACACGCTGATCGCCGGGCGACGCCACTATCTGGTTATGGACCTGATCGAGGGAGAAACCCTGGAACAGGGGCCGGCAAAACGCGCGTCCACTGGCCTTGAGGAACCTCTGGTGCTCACCTGGGCGGATCAGGTGCTGGACGTACTGAGCTATCTCCACGGCAGGCCAAGCCCGGTGATCTTCCGCGACCTCAAGCCCGCCAACCTTATGCTCACCCCCGAAGGGCGGATTCACCTGATTGACTTCGGCATCGCCCGCGTGTTCTCGCGCCAAAGCAAGGGTACGGCGATTGGCACTCCTGGATATGCGCCGCCGGAGCAGTACCAGGGCCTGGCCGAACCGGCCAGCGACCTCTACGCGCTGGGCGCCACCATGCATCATTTGCTCACCGGCCGCGATCCCAGAAACGCCCGCCCCTTCGACTTTCCTCCCGTAGCCCGACTGGCGCCGCGGATCAGCCCGCATGTCGCGTCGGCAATCGATCGGGCCCTGGTCCTTGATCCGCGCCGGCGATTCGATACGGCGAGCGATATGTATCGCGCTCTCCACGCGCCTATCCCCCTGGCAAACCTCCCGCGCCTAACCCAGGGACGCAACCAATTGATGCCGATAATCCAAGCCCCTGAACTCCTCACCATGGCGGCACGGATCGAGGTGGTGATTAACATGGTGGATGAGCCGGCCCCCGCGAACGCGGTGCTCCTACCGCCGGGAACGACCCAGATCACCCATGGAGGGATTACCCTGGTTGTTCCTCCGGATGGCGCCCGCCTGGAGTTGCATAACCATACCAATGAGCGTCTCTCCTGCGCCTTTTCCACCACCGTGCCCTGGCTCGATCTCCGCTTGGCCGGCGCATGGTTGGAACCGCACGGCATGTTGGACATCCTGGTGGACCGATCGGCAAGTTCCGCGGCCTTGCTCCCGACAAGCGGCGCCTTGATTCCGTCAGTGCGCGCCAGGCCGCCAATCTACCTACTGGTGCGGGGGCTGGCCGGCAAGGAAGTGGCCGCGCGGCTGACCATCCTTCCGGGGGTGGCCCCTTTTTCCATCGTGGCAGGCTCCAGCGCCCTGGCGATTCTGATCGTGGTCTTCGCCCACCTGAGTATTCTGGCCTTTTACGCGATGGAGGTTCCGGCCCTTGCGCTTGCGGTATGGATCCAGCGGCGCAGCCGCGGGTGGCCCTGATCAGTGGCCAGGATCTACTTCCCGCGCCTTCCGGTAGACATCCGCCGCCGCGTCTAACTGACCCTTCCGGGCCAGGACGAAGCCGAGCCTGCGAAGCAGCGCCGGATCGTCCGGCCGCTCCGCCAGCAGCGCGTTGAGGTCCGCGATCTCCGCCTCGTCGTCCTCCATCCCCTCGGTTGAAGAGTCACCGGCACCACCGGTGGGACTTACCCGGCCGGCGCTCGGGCGACCCCCAAGTCGTCCCGATCCGCCCGATCCGGCGGTAGGGGGCATCGGCCAGTCTGGAGACGGCGGCAGCGACTCGGCCTTCCCCGAGAGTTCCGGGGCCTCCGAGTTGGTGGGCAAGGGACTGGAGGTGAGCGGCAGGGTGTAAGATTGGCGCTCCGGCTGCTCCCACGGCGCGGCTTCCCACTCACTGCCGCCAAGGCGAGCGCTCAGGGGTCCGCGCGCTCTCTCCGGTCGGGACTCTTCTCCGGTGAGAAACGGGTGAAGATCGGAGTTCGCGGGCGCGTCATTGGGAGTGAGCGGGCTCGGGCGGTCCCCGGGCCTCCGGAGCGCGGGCGTTTCCGACTCCCGTGCGGCATCGCTCTCGGCGGCCAGGATGTCCAGCGCCATCTCACGGGTCGGCGCGATAGTACTCTCCTCGGCGGCCTGGATGTGTGGCGCGGCCTCTTCCTTCCGGCCCAGAGCCACAAGGGCCCGAGCGTATCGTTGGTGATGGACGGGAATGGATGGATCGGCCTGGCCTGCTTCCTCCCAAAGCGGCAGGGCCTCGCTCCGCTTGCCGGTCGCCCACAGGATACGCGCCTGAAGGCCCAGAACCTCCGGGAAGGGGGGCCGCGCGCGCAAAGCCGGGAGCAAGCGCGTCGCCGCCACGGCGGCATCGCCGCGGGCGAAGGCATAGCGCGCCGCATGGTAGTGCGCCTCGTCTCGGTCCGGGAAGAGTGTAGCAATCCGCACCGCCAGATCCTCGGCGTCTCGATAGCGAAAGTCGCCCTCGACGTTCGCCATCGCGGCGATCAGGGTAGGAAAGTCCTTGGGACTGGTACGCAGGGAGTGCTCGAGGGCATCAAACTCCTGGTTGCGAAGCACCCGCTCGCTCTCGATCGTCGCTTTGATCGCGTCGCGGTCGAGGCTGTCGTCATGATGCAGGCTGATGGGCATGCGGAGTCGTCCCTGGATGACGAAGGTCGCCTTGTCCACCCAATACAGCACACGGAAGCCGGACTCGATCTCAATCAAGGTGATGGCGACGGCCCGCTGCCGATCCAAGCGGGCGCCCAGCGCCTGAAAGAAGTCGACCAGAGTCAGGTCAAACACATCCTGCTGCTTGCGGAACAACCGCTTCTTGGTCGGCTCTCTTGCTTGCTCGATGGTCAGGAGCACCCCCTGAATTGGGCCCGTCTGATCGAGGATCTCGTGATGCTCGACCGTCCGATGAAAGGCGCGCCCCCAATGCACCGGATCATGCCAGGACACGAAAAAGCCAGTGCCCAACTCAGCGATCAGGACGCCTCGCCCACGCTCACGCACCAGAAAGTGACCGATTGCGGACAGAGCAACGGTATAGGAAGGATGCGATCCGGCTACGCCTGTGGGGTGCCGTAATTCCATTCTTTGCCCACCGTTAAAGGCGAGGCGCCTCACCCGCCCGTGCCGCGATAGGTCCGCCTCGCGTGAATCCCGCACGAATCGTACCAGACGCGCGGATAGGGCAGAGGTCGTCCGTGTATAACCTCGGCGCGGCCCGCCGCACTCATCGCGCTGCCACCCTTGCCATCATAGCACCGACCCACCGTTGGATAGAACTTTGCCGGACCTCTACGCAGGTGTTAGCGGATGTCGTACCATCATGGGGGTGTGCTAAGCATCCGGCAGGTTGCCGCCACGATTGGTGGCGCGGCGGAGTGTTCAGGAATCAGACAAGAAATGCCCAAGCAATGAGCAGCGTGCGTTGCCCTTCATGTGGTGGGCCGGCAGGTTCGGGAAGCTTTTGCGGAGTCTGCGGGATGCGTCTGGCGCCTGCAAAGCCCGTGGTCCTGGCCGCGCCAAGCGCGACGGTGCCCACGCGCGCCGCCACCAAGGGGTATGCGCCCCTCGCCCCGAATACGATCCTGGACAACCGCTATCGCGTGCTTCATGCCCTGGCCGAGGGGGCCATGGGCGCCGTCTATCGAGCCGAGGATCTGCGGTTGGCTGGGAAGCACCGAGCCCTGAAGGAACTGCTCCAGCACTGGGGAACCCCCGAGGAGAGGGCTGAGGCCGAGGCATGGTTCATGCGCGAGGGCGAAACGCTCATGCGCCTCCAGCACCCCGCTATTCCCGTAGTACACGACACATTCAGCGAGGGGCAGCGTCACTATCTGGTGATGGATCTCGTCGAGGGGAGATCACTGGAGCAGGTGCTTTTGGAGGAGGGCCGGCCCGGCCTTCCAGAGAGTCGAGTCCTCCCGTGGGCCGAACAGGTGCTGGATGTGTTGAGCTACCTGCACGGGCGCCCCGATTCCTTGATTTTCCGTGATCTCAAGCCGGCCAACCTGATGTTGACCCCCCAGGGACAGATCCGGCTGATCGATTTCGGGATTGCCCGCGCGATCACCCGTCAGGCCCAGGGGACGGCCATCGGTACCCCTGGGTACGCGCCCCCCGAGCAATATCAAGGGCTGGCCGAACCGGCCAGCGACCTCTATGCCCTGGGCGCCACCATGCATCACCTGCTCACCGGCCGCGACCCGAGGAAGCATCGGCCCTTTGATTTCCCCGCCGTGCGGAGCGTGGCGCCGGAGATTAGCGTACCGGTGGCGGCCGCGATTGACCGCTCGCTGGTGCTTGACCCTCGGGCGAGGCACGGTACGGCCCCGGATATGCGGAAGGCGCTGAGGGCGACCGCGCCGCTCGATGGGCCGCCGCGACGTACGGTCACCGGATCGCTCTCCCGTTCCGGCACCGGATCGGGAACCATGCCCATTCTGACTCCCCGAGGAGGAGTGCCCGCGATGCCGGGAGCGAATGGCACGGCCACGCCGGCGGATTCGCGCGCGATCAAGCTTCGCCCTCAGGAGGTGCGGATCGCCGCCGCCGGAAACGTCACGCTTACCCCAATCGACAAGCGTACTATCCGCTTGCGGAATCGGACCAGCCAGAAACTGCTTTGCACGTTTGATAGCGATGTTCCCTGGCTCCGACCCGATCGGCCCGCCGCCTGGCTGGAGCCGGATGGGAAGCTGGAAGTTTCTCTCAGCGTGGTGCAGCCTCAAGGGCGCGGCCATTCTACCCTGGGCAATTTCCGGGTACAGGAGCAGGGTGGCCAAACGTGGAGCGTGCCAGTGCGCTTACAGGTTCGAGGCGGACAGACGATCGCGGTCCATTCACTCCGGGGCGGTATTCAAGGGATTGCCATGGTCTGCTTTTTTGTCGGCGTGGTAGCCCTGGCGCTCGGTACCCTGGGAGTGCATCTCCTCTCGGAGGCGCTGGCCTGGAACCTGATCGTGGTCGGCCTGGTGGGTAGAGTGGTCATGCGGGTGATGCGCGGCGGCGAGGGTATCTAGTTCTTGCGGCGGGTGGTCGTCAAACTGGGGAGCAACCTTCTCACCAGCGACCGCGGAGTTCTGGATCGCGTGGCGATGCAACATCTCGTGGCTCAGGTCGCGGGACTCCATGCCTCCGGAGTCGAGGTTCTGATCGTCAGCTCGGGCGCGGTGGCCGCCGCGCGGGC
>DATBTL010000533.1:0-1717 GCA_036559345.1 Chloroflexota bacterium | reverse complement strand
ATGGGGATCGATATCTGGGAGGTCATTGAGGCAGCCTCCACCAAACCCTTCGGGTTCATGCCCTTCTACCCCGGCGCTGGGGTGGGGGGCCATTGCATCCCCGTGGATCCCTTCTATCTCAGTTGGAAGGCGCGAGAGTTTGATTTCTACACGCGCTTCGTCGAATTGTCGGCCGAGATCAACGACAACATGCCATTCCATACCGCCGAAATGGTGGCGCGGGCCCTCGACGCGGCCGGGCAGTCCACGCGGGATGCGCGGGTGCTGGTGCTGGGGGTGGCCTTCAAGCGGAACGTGGACGACGCCCGAAACTCGCCCGCCCGGCGGGTCGTGGAACTTTTGCGGGCCAAGGGGGCGGAAGTGGCATATCACGATCCACATGTCCCAAGCTTCAACGTGGCGACCACCCTCTTTGGCAATCGAAGCGAGATCGTTTTGCAGTCGCGGCAGCTCACGGCCGAGACGCTTCGCGGAGCCGACGTGGTGGTCATCCTCACCCCGCACCGGGCCATCGACATGGAGTTGGTGGCCCGCGAGGCGCGACTCCTGGTGGACACCACGAGCGCCACCCGCGGGTCCGACCGCCTCGACATTTGGCGGCTGGGCGCTCCCAGCCCGGCGCGTGCTCGGTAAAGAAGAAGAGGGGAGGATACGAGGATGTTCGCGGAGGACAAGCCGGCCACGATGACCGTCGAGGAGTATCGGACCTTCGAGCGGGCCAGCGAAATTTTCCAGCATGGAGGTGCGTATCCCTCTGGCGACGCTTTATAGGCGAACCGCCGTTCCGGCCGCGCCCCGAGAATGATGCCGGCGGCGAGTTCGCATTTGGGGTATGGCCCGGGCGCGGCTCAGGGTGTCTCGCGCTACAACCAGTCAAAGCGAGACGAAGTAGAAGGGGGATGAGCGATGCGTATCCTGGTTACCGGTGGGGCCGGCTTCATCGGCTCGCACGTCACCGATGCCTTCCTGGCGGCGGGGCACGACGTGGCGGTGGTGGATAGCCTCTGGAGCCACGGGGGCGGCAAACGGGACAACGTTTCTCCCCAGGCGCGCTTCTACGAAGTGGACGTGCGGTCGCCGGAACTGGCAGCCGTGATCGAGAAGGAACGGCCGGAGGTGATCAGCCACCACGCCGCCCAGCATAGCGTCAAGTTCTCCACCGATCAGCCCGCCTACGATGTCGAGGTCAACCTGCTCGGGCTGATCAACCTCTTGGGGGCCGCGCAGGCCGCCGGTACCCGGAAGGTGATTTTCGCCTCCTCCGCCGCGACCTACGGAACGGTGGAAACCTTCCCGATCAACGAGGATACGCGGCAGCTTCCCGATTCTCCCTACGGCACGACCAAACTGGCCAGCGAGCACTATCTCCGCTTCTGGCACAACGAGCGCGGGCTTTCCTTCACCGCGCTCCGTTACGGGAACGTCTACGGTCCCCGCCAAGATCCCACCGGCGAGGCTGGGGTGGTGGCGATCTTTACCCAGCGCTTCCTGGCCCGCCAGGGCGTCACCATCTACTGGGATGGCGATCAGACCCGTGACTATGTCTACGTGGGCGACGTGGCGCGGGCCAATGTGCTGGCCCTGTCCACCGCCGATCAGGAGCGCCTGTGCATCGGCACGGGAGTGGAGACCTCGGTGAACGATCTGTATCGGGGCCTGGTCGAGTACACCGGATTCGAGGCGCCGATCAATTGGCAGCCACGCCGGCCCGGCGACC
>DATBTL010000532.1:0-6061 GCA_036559345.1 Chloroflexota bacterium | reverse complement strand
CACCATCCGGCCGGCCTCCACGCGGAAGCTCACTCCACGGAGTACCTCCCGCTCAGGGATATAGCTAAAGCGCACCTGATCGAACTCCAGGCACGCCCGAAGAGGCGGCAGGGGACGGGCATCGGCGGCGTCCGCGATTCCAGGCGCCGTGTCCAGCACCTCGAAGATCCGCCCAGCGGCCCCCATCGCCTCCTGGGTCTGCCCATAGAGATTGGTCAGGGTGCCGAGAGGGCCGGCGATCAGGAAAATGTAGAACAGGAAGGAGATCAACCCACCTGGCGTGAGGTGACCGGCCAATACCTCGCGCCCGCCAAACCAGAGCACGATCGTGATCGCCCCAAAAGTGAGGAAGGTGATCAGGGAGACGAAGCTCGCCCGCAGACGGAGACGGCCCAGGGTGAGGGAAAAGACTCGCTCCACCAGGCCGCCGTAGCGTTCGATCTCGTGCGGCTCACGGGTAAAAGCCTGCACCACCCTCACATTGGAGAGTGTCTCCTCCAGCACGGTGGTGGCGTTGCCAAGCTCTTCCTGCACCCGGCGCGCGATCCGGGTGAGCAGACGCCCGAAGACGGCGGCGCTCCCCGCGATCAGCGGCGTGACCACCAGCATCAACAGGGAGAGCCGCCAATCGAGGTAGAAGATAATGACCAGGCTACCGAGAAGAGTGACCAATTGCTGCAGCAGGCTGAGTAGATTGCCGCTGACCACGTTTTGCACCGCGTTCACATCGTTGGTGACGCGGGACATCAGATCGCCCGTCCTGTGCTCCCCATAAAATTCTTGCGAGAGCGCCTGCAGGTGGGTGAAGAGGGTACGGCGAAGATCGGCGATGATCCGTTCGCCCACCCAGCCGATCAGATAGTTCTGGGAGAAATTAAACCCAGCCTGGAAAATGAAGACGACGAAAAGGCCGAGCGTGATCAGATTCAGGGCGTGTTCGTCATGATGCACGAACACGCTATCGACCAGGCTCCGCACGATCCATGGGAAGACCAGATTCAGCAGGCTGGCGATCAACAGGCATACGGTAGCCAGAATCATCCGCCGGATGTACGGCCTGGTAAAGGTGAGGAGACGGCGGAAGACGCGGGCATCGGCCCGGCCCAGCCGATGACGGGGCAAATCCGGCGGTAACGCCCCGCCAGGCCGCCCGCCGCCCCGGCGCATCATGGGGACGCTACGGCCGCGCCGCGCGTACTACCAGCCAGAGCGGATGGAACTCCCCACCTCACGGAGCGAACCGAGGGCGGGAGTGCGTATCGGGCAAGCTAGCGGCCCAGGAGACCGCCACCGCCACCGCCAAGGCGCCGCCGGCTCATCTTCCGCACGTCGCCGGTAGCTCCACCAACGAAGCCGCCGCCGAGGCAGAGCATGCCGACCACCAGGGCCAGGATGTGGAATGCCCCGAAAGGATAGACGGCCAACGCGGCCAGACCCACCAGCGCCGCGCCATCGAGCGCGGCGGGGGCGCGGCGCATCCGACCCGCGACAAAGCCGATTGCCACCAAGGCTACAAGGAACAGGAACACTAACATTGGTACTTACCTCCGTGCCGGCCTGCTGGGGTCGGGCAACTTCCGTCACATCATTATAGACGTGCGCCGTGTCTGCATCTAGTGTGCCATGTTTCGCGACATCCTGTCGCGTCTTTTTTTCCGAAATGAGGATGCGCCAAGAAAAATACCCCTGGCGATCCCATGATCCGAAGACCGCCAGCGGCGTTCGCCGCCATACGTGGTATCCTCCGTGGCGGCCCATGCGGTCACTGAAATTATTGCCCGTGGAACAGGAGTCACGATGCTTGCCCTGATGGCCTCGATTACGATCAGTCTCGATCCGGTGCTGGTGAAGCTCGGATCCTTCTCGTTACGCTGGTACGGCCTTATGTACGTGGTGGGGATCGCCATCGGCTTGCTGGTCTTGCAGCCCTATGCCCGGCGCCGTGCCGTGACCAGCGACCAACTCTGGAATATCTTCTGGGGCGTGGCGATTGCCGCCCTGGTTGGTGGTCGTCTCTACTATGTCCTCCAGTCGGATCCCGGCTCCTATGTCCAGCATCCCGGCGATCTCTTCGCCTTCTGGCAAGGCGGGATGGCCTTCTACGGGGCGATTTTCCTTGGTATCCCGGTTCTCTTGCTGCTCGCCTACCAGCAACGGGTGCCGTTGGGAGTAGCCCTGGACTGCGTCGCTCTCTTCGCGCCGCTTTCCCAGGCCGTGGGGCGAATAGGCAACATTATCAATGGCGATATCGTGGGCTATCCGAGCAATGCTCCCTGGGCGACCATCTACACCAATAGCCACAGTTTCGCGCCCCTGAACACGGCCGTCCAGCCGGCCGCCGCCTATGAGTTGCTTTTCGGCCTGGCTCTGTTTGCCGTTCTCTGGCCGCTCCGCTTCCGCGTCCGGCCGGCGGGGATGCTGTTCGTGCTCTACCTCAGCCTCTATAACGTGGGCCAGTTTTTCCTCTTTATCGTGCGTGATAACGAGATCGTCCTCTTCCATCTCAAGCAGGCGCAAGTAACCGCCATCGCGGTGCAACTCGGACTTATTCCGGTGGCCTGGTTGATTGCCAGGCGCCCCTGGTGGTTCGACCCAGCCTATGCCGGTGACGAGGACGACGCGGACGAGCGGGAGGACGAGGCGGACGCCTCGGACGGCTCCGCCATGACCGACCAGACCCAAGACGACGGGATTACCCCCGGCGCGCCCTCCGCTGGTGAGATCTCCATGGCGGCACGGACGGAATCCCCCGAGGCCGGCTGGGGGGAGACGCCGAACCAACCACGGACCTAACCGACAACAGTCCTGCTTGTGATGCCGGCCTGGACGGGCGATACTAGCAGGGACTGGATATTTCGGGGAACCGAGGAGATCTCGGAGGGAGCACTGGATGGCCGCGCGGGAAGCCAACCTGCGGGACCAGGACGAGGACGCGCCGGCTCAGCGTTCGGCTGCCCGCGAGAAAATCTCGCTGGTCGTCGATCGCCCCTCGACGGGTAACGGTGCGCTCCTTATCCTACCCTTCGCGGCGCCGCGCGGCGAGGAGGTCTTTGGCCGCCAACTGGCGCGGGTGCTGCAATGGCGCCTGCGCGCCTTACCACGCCTGGTGGTTGGTCATGGGCAGCTCCTTGCCTCGGCTGGCAGCCGCCGTCGCTACGTGCCGCTGCACCGCGCTCTGTCCATCGACCAGACGCGCACCTGCGGTGTCGGCTGGGGTGCCGCCTACGTCCTCTCCGGGACTATCGCGTTGTATCCCACACTGCGCTGGAGCCTGATCGTGCGCGAGCCGGGCAGCGGGAAAATACTGTTCGAGGACACGCTGATCGGCGAGCCCGAGGATCTCCTGGATGCGCCCGGCGATGTGGCGCTGGCGGTTGCCGGCGCCCTTGAACTCGCGGTGGGAGACGCGGGCCAGAAACAATTGGAGCGGCGCGAGACCAATAACCTGGAAGCCCTGCTTACCTACCTGCGCGCGCTCGATCGGCGCCCCGCCCATGGAGTGGAGCAGGGGGACGCGGCGGCGCTCTGCGAGGGCCTGTTGCGCGCGCTCGCCCTGGATCCCACCTTTAGGCTGCCACTGGATCTCCTGGCGGCCTGCGCCATGAGCGATAATGAGGGGGCCACCGTCGAGGATCTGCTGGCGGTGCTGGGCCGCTCCGGCGGGGAGCATCTGGCCGCTGGGGCGGCAGTGGCGCGGGAACTGGAGGAGCAAGGCCATAACGCCCAGGCCGAGGCGGTGGCCACCACCGTGCTCAAGTACGAATCGGCGCCGGTTTCGGCTCGGGCCGTGGTGATGCGTCTCGCCTATCAGGCTCGTGACCTTCCCCGCGCCCGCGCCCTCGTCAACGCGGTGCTGGACCTGGAACCGGAGCATGGGGGCGCCCATGAGGTGCTGGGTAATCTGCTTGCCGGGGCGGAACGCTTCCCCGGCGCCGCCATCCACTGGGAGGTGGCGCTGGAGCAGAATCCTCGCCATGCCAAGGTGCTGATGCGGCTTGGTTCCTATCTGGTGGCGACGGGCGAGTATCAGCGGGCCTACGAACTCCTCTCGCGGGCCCTGGTGCTGGGCGCGATGACGCCGGACGCGCTCTATAAGCTGGGCATCGCGGCCTATAGGCTTGGCTTGGCGGGCGAGGCCATCGCCCCCTTGAATCAGGCCCTGCAACGAGAGCCCGAGCGCGCTCATATCCATGCTCTGCTCGCCCGGTGTTATCAGCGGCTGGGCCGGGACGACCTGGCGCGGGTCTATGATGGACGTGCCCTCCAGATCGCCCCTACCTATTGGCCATCGGCGCTGGCCCTGGGGCACGGGGCCCTGAATCAGGGGCGGACCGCCGAGGCCCTCAAGGCATACACGACCGTGGCGCGCATGCGGCCCGATTTGCCGGAGGCGCTCTATGGCTGGGGGATCGCGCTGGTCGCCAGCAATCTGATCCCCGAAGGGGTGGAAGCCCTGAGCCGCGCTCGAGATCTGTCGCCCACCAGCGTGCCGGTGCTGTGTGCCCTGGCGATGGCCCACCTTAAGTCCGGAAATCTGGATGCTGCCCGCCAGGCCGTGGATCGGGCCGAAAAGCTGGACCCCGATAGCACGGATGTGGAATACTGTTTGCACGAGTTGGCCAGTTGCGAGCAAAGTTAGCTCGGAGGCTGCGTCATAGTCGTGACCGCGGTATGATGGGTGAGGAGGGATTCCCGCGTGGCTGAATGGGGCGCCCTGGACGAGCGTCCACCTAACCCGCGTATGGCGGTAAGTGCGTACCAGCCGGCGTCGACTTGGGGTATGCTTACCGCCGAGTGCACACTGGACGTAGCAACTCGGGCGATGTGAAGGAGTGTGCTGAGGTGTCGTTGACCGACCAATTCGATTTTGACCGCGAAAGCTGTGATCCGCTGTCGGCTAATACCGCCGCCGCCACGGTGCTCCGCCAATTGGCCACGCAACTGGAGCATGCGGGACTCCAGGCTCGGCTTATCCGTTCCTGCGAGATCGAACCGGCCGAGCGCGCCCGTCGTCTGGATTTCGCGCTGATGCACCTGGCCAGCGTGATGTCCGAGATGGAGATGATTGGACTGATCAACGCGCTCCGCCATGCCGCCACGGCCGCCGAGGATGTGCATGTATGCCAGTTTTGCGGCGCGCCTATCCAACCATGGTCGATGCTGACCACCACCGCGTGCGAGGAAGATGGAGACTGCATGCCGCTGATCCAGCACTCCTGGGATCAGTATGGGGTATCGCTCTGCAAGAATTGCCACATGGCGGTGCGCCAGGCCCAATGGCAGGCCAGTATGCAGATGTGAGGGGGCCTACTCCTCGATCTGACCAAAGAGCGAGGGTTGAAAGGCGCCCATGGCGGGGGCCACGCCGCCGGTGACCGTGTAAGCGACGCCTGCCCGATGCGGACGCTGCACCACTCGGCCCTGGCCAATCAGGATCGGCAGCAGGCGATCCAGGGCCGCCTCTTCTACCGCCAGGGCCCGAATCAGCGCCCCTTTCCCCACCGGTCGCCGATTCCGGGTTAGGCACCGCAAAAGATCGGCCTCCAGTTTCTCCACCGGCATGCCGGTAGTTGCCGCGGTCTCGGGCCCAATGGCGGGTGAAGGCGCGGAAGTGCTCACGCCTTCCGCGCCGGCACGCTCCCCCGGCGCTTCCCCGGCATCGCCGGATCGTGGCTCCCGAGCTTCGGTCTGGTCCCCTGGTCCCCCCATCAGCACCAGATCCACCCGTACCGGCTCAACCAGGACATGCGCGCCAGCGGCCAATAACGCGGCGGTTGCCTGGTCGTCACCCGAGCGGACGAACAGCGGACGGCCCAGGCGCAGCGCCTGCCACGCGCCGCGATCGGCGGCGCCGGGCTCGCCACCACCCACCAGCACCATCCGCTCGGCCAGCCCCGCCAGGACCGCGCCCCCAATCTCCTCCAGTTTCGGCTCCCAGGGCGCTTCCGGATGGGTATGGCTCAGTAGGAGCAGCCGCCCTTCCCGCACCGCCTGCCGCCAGAGGCGGAGATTGGGGAGGGCGCGGGCAATCCCGTAATGAGCCACGGCCACGGCGGCGCCC
>DATBTL010000531.1:0-22556 GCA_036559345.1 Chloroflexota bacterium | reverse complement strand
AGCTGTATAGCGACCTGCTGGCCGGGACACGGGCCGATAAGAAGACCGGCCCGCTTTCCAATCGGACGGTGCGCTACGTCCATGCGGTGCTCAAGATGGCTCTCAAGCAAGCGACCCGCTGGCGCCTAGTCCCACGCAACGTGGCCGAAGACGCGGACGCCCCCAGGTCCGTACGGCCCCAGGTTGAGGCGTGGAACGACCACGAGGCCCGTCAATTCCTTGCCACGGCCCACGGGGACACCTACGGGGCAATCTGGCCCGTGGCCCTCCATACCGGCTTACGGAAGGGCGAACTGCTCGCGCTGCAATGGCTGGACGTGGACCTTGAACGCGGAGCCCTTAATGTGCGGCGCAACGTGGTGGAGACGAAAGCGGGCTACGTGTTCGGGGAGCCGAAGACCAAGGCAGGCAGGCACACGATCACCTTGCCGCCCGCTTGCGTGGCACTCCTGCGAGCGCACCGAGCCATGCGAACCAATCCTCTGCCCATCGACCCAGCCCAACGGGATACGGCCCTGATCTTCCAGTCCACGACGGGCACCTTGATCGACCAGCGGAACCTAACCACCCGGTTCAACGACTTGGTGAAGCGTGCCGGCGTGAAGCGCATCACCTTCCACGGGATGCGCCACACCCATGCTACCTTGCTGCTGCTGGCCGGAGTGAACGCCAAGGCGGTTTCGGCGCGGCTGGGACACGCCTCGATTGGTATTACCCTCGACACCTATGCCCATGTGCTGCCCCGGATGGAGGAACACGCCGCCGAGGCCATCGAACAGGCGCTCGCAAGGCGTGCCTGAGAACGCTTGGACCACTCTGCCCCGTGACAACAAGGAACCCCACCATTCCTGGTGGGGTTTTCCTCTGGTGAGCCGCCCGAGACTCGAACTCGGAACCCATTGATTAAGAGTCAATTGCTCTGCCAATTGAGCTAGCGGCCCGCTTCAGAGAATATCGGTACTGACCCCTTTGCGTCAAGGGCGCGATACCTAAATGGTTTCACCGGGTGATCATAAGGCCAGTTAGGTTGACATCACCTCGCCGTGCTCGTTATAGTGGTCGATAATCAATGGTTGACAATTCACAATCCATCAAAGGCGATGAGAGACATGACTTCGGGGCTATCGATGTTCGACGCTCTCACGTATCGCACCATCCATGATCAGGTCTACCAGACCTTGTATGAGGCCATTTTGCAGGGTCGGTTGGAGCCGGGTGCGCGTCTGGTCGAAGCTGAATTGGGCCTCGCGCTTGGGGTTAGCCGGGGGCCGATCCGAGAAGCGATACGGCGTCTAGAAAGCGAGGGCTTGGTTCTCACTCGGGCGCACCGTGATACCCACGTGATCAGTCTGACCGCCCTTGATGTGATTGAACTCTATTCCGTCCGAGCGGTCCTTGAAGGATTTGCCGCCGTGAGCGCCCTCGCGGTATTACGTTCCGATCATCTCTCGGCCATGGAACTGCAACTTGAAGACCTCGATCGGGCGGCATTGGCCCGGGATTGGGACCGCGTGGCCGTTCTCGACGCACAGTGGCATAGCCACATTACCACTGCCGCCGGCAACAAGCGGCTTATCACTATCTGGACACACTCCAATGGGCCATTGCGTGTGCTCTTTGCCCGCGCGGCGGGCGCCATCTACCGTCCAGAGCAAATGCGCGAACGACATGCCAATCTGCTCGAGATCCTGCGCACCGAGGAACCAGTGACCATTGAACACGCTATTCGAGAGCATTATCTGTCCTCGGCGCACCTCCTCGCGGCCCATGCGGTTCAGGATGGCAATCAGGCGGCAAGTTCGGGGGAGGCGCGAATGCCAGCACCACCTTACACATGATGAACCGGAGCCCACCGGTTCCAGGCATGGGCGGCCCTACTATGGATCAACCGTGAAAGACAGAAAACTTCGATACAACACCGGTATTCCGGTAAGGAGAACGCCTTCGCTCTCAACCGATGCGCATCGTGACCAAAAATGCCTGATTCGCAGTCCGAAATAGCGGGCTGGGATCCCATGACCCTCTGTTCCGAAGGGAGATCACCTATGCCTCGCCTTTTGCACCGCGGTCGCCGTAGCCTCATTGCCCTAACCCTTATCGCGGTAGGCTGTACCCCGTGGGCGGCATCCCGCCCGACGCACGCGGCCACAGGCCCATCCGTGATGACGATTGGGCTCAGTGAAGAGCCCGACTCTCTTGATCCGCAAAAGAGTGATACGGCTGTCAGCGACATTATTCTGCGCTATGTGGGCGATCCCCTGGTGCGGCTCGCGCCGTCCGGGAAATACGTGCCAGGTATCGCCACGACGTGGTCAATCTCACCAAACGGCCTCCTGTATCAGTTCACGTTGCGCCATGACGTGACCTTCCAGGACGGTACGCCGCTCACGGCGGCCGATGTCGTCAAGACGTTCCAGCGCGCGCTCAACCCGGCGACCAAATCGCCGGTCGCCGGTAGTTCGTTAGGTGGCGTGACCTCGGTGAAGCAGACCGGCCCTTACAGTCTTGCGATCCGGCTCAGCCATCCCTACGCCTTCTTCTTGCACAATCTCAGCGATGGCGGGCGCCTGATGGCTTTGAGCCCCACCGCGTTGAGCAAAGAGGGTAGCTCCTTTGGCCGGCGCCCAGTCAGTACCGGTCCCTGGATGGTCTCAAGCTGGACCACCGGCACCCAGATCACCCTGGTGAAGAACCCGAGTTACCATTGGGGGCCGTCCTATACCCAGTCTGGTCCTGTACACATTGACAAGCTGGTCTTCCGCATTATCGTGGACGAAGCAACCCAATCCGCTGCTTTCCAGTCCGGCGAGCTCGATGAATTGGTACTGCCATCCACCTCGGAGCGTCGCATCCAGGCGATGGGGAAGTACCAGATCGTGAAATTCCTGCACCAGGGCGTGGACTTCATTGAGATGAACGTTCTCAAGGCGCCGTTCAACGACATCCGCGTACGCCAGGCCATGAACTATGCGATTAACAAGAATCCCGTGGTGCAGATCGCCCTCAATGGCCTCGGTGTACCCGCCTATGGCACCCTACCGCCCAGCATCGCCGGCTACTGGCCGGGCATCACCACCTATCGCTATAGCTTCGACTCGAAAAAGGCGCTGGCCCTGTTCGCGCAAGCCGGCTGGGTACAAAAGAACGGCGTGCTGGAGAAAAACGGGCAGCCTTTCACATTCACCGTCTTCACCTGGTCCGCGGATGCGATCAAGCGCGCCGCCGAGGTGGTTCAGTCCGAGCTGAAGACGCTAGGCATCCAGATGAACATCCAGAACTATGATTTTGGCACCCTGCTTTCCAAGGCGGCGGCTGGAGACCAGCAAGCCAACTTCCTGGGCTATACGTATAGCACGGCGGACATCGAGTACATCTGGTTCGACACGGCCAATATCGGCACCGGTCTGGCGAACAGCCACGACCATGATCCGCACATCGACGTGCTGATCGCCAAGATGCGTTCGGCGGTCGACGTGGCCGCGCAGACCGCCGCGATCGCCGAATTGCAACGGTACCTGGCTGATCAGGCACTGTGGATTCCCCTTTGGACCGGGTACGACTACATCGCGTTCCAACCTCGGGTACACGGGGCAATCTTCGACAACCTGGGCGTAAGCGACGTGATCCTCAATAACGCGACGGTCACATCCTAGGAGGGGCGGTTCGGTGAGTCTAGAGGCCGCAAGGGGTGCGCCCGGCAACTCCGCGCGGCCTTGATGGGAGAACCGGATCCAAAAAGGCCGCCTGCCTATGCACCAGGCCTTGAAAGGGGACTTCCGGCGCACGTAGCGCGTGCCGGAAGTGGCCCGCCAAAAACGGATCGTGGTTAAAGACTGAGCGCGCTCTTCCGTGGCTTGATTGGTGAACTCCACCAGGCCGCGGGCGTTCTGGTCCCATCCACGACGAGAGTTGGGTACTGTGCTAACGTTCATCGTACGACGTGTGCTGCTCCTGGTGCCAATCTTGTTCGGTGTCTCGATTGTCACATTCTTGATGGTTCACCTGGTTCCCGGTGATCCGATACAGATTATGTTCGGGCATAGCGCGTCGGGAGCTAATCTTCAGGTTCTACGTCACGAGTATGGACTTGATGATCCGCTGCCCCTTCAATATCTGCGCTTCATGGGCAATCTGCTGCATGGAAACCTGGGTACGTCGATTCACAGTAGCCGCGCCGTGATAAGTGAGATCAGCGATCGCTTCCCAGCGACCCTGGAGTTGACGGCAGCCGCGATGATGCTGGCAATCCTGCTTGGGGTCAGCGCGGGCGTCCTGGCCGCTGGAAGTCGCTCGCGCCGACTCGATGGCCTCCTGATGCTCGGGGCGACCCTCGGCTTTTCGTTGCCCTCGTTTTTCGTGGGGCTGCTGCTCATTTACTTTTTCGCTTTGCAGTTGGGCTGGTTTCCCGTGCTGGGCTCCGTTACCTTGCAGGGATTGATCCTCCCCGCCGTCACCCTGGCCTTGCCTGGCGCCTCCGTCCTTGCGCGTGTGACCCGCTCCGGCTTGGTCGACGTGCTAGGTCAGGACTATATTCGGACGGCGCGCGCGAAAGGACTCAGTTGGCCACGCGTCGTTGTTTATCACGCGGTGCGCAACGGTCTTATCGTGGTACTGACCATCGTGGGACTACAGTTCGGAAGTTTGATGGCCGGCTCGGTCATCGTGGAGACCGTGTTCGCACGACCCGGCCTGGGCAGCCTTGTAGTGCAAGCTATCCAGGAACGTGACTATCCGGTGATCCAAGGTGTCGTCCTGGTGTTTGCTTCATTCTACGTGCTGATAAACCTTGTGGTCGATATCCTCTACGGCCTGATCAATCCACGCATTCGCGTCTCGTAAGCTAGGGGGTCTTATGCAGCAGCAAACGGAGCTTGAACCAGGCATGGCAGGCGACGAGGCGCCGCGGCGGTTGCGCGGGCAGCTATCGCGGCGCATACTTGGCCGACCTCTCACCGTTGCCGGTATGGTGATTGTCCTCCTGTTCCTGGCTATGGCGTTGATCGGTATCTTCGTGACTCCTCAACCGCCTGATACCCTGAATTATTCGGCCGTGCTCGCCCCACCATCGTCCAGCTATCCCTTTGGCACTGACGACCTTGGCCGCGATATCCTGAGCCGAATCATTGCGGGCGCGCACATCTCCCTGATGGTGGGGGTGGTCTCCATCGGCATGGCAATGGCCTGCGGTATCGTATTGGGCCTCTTGGCGGGGTATCTGGGGAGTTGGGTCGATCAGACCATTATGCGCTTAATGGACATAATGTTGGCTTTTCCCGATATTCTCCTGGCTATCGTAATCATAGCCATCCTGGGTCCAGGGCTGTTTAACGTCATCATCGCGGTAGGTATCGGCGCGGTCCCCGTGTATACCCGCACCGTCCGGGCCGCCGTGCTCGGGGTTCGGGAACAGGAATTCGTGGAAGCAGCCCGCGCCCTCGGCGTGGCACCCTGGCGGATTATGCGGGTGCATATTCTGCGAAACATCATGGCACCGATCATTGTCCTCGCCACGCTGGGGGTAGGACTGGCCATCCTCATCGCGGCCGGCTTGAGTTTCATAGGCCTTGGCGCCCAGCCGCCCACGCCTGAGTGGGGCGATATGCTCAACGAGGCACAGACCTATCTGCAACAGGCCTGGTGGATGGCGGTGTTTCCCGGTACGGCGATCACCCTCACGGTGATTGGGCTCAATCTGCTGGGCGACGGCCTGCGCGAACTACTCGACCCGACAACCGGGTGAGGGTTTGGATAGGCTCGGGAGAGCCCCATGTCTCGCCCGAGGCACTGCCCGCGGCCTTTGAGTGGCCCGCGCCCATGGCGCGTAAGTCGTGGCCGGCCAGTGTTTCTACAGCCGGCGTGCTTTGCGGGACGCGAACCACCGATCACGTCCGGCTGGGGACGGGGTGACCAAGCTCGCGGGGAGGGGCACCACTTCACCCCAGGCCGCTTGATTATCCACAAGGTTCATAGATTGAGAGAGCAATATGGCAGGCCACGTACAGGAAGAGTTAGAGGCTCTACGGCAACGCATCGCCTCGGTCGCGGAGGATTTACCCGGTAGGCTTGGGGTACTCGTGCGCTACCTAGATGACGACCTGGAAGTCGCCTTCGCGGCGGACGACCTGTTCCCCACCGCAAGCGTGATAAAGGTTCCGATCATGGTGGAGGTTTACCGTCAAGCCGCCGCGGGACTGCTGGCGCTTGATGATCCTATCCCCGTGCTGGCCGAGGAACGAACCGATGGTTCAGGCATCCTCAAATACCTTCACGCTGACCTCCAGCTGACCATTGCCGATGCCGTCGAATTGATGATTATAGTGAGCGACAACACTGCTACCAACCTCCTCCTCCGACGGGTGGGCATTGATGCGGTGAACAGCACCATGGACAATCTTGGTTTCTCCCGGACGCGTACGGCGGGGCCAATCCGTACGGCGAACAGGGAAGTCGAACTCTCGCGGATGTCCCGGACGACGCCGAGAGAGATGGGCAATCTCCTTGCCCTGGTGGCGACGGGCAGGGCGGTCAGCGCCGAGGCGTCGGCCGCGATGATCGAGACTCTGGAGCATCAGATCCATAGTGATATGCTGCCGCGCTACCTGCCTTTTACCTACTACCCAGAGCGCCTCGGCTTGCCGGAGATGCCCGTCCGAATCGCGCATAAGACGGGTGGACTGAGCGGCGTACGCAATGACGTGGGGATTCTTCGGGCTCGAACTTCAGCCGGAATGCGGACCATGGTCGTCAGCGCCTTTACCGCCGGTGTCGCCGATGAGGAGTTGTGGACCGCGGAAAACATTGGCGCGCGCGCCGTCGCCGAGGTCGGCCGCCTGGCCTACGATACCCTGATGCGCCTTCCAATCTACTCCCCATGACCCGTGCGGAGCGGTAAAAATTCTCATTCCACGGTGAATCCGAACAGCCAGAAAACGAGGAGGTGTACTCGTGATGTTGAAAGCGGAGTCGGCAGTGCGCGGTAGGCTGGTCCCGGAGGATCTTCTCCGAGTCGCGGCAATGGACGATGTGGCGTTGTCGCCCGAGGGCGGACTCGTGGCCATGACCATCCGAACCGCGGATGCCGACGCCAACCGGTACTTCGCGCGCCTTCAGATCATCCCTGTTGACGGCAGCCCTGGCTGGCCCCTTTCGGTAGGCGCGCACTCCGACCACGCCGCGAGTTGGTCTCCCGACGGATCGCGCCTCGCATTCCTATCTAACCGAACGGGCCGAGACCAAGTGTGGCTGACCACCCCGGGCGGGGGCGACACGCGACAACTTACCTCCTTTCCACTGGGCGTTAGCGAGCATCCGGTCTGGTCCCCAGATGGGAGCCGCCTGGCGATCGCTGCTATAGACGTCGATGACCTTCAGAGCGGTCCGACGGCTATCGTCGCGTCCGACGCGCGCCCTTTTGCCGTGAACAATCTCTGCTATCGCGTGGATGGGAAGGGTTACCTTGGGACGCGCCGTCAGCATCTCTGGGTACTGGAGGTTGAGACAAAGGCATTGACCCGTCTGACCGAAGGGCCGTCGAACGACTTCAGTCCCGCCTGGTCTCCCGATGGTCAGTACCTGGCCTTCGTGTCGAACCGAGTTGACGAGCGGCTAACGGAGTTCCGCTCCGCCGTGTGGATCGTTCCATCATCTGGCGGGGCGGTGTCACGGATCACGCCGGAGGAGGGCGTCGCACAGGCTCCCGCGTGGTCACCTGACGGCTCGGAGATAGCCTATCGCGGCCTTCTCTCGGGCTCGGCATTTGCCCCCAATCATCATCTACTACTTGTCTCGGCGGCCGGCGCCGTCGAACCACGCTCGCTCACCGGCGGCTTTACCGGCCATGTAGGCGGTAGCCTGTTCAGCGACACCTGCCGCGCGGGTGAGCTGCCACCCCGCCTATTCTGGACATCGGACGGCTCCGCGGTCCGTTTCCTTGCCGTCGACCGGGCACGGGTACACGTGTTTGCCGTGGATCGCGCCGGGGCTTTGACGCGTCTGGTTGGGGGCGACCGCGCTTGCGGCATGTTGCAGGTCTCGGAAAATGGGCAAGTCATGGTCTATGCATCGGCGGACCTGCTGCACGCTCCTGACCTGTACGCGGCGGACGCGGATGGGCGGAACGAACGGCGCTTGTCGCGGCTCAATCCCTGGTTGGAGGAGATCACGCTGTCGCGGCCACGCCAGCTGAAGGTACCCTCTCTCGACGGACTTGCCCTTGATGCCTGGCTGATCCCTCCCGTGGGAGAAGCGGAACCGGCGGCCGCTCCCCTCGTGCTCGACATTCACGGCGGCCCGCACTCGATCTTTGGCCATGCGTTCTTCTTCGACATGCAATTATTGGCAGCCGGCGGTTGTGGCGTACTTTTCGTCAATCCCAGGGCCACGAGAAGTTATGGTGATGACTTCGCCTCCCGCAACCTTGGCCACTGGGGCGAGGGAGACGCTCCGGACTTATTGGCGGCGTTGGACGCGGCAGTGAACACCGGGTGCGTTGACGCGAACCGGATTGGCGTCATGGGACTCTCGTACGGAGGGTTCATGACCAATTGGCTGATCGGTCATACGGATCGGTTCCGCGCAGCGGTCAGCGAGAACAGTATCAGTAATCTGGTCAGCTTTTACGGTACGTCGGATATCGGTTGGTACTTCACTCCGGAAGAAATTGGCGCCCAGCCCGACGAAAATCTGGAGCCCTATATTCGCCTCTCACCGTTGAGCGCGGCCAGCCGTATGAATGCGCCTCTACTCCTGCTCAATAGCCTTGAAGACTGGCGATGTCCGGTCGAACAGGCGGAACAGTTGTATGTGGCGCTCAAGCGCCGCGGACGAACGGTTGAGATGATCCGATTCCCTGGCGAAAGCCACGGGATGATGTCGAGCGGCCGGCCGCAATCGCGCCTCGTCCGCTATCGGCGCGTGTTAGGCTGGTTCGCGACCTACTTGTGGGATACGGACGAAGAGCCACCGGCGTGAGCGCGAGGGAAACTACAGGGCCAGATGAACTTCATCTGGCCCTTGCGCTGCAAGGCGCCTAAACGGGCTGCCTTGCTACCGGCGCCTCTCGGCGCTCGAAGTCGCGTGGCTGCCTGGCCTTCAGGAAGCGAGCGAAATAGCGAGAACGCCGGAGATGCCGTTGCCGGTGGCGGGCAAGGTGAACGCTAGCTGGCCGAGCGGGGTGGCTTTGACCTGTCGTAGGACATGGCGATCCCACCGTAATTGGTACACCTGGCCCGGCCGGTAGACGGCGGCGGTGATCACGGTTACTCGGCCCGCGCCCGAAACCGTGAATCCCTGGGCGGTGACCCTGCCAATGGAGATGAATCCGGTCGTGCCGGGTTTGCGGACTATGGTGAACTGGTAGCCCCACACGCTTGCCTCGTTGGCGCCCGTCTTGAAAGTCCAGGTCGTCGGGGCGGGTTCCGGGCGCCGGAACACCGCCGCGATCAGGGGGAGAGCTTGGTGGAGGTCAAGTTGCCAATACGGCCAGCTATGGGTGCCGGGCGTAATCACGTGGACTATCGGCAAGTCTCCCGCCGCTCTGAGGGCCGCTACCGTGTGTAGGAAGCCGGGATACAGAGCCGCCTCCACCGCTCCGGTCTCCTGGCCGCCCCGGCTCCCATCCAGGGGGCCGATTTTCCCGGTTCCCGTGGCCATGTACAGCACCTGGAGGGTCTTCAGGTTAGGGGCCAGTTCGGCTGGGCTGCTCTGGCTCCGGAGCCACGTATTCTGAAGGCCGAAGGCGGCGGCAATGCCGAAGCCGAGGGCGGGCAGGTGTTCCACGTCCAGGGCCCCGCTAAAGGAAGCGGCGGCGATGAAGAGGTCGGGGTGACGGGCCGCGTAGGAAAGAGCGCCGAAGCCGCCCATGGAGAGTCCGGCGATCGCGCGTCCGGCGCGGCCGGCGATGGTCCGGTAGTGGCTGTCGATAAAGGGGATCAGTTGGTGGATGTGGTAATCCTCCCACCGAGGGCCCCCGTTCGCGTCATTGATATACCAACCGTTACCGCCATCCGGCATCACGATGATCATCGGGAAGGGGCGGGCGAAGCGGATCAGATCCGTGTCCGCGGCCCACGATGCATAGGAGTTGGTGAAGCCGTGCAGAAGATACAGCACGGGGTAGCGCCGCCGCGTGCCTGCGTAGTCAATGGGCAAGAGGATGTTGACCCGCGTAAGGGAATGCAATGCGGGACTATAGAGGGTGAGCGTGCGGAGTTGGTTGGCGGCCGGCGCTTCTGTCCGTGCAAGCGCGAGGCCGCGCGCGGCAACGGGCGCGCCAACAACTGTCTCCATGGTCAGGAGAAAGACGATGACCAGCAACCGCCGCCGCCGTTTCCACCTTCCCTCGGTCCGGCCAAACGCCAACGCGGCGCGCTTCACGAGCGGAGGTGTTCGAGCGCTTCCTGGAGAGCCCGGGTGACCAGGGGGTCCTGGGTTGGGAGCACGGTCCGCGGATCAAGGATCAGCGCCCCATCGTCCACCCGCCCAAGCACCGCGGGAGCGGTTCGCCGTAACTCGGCCGCCAGCTTGGCGGCCCAGCCACGCCCAGTGGTGAGGGTGCGGACCGCGAGGACGCTCGTCGGTAAGGTCTCTCCTGGGGTTGAACCGCCGCCAATCGTCGAGAGTCCCCTTTCAAGGGAGAACCGCACCGCGTCAGGCGCCTTCACCGCTTCCATCCAGGCACGGGCTCGGAAATTCAAGGAGTCGGGGGAGGCGGCGATCATGCGCCAGATGGGGATGCGCTTCAGCGCCTCACCACGGAGATAGTGCAGCAGGGTCGCATGCAGTGCCGCTATGGTGATTTTGTCAACGCGCATGGCGCGGAGGAGACTGTGGCGTCGGATTTTGGCGATGAAGTCGAATCCTCCCACGATGATCCCACACTGCGGGCCACCCAATAACTTATCCCCGGAGAAGCACACCAGGTCGATGCCCACCGAGACGCTATCTTGCACCAGCGGTTCGGGGGCCAGTCCATACGGCGTGAGGTCGAGGAGACATCCGGAGCCGGCGTCATTGATCACGGCGATCCCGTGCTGCTTGCCCAGAGCCGAAAGATCAGAAAGGCTGGTGCTTTCGGTGAAGCCCGAGACGCGGAAGTTGCTTGGATGGACGTGGAGAATAGCGGCGGTCCGGGGGGAGATAGCCTCGGCATAGTCAGACAGGCGGGTACGATTCGTGGTCCCGACCTCTATCAGTTTCGCGCCGCTTTGGGCCAGGATGGCGGGGATGCGGAAACCGCCCCCGATCTCGACTGCCTGCCCGCGGGACACGATTACTTCGCGTCCGCCCGCGAGGGCCGCCAACACCAACTGCACGGCGGCGGCGCCATTGTTGACCACCACGCCGTCCTCCGCGCCCGTGAGCTGACTCAAGAGGGGCGAGAGAAGGTCGTTCCGCGAGCCGCGGGCGCCGCGCTCCACGTCATATTCCAGCGCACTGTAGCCTGACGCCACCTGGGTGATCGCGTGAATCGCCGCCTCGCTCAGCGGCGCCCGGCCAAGGTTGGTATGAATGATGACCCCGGTGGCATTGATTACCGGCTCGGGGCTCAGGGCGAAGCGGCGCTCCGCCTCGCGTACCACCGCCTGGGCGATGGCTGTCGGGGTGACATCGCTCCCAGGCAGGGCCCGGCCCCGGAGGGCATCCAGGTGCTCACGGACCACCGTAGTCAGGGCGCCACGGCCAAAGACCGCCACGGCCTCCTCGATCACGGTTTCGCGCAACACGGTTTCCACGGCGGGGAGGGTCCGGCGCCAGTCATGCGAACCGCCCACGCGCGCCGCCGAACGGGCCGCGGGCGGATTGATAGGCTCAGCCAGGTCAACCGCCTCTCTCCTGGAGTGCCAGGCAGCCCCTATTTAATGATGAAGGATAGAATGATCATGGCGCCAAACAGGCATACGGCCAGGATCAAGGTACGCATCAAATCGGCACGCAAATAAGAATAATCCATGGCGGGTATGCGCGAGACCAGCGCGCCCTCGCCGCGCAGGGATGGAAGATGAAGGCGGCCGCCCGCGGCCGGTAGCCCCGTGGTCACGGAAGCGGCATGCGGGTGGGTCTCATCGGCGAGGGGAAGAAATTCGCGCGCGGTTGTCTCGCGGCGCCGTTGGTCGCGTCGAGCGTGTGCCGCCGCGTAACGCGACGCCATGTCTGATTTCTTGGTCACAATCCCGCGATCCCTCCTGTGTGGCTATCCTTGAACCTATCGCGCCGCCACCCGCGCGAGCCGCCGCTTCAGCCCAATCTACTGGGCCGCTTTCTCGGTATGGTAACGCCGTGGAGCCGCCAGAGCAAACACCGCGGCGCCGTCGCGGGGTCAGGCAAAGGCCGCGCATGAGCAGATCAGCCGCTCACTGTCGTCCTCATACGGAGACGATTCATAATCGCCATAAAGCGCGCGCGTGGTAAACCCAGTCCGAGCCAGCAGGTGCTCAAGTTCATAACGATAGGTCAAGCGGAGCACAATATCGGCGGACGTGCGGTGAAAGAGGCCGGTACGGTTGTCAACCTCGTCGAACAGGAGGGTGGTGTGGGCCAGTTGCTTCGTCAGGTTGAACATGGTAGCCGACCACAGGGTGGTTAGCGTGTCCGCATCGCGCGAGCCAAGCTTGGTGAAACGGTGCTGCGTCATTCCTTGCTGGGTGTCCCGCAGGACCGAGTGCGGGTTGGCGAGATCGATGAGCAGCGTCCCGCCCGGCCGCAAATGGCGGTGGATACACTCAAGGCACGACATCTGATTTCGCATGGTGAGCAGGTGCATGAACGTGTTGAGGCCGATGAGAGCGAGATCGAATGGTTCACCAGGTGCCTCGAAGCGGGTCATCTCTCCTTCGAGCAGTCCTAATCGCTCGCCAAACATCCCCAACTTACTGGCGGCGACCCGCAGCATCGCGGGTTCACGATCAAGGCCCACGGCGACCGCTCCATCTTCCAGAATGGGTCTTAGCAAGCGACCAGTCCCGCAGCCAAGCTCAAGCACCCGCGCGCCGTCCGGCAGCATCGCGACGCTGTGGCGGACGAACTCGATGTCCTCCACCTGATCCTCGTGCATCAGGTCATACAGGTCGGGACGCGCCCGATAAAAGTCGCCAGCTGGATCGCCGCTCACGTGTGCTCCAAGCAATTGCCCTGACCATTAATCGGGAGAGAGTACCGGAATACTATACCAGGGCGCGGGTAGAGACACACGGGCGTGGCGGTCACCAGACAGGGCCTGGAGACCCGCGCCCACGGGTAAGCGGTGTGCACTCAGCGGCGTCGATACCGTACCCTGTGGATCGAGGGAGTTGGCGGGTGGTTCGCCCGACCTGGACATGGAGGGTTGCCGGTGTTATACGACTTTCATTGCCATACCTACTTGAGCGATGGTGAGCTGTCTCCAGTTGAGTTGATTCGGACGGCGTCCGTGCAGGGCTACACGGCGATGGCAATCACCGATCATGGAGGATTGGGATTCCTGGCAGATCGCTTCCGGGAGCTACGGCGCGAAGTGGATCTGGCCATGCGGTTCTGGCCGATTGAGGTGTTCCTCGGAGTGGAATTGACGCACTTGCCACCCGAGGCAATCGCCGAGGCGGCGGCAAACGCGCGGGTGGGCGGAGCCGAGATCGTGGTCGTGCACGGGGAGACCATGGTCGAGCCCGTACCGCCCGGCACCAATCTGGCGGCTCTACGCTGCGCCGATGTTGACATTCTGGGCCACCCTGGTCTGCTCAGCGCCGAGGAAGCGGCTTTGGCGGCGCGCAACGACACATTCGTGGAAATCTCCGCGCGCCGCGGTCACTGCCTCAGCAATGGACTGGTGGTGCAACAATGCCTGGCCGCGGGCGCCCGATTATTGGTGGATTCGGATGGTCATTCGCCCGGAGATTTGCTCACCGAGGCGCGGGCCCGTTCCGTGGCGCTCGGGGCAGGGGTTCCGGAGTCGCTTCTGGAGCAGGTGCTGATCACCAATCCGCAACAGCTTCTGGCACGAGTGCGGCGATGAGTCTACCAGTGCCCGAGCGGCCGTTCGTGGCCTCCCTGACCGCCCGCCGGGCGAGCCACGGTTGCCTGTGCATTGGGCTCGACCCGGAGCCCAGTGCCCTTCCCTCGGGATACAGGGGGCCGGAGGGAGCGGCGCGCTTTTGCCGGGAGATTATCCAGGCAACGGCGGATCTGGTCCTTGCCTACAAGCCGAATCTGGCCTTTTTCGAGCGATGGGGCGCCGAAGGGGTGGCCGCCCTGGCCGAGGTGGTGGCGGCGGTGCCGGATGGGATCCCGGTGATCGCGGATGGCAAGCGGGGCGATATCGGCAATACGAGCCGCGCCTATGCCGAGGGGCTTTACGAGGCGTTGGGAGCAAATGCTTGCACGGTAAGCCCTTATCTCGGCCCGGACGCGGTGGCGCCCCTTCTCGAACACCCCCAGGGCTTTGCTTTCGTGCTGTGCCGCACCTCCAATCCGGGAGCGGGCGCCCTGCAAGACCTCCTGGTGGAGGGAGAACCACTCTATGTTCGCGTTCTGCGTCTCTTCGCGCCGTGGCTGGCAGGCGGGCAGGCTGGCCTGGTGATCGGAGCCCGTGAGCGCGGCGCCTTTGCCTGGGCCGCCAAGCTGGCTCCGCGTGCCCCCATCCTGGTGCCGGGTATCGGGGCTCAGGGAGGAACGGTGGAGGAGCTGGCGGCGGCGCTGTCTCCAGATCAAAGGCGTCGAGTAGTGGTCAGCGCCAGCCGATCAGTCATTCACGCCAGCCAGGGCGCCGATTTTGCCTCGGCCGCGCGGGCTGCCGCCATCGATCTTCGCGGGCGCCTCGACCCAGTATTGACCAGGGTGGAGGAGGCGGATGGCAACTCAGCCGTTTGACTTTCACATCGGCGACCGGCTGCGGCTGCGGAAGCCTCACCCCTGTGGTGGCTATGAGTGGGACGTCTATCGCCTGGGGGCGGATATCGGAATCCGCTGCGTGACCTGCCAACGCCACGTGTTCCTGGAACGGCGAACCCTGGAGAAGCGGGTGAAAAAGGTGCTGGCGCGCGGGGAGGTGACCCCACTTCCCGGTGGCGGCTTGAATCCACCGGGCGGCGAGTAGCCCAGGATCGCCTATCCTTGCTGCTGACGTCCCGTGTGGCCGCGACGACGTTCAATGACGCGGAGGCGAACGAGCGCCCGTTGCAGCGCCGCGGCGGCGGCCGCTTGGTCCACGGAGGTGCCCTTTTCGGCCATGAACTGCTGCGCGCGCCTTTTGGCTTCCTCGGCCCGCGTCGCGTCGAGATCCTCGGCCCGCTCCGCCGAGTCGGCGAGAATTATCACCTCGCTGCCCTGGTCGATGTTGCGTACCTCGAGAAATCCGCCTCCGACCGCGAACAATTGCTCCTCCTGACCCCTCCGGACCCGCAATTCACCGGGTTTGAGCGTGGTGATCAGGGGAATGTGCCGGGGCAGGATGCCGATCTCCCCGGCCCCGCCGGGGGCGATCACCATATCGGCCTGCTCGTCCACCACCTTTTGTTCGGCGGTGACCAGCTTTACATTCAGGGTGGGCATTAAGCACGTTCCTCATCACTATCGACGTAGATGTCCGTGGGCCCGATGCGAGGGTGGTCGGACGCGTGCCGGCCACCCTTACCAGGGGCCCTTACGATGCCTTGGTCCGTTTCTCGGCCGCCTCGCGGGCCTGATCAATGGTGCCCACCATATAGAAGTCACCCTCGACCAGGTCGTCGTGCTTCCCTTCAAGAATTTCCTTGAAGCCGCGGACGGTTTCCTTGAGCGGCACGTCTACCCCTGACCGGCCGGTGAACACTTCCCCAACGTAGAACGGCTGAGTGAGGAAGCGCTGAATCTTGCGGGCCCGGGCGACCGTTTGCTTATCGTCCTCGGAGAGCTCATCGACGCCGAGAATGGCAATAATGTCTTGCAACTCACGGTAACGCTGGAGCACCCGTTGTACCCCACGGGCGACGTCGTAGTGATCCTGGCCCACGACCCGAGGGTCGAGGATGGTGGAGAACGAGGCCAGAGGGTCCACGGCGGGGAAAAGCGCCTGCTCGGACAGGCTGCGTTCCAGGTTGATCGTGGAGTCCAGGTGCGCGAACGCGGTGGCCGGCGCCGGATCGGTGTAGTCGTCCGCCGGCACGTAGATCGCCTGGACCGAGGTGATCGAGCCTTTGCGGGTCGAGGTGATGCGTTCCTGCAGGATGCCCATCTCCTCGCCCAGGGTGGGTGAGTAGCCCACCGCGGAGGGGATACGTCCGAGCAGAGCGGACACTTCGGTACCCGCCTGGGTGAAGCGGAAGATGTTGTCGATGAACAGAAGCACGTCCTGGCCGGCGACATCGCGGAAGTATTCGGCCATGGTCAGGCCGCTCAGGCCGACCCGCATGCGGGCGCCCGGCGGCTCGTTCATCTGGCCGAAGACCAGGGCCACGCTGCCGATCACCTTTGACTCGATCATCTCGTTCCAGAGGTCATTTCCCTCGCGGGTGCGCTCGCCCACCCCGGCGAACACGGAGTAGCCGCTATGCACGGTGGCGACGTTGTGGATCAACTCCTGGATGATCACGGTCTTGCCCACCCCGGCGCCGCCGAACACGCCGACCTTTCCGCCTTTCCGGAAGGGGGCGATGAGGTCGATGACCTTGATGCCGGTGGGGAAGACCTGGGTCTCGGACGCCTGATCCTCGAACTTGGGCGCGTCGCGGTGAATTGACCAGCGCTCGGTGTCGGCCGGGATCGTCTCCCCATTGTCCACCGGGTCGCCCAGGACATTGAAGATCCGCCCCAATGTGGCCTTGCCGACTGGCACCGAGATGGGCCCGCCGGTGTTGCGCACGCGCATGCCGCGCCTCAGCCCCTCAGTCGGGGTAATCGAGACGCAGCGGACCCAGTTATTGCCCATCCCCTGAGCAACCTCAAGGACGAGCCGAGGCACGCTGGGCACGCCTTCCGGGAGGGCATCGATGATCTCCAGGGCGAAATTGATTTCGGGTAGGGAACCGGCGGGGAACTCCACGTCCACCACGGGGCCCAGTACCTCGACGATTGTGCCTTCGGCTGTTTTAATCTCTACCGCCATCTGTTGTCTCCCTGTTAGTTGAGGGCCGCGGCCCCGGCCGCGATCTCGGCGATTTCACTGGTGATGCCGGCCTGGCGGGCCTTGTTCAGCGCCATGGTGTATTCCTGCGCCATATCGTTCGCGGCGTCTGTCGCGGCCCGCATGGCGACCATGCGCGCGCTCCATTCGCTCGCTTTGGATTCAAGGAGCGCCTGATAGAGGCGCGTCTCCACGTAGCGCGGCAGGAGATCGGCGAGGACGGCGTTTTCATCTGGCTCATAGAGAAAGTTAGCGGTCGAGGTTTCACCCTCTGGCGGCACCACGGGTAAGAGTTGCTCCATGGTGGATTGCTGGGTCAGAGTGTTGATGAACTTCGTGTAGCCCAGGAGCACCAGATCCACCTGCTCGTCCTCGTAGCTGTCGATCACCAACCGAGCGGCGGCGGTAACATCGGACAGGGTGGGGCGATCGGGGATACCGGTAAACTCCGCCAGGAGCTTGGTGTTGGTCCGCCGCGCGAAGTCACGCGCCTTCCGCCCGATAGCCAGCATCGATTTGGATCCCGGACGGTCGGCCATCTCCCGCGCCACTTTCCGGTGGAGGTTACTGATCAGGGAGCCGCATAGGCCGCGGTCGGGCGTGATCTCCACGATCAAAATCCGTTCCGCCGGACGCTGGACCAGTAAGGGGTGCCGCACCTTCCCGGTTTGAGTGGCGAGTCCGGCCAGAATCTCCCGGAGGGCCTCGGCGTAGGGCCGGGATTCCGTCACCCGTGCCTGGGCTCGCCGCACATGCGACGCCGCCACGAGCTGCATGGCCTTGGTAATTTTGGCGATGTTCTTGACACTGCGTATGCGGCGCCGGATTTCACGAGCTGTTGCCACGTACCGCTTCCCTCCTTTCGATCTATTTCGCGCGACCGCGAGCCGGAAACCCGATCATCCGCCAGCCCGCCGCTGGTGCCTGCCATCTCGGGATGACTAAAACGCTGATGACTGGCGGAACGCCTTGATCGCGTTCTTGAGCTCTTCCTCGCGCTCGGGGCTGATCGCCTGCTTGGTCCGGATTTCCTCCAGGAGATCCGCGTTGTTTTGATCGATGTAGAGGTGAAAGGCCGCCTCGGCCTCGCTCATCTTATCGAGAGGTACGTCATCCAGGTAGCCGTTGACCCCGGCATAGAGGATGGTGACCTGCTTTTCCAGGGTCTGGGGTTGGAACTGCGGTTGCTTGAGCAACTCGGTCATGTGCTGGCCCCGGTTGAGGGTATCGCGGGTCGCCTTGTCCAGATCGGAACCGAATTGGGCAAACGCGGCCAACTCCCTGTATTGGGCCAGATCGAGCTTCAGACGCCCCGCCACCTGTTTCATGGCCTTGGTCTGGGCGCTGCTGCCCACGCGGGAAACGGAGATGCCCACGTTGATGGCGGGCCGGATACCGGCGTAGAACAGATCATTTTCCAGGAAGATCTGGCCATCGGTAATGGAAATGACGTTGGTGGGGATGTAGGCCGAGACGTCTCCCTGCTGGGTCTCGATGACCGGGAGGGCGGTCAGCGAGCCGCCGCCATACTGCTCGTTGAGCCGAGCCGCGCGCTCCAGCAGTCGGGAGTGAAGGTAGAATACGTCCCCAGGATATGCCTCGCGGCCGGGAGGGCGACGCAACAGAAGCGACACCTGACGGTACGCCTGCGCGTGCTTGGTCAGGTCATCATAGACCGCGAGAGCGTCTCGTCCCTGCTCCATGAAGTACTCGCCAATGGTGGCGCCTGAATACGGAGCGAGGAATTGCAGGGCCGCCGACTCGGAGGCGCTGGCGTTGACGATGATCGAGTGCTCCATGGCGCCGAGACTCTCAAGCGTGTTGGCCAATTCGGCCACGTTCGACTTCTTCTGCCCGATCGCCACGTAGATACAGATCACTCCGGTGCCGCGTTGATTGACGATCGTGTCGACAGCGATCGCGGTCTTTCCGGTCTTCCGGTCCCCAATGATCAACTCGCGTTGGCCACGGCCGATCGGGATCATGGCGTCGATGGCCTTGATGCCGGTGGCAAGCGGCACCTTCACCGACTCGCGGGTGACCACGCCGGGCGCCACCCGCTCGACCGGGCGCCGTTCGGTGGTGGCGATAGGCCCCTTGCCGTCGATGGGATTGCCCAGAGGATCGATCACGCGGCCCAGGAGGGCCTCGCCTACCGGGACGGACACCAGGCGTCCGGTACTCTTGACTTCTTGACCCTCTTGTATTTCCTGATAGTCCCCGAGGATGATCACCCCGACGGAGTCCTCCTCCAGGTTGGAGGCCATCCCCATCACGCCGTTGGGGAACTCCACCAGCTCGCTGTTCATGACTCCCTGGAGTCCGTAGACCTGGGCCACCCCATCGCCGACCTCGATTACCGTGCCGACGCTGACCGCCTTGGTGCGCTGTTCGAAATGCTGAATTTGATCCTTGATCACCGAGGTGATCTCATCCGCGCGAATCGCCACTTCCCTGCTCCTCCCTGGTATGCTGGAATATCGAATCAGGCCGATCGGCCAACTACCTGCTCGCGCAGGCGTTCGAGCCGGGCCGTCAGGCTAAGATCCAGCAATTGATCGCCGATTTTGACCACCAAGCCCCCCAGGATGCTCGGATCTACATGGGTATCCAGGACAACGTCCTTGGCGGTCTGGCGGGTCAGTTGCTCACGGAGCGCCGTCTTCTGCTCCTCGCTCATCTCGGCGGCGGAGGTCACGTGGGCCACCACCGAATGTTCCCGCTGTCGTTCCAGTTCATGAAAGGCGCGGGCAATATAGGGGATAAGCGAGGAACGGCCACGAGACAGAAGCACGAGGGTCATGTTGAGGGCCAGCGGACTCAGATGGCCGCCCAACTTCTCACGGCAACGCGCTAACCGCGCCTCCTTGCTCAGCCTCACATCCTCCAGATAAGGGCGCAGATCCGAATCGGCCCATAGAATGGCCAGAGTGTCGAGGTCACGCCGCCACACTTCGAGCTCGTCGCGCTCCAGACCCAGTTCAAGGGCCGCCTGCGCATAGCGGCGGGCTTGGCTAATCGCGGCCATCTAGGCCCGTCCGGCGGTCGCGAAGGCGGAGGATTGGGCGATAGCCTCATCCACCAGGCGCCGATTGTCCGCCGAATCCAGCGAGCGTTCCACCACCCGCGTCGCCGCCTCGAGCGCTACCCCCGCCACCAGGCGACGAAGCTCGTCGATGGTGGCTTGCCGTTCACGTTCGATCTCAGCCTTCCCGCGATCGATGACTCGTTGCGCCTCGGTTCTGGCCTCGGCCACCATCTGTTCCCGCAGCGAATTGGCGGTGGTGACCGCCTGGCGCATAATTTCCTGCGCCTGGGTCCGCGCCTCCTCCAGTTGGACCTCGGTCCGGGCCTGGGCTTCCTGAGCCGCCTTGGCCGCCTCCTCGGCGGCGGAGAGACCAGAGCGGATGCGCTCGGCCCGAGCCGTCATGGCCGTGGTCAGCGGGGTATAGAGGAGACGGGTCAGAATATAGAGCAAAATCAGGAACGCGATGGCTTCCGCCACCAGGCTCCAGTCCAGGCTCACCAGATCTTGCGACGCGATCACTGAGCCGTGCATAGACAACTCCATGCGTTACACACCATCTAGCTCTTGGTGAAGATGATGAACAGAGCCAGCACCAAGCCGATGACCGGGAACGAGTCGACCAAACCGATGAATAGGAAGGTGAGGCCGAGGAGAGTGCCGCGGGCCTCGGGCTGTCTGGCGACGCCCTCAATGGTCCGACCGGACACCAGGGCGTCGCCGATGCCGGCGCCCACGGCCATCCCGGCCAGCGCCAGACCGCCGCCGAGGAGGGCGGCTGCTTTGATAATGTCGGTTCCCGCGACCGTCGAGGCCGCCAAAAGGGGCAGAGTGGTCATTGGTCTCTCACTTTCGTAGGGGGGTCGCTTATCAACCGGGAGTATGTACTCCCACCAGGTAGTCAGGCGAACTCGGGGGGCTCGCGCCCGCCGCCCATTTCAGGGGACGGCATGAACGTGGGTCCAGAGTGTTCGTCTCGGGTGGTCATCACCTACTTTCTTCGCTTGCCGGCATTCCCGGTGAGTTAGTGACCCGCGATTTCCGTACCGATGCCATAGTAGGCAATGGTAAGCATGACAAAAACGAACGCCTGCACGCCGCCGATAAAGAGGCTAAAGGCGACCCAGATAACGGTGGGAATGGGTGAGGTCACCAGGACGGCTGGGAGATTCCCCAGGAGTACCAGGAGAATTTCGCCCGCGGCGATGTTGCCGAACAACCGGAGGGCAAGGGTGACCGGCTTGGGCAACTCCTCGATAATGGTCAGCGGATTGAGCCAGCTTTTGAGGTATTTTCCGGGCCCTCGGGCCTTGATCGAACTGTAGTGTACGTAGAGAACCACCATGATCGCCAGGGCGAAAGTGGTGTTCATATCGGCGGTGGGCGACTTCAACCGCCCGCCGGTGGGCAAGAGTCCCAGCCAATTGCTAAGCAGGATAAACAGACCAAGCGAGACCGCCAATGGTGCGATGATCCGCGTCCTGGCCTCACCAATCAGGTCGGTCGCGGTATTGATCACGAACTCCAGCATGGTCTCGATCATATTTTGCAGCCCGCCCGGGACCCCACTGGTGATTCGTGGGCGCAAAAAAGCGGCGACTCCGATCAAGATAGCCATGATCACCAGCGTACTGATCAGGGTGTCGAGGTGAAGAATGCCGGCCACCAAGGCGCCTGGCGCCGGATTGGGGCCCAATGACCAATGCTTTCCAATCTCGCCCGCGATGTCACCCAGGAACGGGATGGGAACCACCATACTTGACACGAACTACCCTTTCGTCAATCGTCAGCGCAGTACCATGCGTATGCCGGCAACCGCCCCAACCACCATGGTCAGCACGATGCCGAGCACCAGGCTCAAAAAATCAAAGTTAGCAGGTTGCCGCAACACTATCGCCGCGGCGGCGCCGATCATGACGTAGCGGAGCGCCGTGCCGGTCTGGATGAACAGAATAGTCCGCCGCCGCCCTCCAAGCTGGCCGATTCTGGCGACACGGAAGGCGATCATCGCCTGATTGACCGTGCCAACGATGATCCCGAGGAGGAGACCCATCGCTGCCTGCTGGTATCCAAACAGGAGCAGCAATCCCGCCACGGGAAGGCCGATAGCGGCGGCAAATAGGGCGATTTGGCGGACAAGCGGCTTTATGGGCATGGGCAGCCCGTCGGCTGAACCGGCCCAGCGGCCTCACTGTCGAGTACACGTCGTACGGGCGCGCATGCCGCCACGGGGAGTCTCCAATTCGGTCGTGTATGCAGGCGATAGGGTCCGCTCAACGGCCGCTTCCCGAATAGTATAGGGTACCCATGTGATGCAAATGTAAAGGCTGCATCAAGATCGCGCAAAGGAGGCGGGCGTTTCCCTCCGCATCCCTGGCGCTGATTACCGCCCTTCTCCTGATCATGAGCCCTTCCGATCAGGCGGCGGGTCACCCAGCACCCGCAGGGCCATCCGATACG
>DATBTL010000530.1:0-11755 GCA_036559345.1 Chloroflexota bacterium | reverse complement strand
TGACTTTCCCATGCCGAGAATGGCGCCATTGAGGAAGATGTTTTCCCGGCCCGACAGCTCTGGATGAAATCCTGTTCCCACCTCGAGGAGAGAGGCTACACGGCCACTGACCGAAATGCGCCCCGTAGTAGGCTCGGTGATCTCGGAGAGCAGCTTAAGTAGCGTGCTCTTCCCGGCGCCGTTCCGTCCTATGATCCCAAGAACGTCTCCATGCTTTACCTCAAACCCTACATCCTGCAGAGCCCAGAATTCCGGCCTTCGCTGCCCGTGCCTCCCCTGATCCGCGCGTCCTCGCGGACGTCTGAATAGTCGCGAAGTCCAGGCAGACGCGCCGGCCAAGCTCTCCCTCAGGGAGCCATAGGACTGCTGCTTGGCACCCAGTCTGTATTTCTTGCCCAAGCCCTCTACTCGAATCGCGACATCGCTCATCATTTACACCACGTCCGCGAAGGACCGCTCCATGCGGCGAAAATAGTAGAGGCCGCTGATCAGTCCACCAACCGTTACAAGCGAGGAGACCGCCAGCGGCATGACATCCACCGGGCCAGTCCGTAGCAGCGCCCAGCGAAAGCCTTCCACCACGCCGGTCATCGGGTTCAACGAAAGGGCTACCCGAAAAGCCCCATGCGAAAGGCTGATCGGATAGGCAATCGGAGTGGCATACAGCCACATCTGGGAGAGGAAAGGGATCGTATAGCGCACGTCCCTATACTGCACATTCAGCGCTGACAGCCACAGTCCGACCGCCAGCGCCGCGCCCAGCGCGAGTAACACCAGCAGCGGAAGCACTACCACGGCGGTGCTCGGCATCCGATGATAGTAGAGGAGCAACCCGAACAGCACCACGAAGCTGATCGCGAAGTCTACCAGGCCCGCCAGCGTGGCGGCGATAGGGATGACCAGGCGAGGAAACGCCACCTTGGAAATCAGGTTGGCATTTTCTACCAGACTGTTACTTGACTGGGTCAGAGCGTAAGAGAACAAGGTCCAGGGGATCAGGGCGGTGAAGCAGAACAGAGGGTACGGGACGTTTCCTGTCTTGACTCCCACCACATGTCCAAATACCACGGCGAAGATAGCCATGGTCAGGATTGGTTGCAGGATAGCCCAGGCGGCGCCGAGCGCCGTCTGTTTATAGCGCACCTTGATATCTCGCCAGGCCAGGAAATAGAAGAGCTCGCGATAGCGCCAAAGCCGGCCCAGGCGCAATGGAACCCAACCCTTGCTTGGCTCGATCACACGCACCTGGTGAGTGGCCCCATTTTGTTCCGTAGGCACGGGCTCGACCGGCGCCCGCATGATGTCGGTCAGCACTAGGCCGCCCCGCGGGCCCGGCGTGATCCTCGATACCACGCGATCGTCTCGCGCAGCCCATCAATGAACTCCGTATGGGCGCGGAAGCTGAAATACGCCTCCGCCCGGCTGGTGTCGAGGCACCGCCGTGGCTGCCCATTCGGCTTGCTGGTGTCCCACCGGATCTTCCCCATGAAGTCGCAGAGGTGGGCAATGTTTTCGGTCAATTCGCGGATCGTGATCTCCTTGCCCGAGCCCAGATTGACCGGCTCGGCGCCATCATACCGCTCGGCCGCTAGCACGATGCCCTCCGCCGCGTCCCCCACGTAGAGAAACTCGCGCGAGGCGCTGCCGTCCCCCCAGCAGACAATCTCGCGGACGCCGGACTCCACGGCATCCACGCATTTCTTGATGATCGCCGGAATCACATGCGAGCTGGCCGGATCAAAGTTGTCACCCGGCCCATAGAGATTCACCGGCAAGAGGTAGATGGCGTTGAAGCCGTATTCCTGGCGATAGGCTTGCGCCTGCACCAACAGCATTTTCTTGGCCAGCCCGTAGGGGGCGTTCGTCTCCTCCGGGTAGCCGTCCCACAAACTTTCCTCCCGAAAGGGGACGGGGGTGTGCTTGGGATAGGCGCACACGGTGCCCACGGCCACGAACTTCGCTACCTCGAACAGGCGGCTTTGCTCCATCAGTTGGGCACCCATCATCAAGTTGTCGTAGAAGAACTGGCCGGGATGCTCGCGGTTGGCGCCGATACCGCCGACCACCGCCGCCAGATGAATGATCGTGTCGGGCCGCTCCCGGTCCAGCAGTCGCGCGATGTCGCTCGCGCGGCGAAGGTCGAACTCAGCTCTGCGCGGTGCTACGATCTGTTCATAGCCGTGACCGCGCAACACCCGCACCACCTGCCGGCCGAGAAAACCACTGCCGCCAGTTACTAAAATCCTGTCCATCGGCTTTTCCCCCGGAGCTGCTGTCTATGGACTTTTCCCTATCGTACACGCTGGTTTATTACGGGTACACCCTGGACCGCTCGCTGGCTCGCTGTTCCATGACACATTTAGGGGGTGCGGCGACATGGTGATGGCGGGACCGTCCTGCTGACTTGGGGCCAGCCTGGACAGGCACCGCGTCAGGTTCGCGCGAACAGGACGTTGCCCGCATCAGTCGGTGGCCTCGGCCGCCGCGCCGCTGGCCAGCCCTCCCAGCAGGATCCCCACCAGCCCCTCTACCCACTCGTCAGCCCCTGGGAGGGTGCCCGCGGGGGAGATGTCGTGCCAGAACGCGTACCAGACCAGCGACCACTGCAACATGCGGGCGGCGATGGGGAGGTTTTCCGCCCGCAGCCGGCCCTTGGCGGCCAGGCGGAACAGGAGTTGCTCGGTGGGGGCCAGGGTGCGGCGGGTGTGCGCCCCCAACGCCTCGGCCACCTCGGGATTGTGCCGAGCCTCGGCGATCAGCACCCCCATCAAGGGTCCGCCCTTCCCCCGCAAGGTCTCCAGCCAGTGGGTGGCGACGTAGCGGATGGCCGCCGCCGGATCGTCGTCCGGCGCCTCGGTCACGATCCGTTCGACCGCGGCGGACAGCGATTGCCGTTCGGCCAGCACGGCGCTCAGGAGGTTGGCCTTGGAGCCGAAATAGTGAATCAGCAGGCCATCCGTGACGCCCGCCGCCTCGGCGATTTCTTTCAGGGAAGTCGCGTGATACCCGCGGCGGGCAAAGGTGATGAGGGCGGCGTCGATCAGCTCGTCGCGCCGCTCCTTGGCCTGGCGTTCCCGCAGGGTCGGCTTGACGGCTGAACTGGGAGGAGACAGGGTGTCGACGCTCATCGGGCCACCGCCCCGGCCATCCCGCCGTCAGTGGACGACAAACCGCTGTTCACCGGGGCGGGGACTGCCGCCGAGGAGGCACGGGCGGCCGTAAAGTCGCTCCTCCGGATGAACAGCGCGACCGCGACGCCCAACGCGCTCACGATCGCGAAGACCCGCAAGGTGTCGGTCATCCCCTGGGTGAAGGCTACCTGGATCAGGTCGTGAATCCGCGTGGCCTGGGCGCCCCCATTCCCGCCCCCTATGCCGTTCGCGATGTTGGCCGCCGCCGTCCCCACCCGCGCCTTGTCGCCGGACGAAAGGTGTCCGCCGGCCAGGGCCGCCGTCAGGTGGCTCTGGAATCGGCCGGCGAAGATGGCGGTCAACAAGGCGATGCCAATCGCTCCCCCTACTTGACGGGCCATGGCGTTCATCCCGGAGGCCGCGCCCGCCAGGCTGGCTGACACGCTGCTGACCGCCGCGTTGGAGATCGCTGGCGAGGCGAGTCCCATGCCGATCCCAATCAGCATCAGACCCCCGACCAGGCTCTCCAGCCCGGCCCGGTCCCCCGCCAGGCTCATCCAGAAGATGCCAAGAGTCGAGCCGCCGAGCCCGACCACGATCGGGAGCCGGGGACCAAAGCGGGCGGAGAATCGCCCGGCCAGGGGGGCCAGACCGGCCATGAAAACGGCCATGGGCAGATAGGCGAGACCGGCCCGCACTCCGGAATAGCCGAGGATCTCCTGGAGAAAGAGTGAGAGAAAGAAGAAGGCGCTCAAGACGCCCAGCATCAAGACCACGGCGCTGACATTGGCGGCGCAAAAGGTGCGCGAACGGTAGAGGCGGAGCGGGAGCATCGGATTGGCGGCCCGGTGCTCAATCCACACGAACCACCCCAGCAGGGCAGCCGCGAGGACAAAGCAGCCAACGGTGGCCGGAGCGCCCCAACCCCAGGTCTGCCCCTGGATCAGGCCCACGATCAGGCTGCTCAAGGCCACGGTCACGGTGAGTGAGCCCTTCAGGTCGAAATGGCGGAGCAGGGTCCGCGGCGCCACCTTGGGCACGAAGCGAGGGACCATCAGGAGAGCCGCCAGGACCAGCGGCACGTTGGTCCAGAATACGGCCCGCCAACCCACATACTCGACCAGCACCCCGCCCACCAATGGACCGAGGGCGAGTCCGATCCCATTCATCCCGCCCCAGAGACCAATGGCGGTGGCGCGCTCCCGGCCCTGGAACATGGCGGAGATCAGCGAGAGGGTGCCCGGCATCACCATGGCCGCCCCGACCCCCATGGTTACCCGCGCCGCGATCAGCAGCGCCAGGTTGGGGGCGACCGAGGCGCACACAGCCCCCAGGGAGAAGAGCGCCAGCCCCACCAGATACACGCGGCGGCGTCCGAAAATATCGCCCAGCACGCCGCCGGGAAGGGTCAGGGCGCCCATCGCCAGGGTATAGGCATCCAGCACCCAGGTCAGATTGGACACCGAGACCCCGAAGCTGTTGCTGATTGCCGGGAGCGCCAGGTTGACCGAGGTCGAGGTCATGATCACGGTCAACACCGAGATCGAGAGGGCCAGCAACCCGAGCCAGCGCCGCGGGTCCGGCCGGGAAAGCGGAGCGGGGAAGGCGAGGGGTACAGCGACAGGCGAGAGTGCGCCCATGGCACCTCCTTAAGTGGGTGCGTAACTCATTAAGTGCCCACTTAATGTATACCAACGGTCGGGAGGGTTGGCAAGGGTGGGCGTGGGGCGGGGCCTCCGGCTACACTGAGGAGGCGGGCCGCTTACCGGTCCAACGCGCCTGGGAGCACATCTCGTCCGGTGGCGGGCACGATCTTCAAAATCGCTGGGCGGCGCTGAACGGCGTCGCCGGTGGGTTCGACTCCCATGTGCTTCCGCTCCTCTCCGCTGCCGGTCGCCGCGCGACAAGAAACGGGCGCTCGAAGAGCCAGAAGAATACAGCCGCCGCGGCGACCGCCACCGGGATGCCCAGCGCGCCCATCAGGATCAGGGCAACCAGGATAGGAAGGTGCGGGGCCAACACCGATGGGCCAAGCGCGCTGAGGATCGGCAGATGCACCAGGTAGAGGCTATAGGAGATGGTTCCCAGCCACACCGGTACTCGACGTGACAGCATCCGATGGCTCAGGGAACCTTCGTGGCAGGCCAGCAGGAGCAGCGCGCTGAAGGCCAGGCCGTACAGGGGATCGGTGACCGGCAGGAGCCAGCGGTCGGGCGCCCCAGCCAAAAACACCTGCGCCCCCACGTATACGCCCACGATGGCCGCGAGGGCAAGGATCTCCAGCCACCGGGCGATGTGGGTCAGGGCACCAGTTCTCACCAGGCGCGCGGTCTGCATCCCCAGGGCAAATTCCAGCCAGTGGCCAAGAAAGAAATCGGCTTTCACATCGAGCGAGCCGTTGCCGCTGCCGAGATAGCGTTCCGCGAGCGCGCCGTGCGCGAGATTGCTGACCCCCAGCCTGTAGGCGATCGTCAGCCCCGCCATCATCCCAACCCCGCGCCAGCCAAAGCGGTGGACAAGCCAGACGGCCAGGGGAAAGGCCAGATAAAACTGGGCCTCCACCCCGAGGGTCCAGAACGGGCCGTCGATGCCGAACATGGTGTCGGGGAACAGGGTATGCACCATCAACAGATGGGTCCAGATCTGCCGCCAGGTGATTGCATCGGGCGCGAAGGTGACCAACCCTGCTTGACGGGCCAGGGGTTCCAGGAGGATGGGCAGAAGGAAAACGGCCAGCATCGCGGCATAGTAGGGCGGCAAGATGCGGCGGGCCCGGCGACGGAAGAATTCCCTGGCGTCAAACACGGCATCTGGTTTGGTGAGCGGATAATAGAGGCAGAAGCCGCTCAGCACGAAGAAGAGGTCAACCCCACTGCCGAACGAGCTTAAGGCGCGACTGAGGAGACCGAGCGACGGCTCGTTGACCGCGCGGTAGACGTGAGTCAGCACCACCATGACCGCCGCCACACCGCGCAGGCCATCCACCGGGGCGAGGCGGGCGGGCGGTCTGAGCATGCGCATGCCTCCTCTCCCACCGGCTGGAGCAGCCTTGCCCAAGCATACGCGAGGCGGCAGGTTCCCGCCATAGGCATTTTCGCGCGACGTGCCTCGGCAGCAGGGCTCGCCTGGGAGCGCGAGCATCCTTGCTCGCCCTATTGGGCTACTCCGGCGAGCAAGGATGCTCGCGCTCCCAGGAAGATGGTCGCTCGGGTCAGATTCCTTCCAAAGCGAGCGGGTGGATTATTTAGCCGGCGCCATACAGGCGCGCCTCGATTCCCAGCAGCTCGGCCGCCGTTTGCAACTCCTTGACCCAGTCGCCATAGACGGCGTGGATGTGGTTACTGGCGTAGGTGGCCAGGAACTCGTCCGCCGTGCAGGTGAACCGCGCGAAGGCATGTGGCCATTCGAGCGTGGTTTGCCGCATCAATTCCTGATTCCGCTCCGCCTCGTACTGGACGAATTCGCCGCGGAGAATGGCCAGCCAATAGACGCCGTCACGACGAGTAAGGCGGGCGAAGGTCGCCTCACCAGGATGGGCCAGGTGATGCACGCTGGCCCCGCCGGCCGGGAAGTAGAAACCCTCCGGGTAGAAATGCACGTGCTGGAGGTTCTCCTTCGGGTCGAGCGATCGAGCCGCGAAGTAGGTGGCGTGTTCACCGGAGTTCACCAGATCCCAGATCCCCAGATCGGCGTGGTAGTGCCGCACGTCGGCGAACAGGACCGGCGTCCCTGTCAGATGCTTGAAGATTTGCATGGTCAGCGCCGCGTCCATGTCCGCCTCGGTAGCGCAGACGTGCGGCTCGTGCGGCCCATCCCAATCGTACGGGTCGTTGAGGAACGCCTCGGTCACGTCCATGGTGCAAAAGTGGTTGGTCAGCTCCGGTTGGGCCTTGATCCCCGAGAAGTCCAGCCGATACTCGCCGATCAGCCGCTTCATCACCTCGGTAGCCCGAATCTGGGTCTTGAGCTTTTCCGGCGTCAGTTGCTTGCCGTCGTAATGGATATGCCCTACATGCTCGGTCAGCCAGCGGAAGGCCGATTCGACCTTTGCCTCGGGTACCTCGGGGGCCAGGCGGATCAGTTCACCCTGGTCAATATGCTCGACATCCACCCCGAACACCTTCAGCCACTGCGCCGGGTCCGCCGTCGCGGTGTACATCCCCATCGGGCGACCGCCGACCAGGCCGAAGGTCTGCCCGCGGAGGCGCGAGACGGCGCCGGCGGCGCGGACGAACGTGGCCACGCGGGCGTACACCGAGGGATCCTCGATGTCGCCCACCACGCGGCCAAAGCGCAGCCCCGCCTGAGCGAGGCCGCCGGCGCTGGCGAGCATTCCCACCAGGCCGGGGTATTGCGGGTTGACATTGCTGAACAGCAGGAGCGGGCCGGGCGCGAACCGGGAGGCCAGGGCGGGCAGATGCGGGAAGGCCCACACTGCGAAATTGAAGATCGTGCAGTCGCAGCCGGCGGCGGCCAGCCTCTTCGCCTCCTGGACCGCCTCCTCATTGGTGCTGATGATCCGCTCGCCCTGGAGGATCCGATGCCCGTCGGCCTCCAGCCTGGCGGCTATGCGCCGCTGGTATTCGCGGTTCAGGCTCTCGACCTGCTCCGCCACGAACGGGCGTCCATCCGAAAAGGTCAGAATGCCAACGGTCGCCATGTCTCTCATTCCTTTCAGGGTGCTACTGGGCCTGGCACGGATACCGGGTTGCCGATCGGGATCGCCGCGCCAGGCACTCGCGCCACGGCGCGCGAGGAGCCGCGGATGCTCAGGGTCGGAGCCAGGATGATCTCCTGCCGGCTGAAGTCGCCGGGATGGCGGAGGCGCTGGAAGAGCCGGACCGCCGCCGTGCTGCCGAGATCGTAGACCGGCTGGGTCACCGTGGTCAACGAAACGGCGCTGAGCGCTGCCCAGGGCATCTCGTCGAAACCGACCACGGCGATGTCCTCGGGGATGCGCAGCCGGCGCGCGTGCAGGGCTTCCAGGGCCCCCAGGGTGAGCAGATTGTTGGCCACGAAGAGGGCGTCGATCCGGGGCGTCAGGCTTAGCAACTCCTCCGCCAGCCGCATCCCGCTTTCCGCCTTGAACGATCCGATCCGCTCGATGCCGGGATCATGGGGAATGCCGGCCAACTGCAACGCCTGGCGATAGCCGAGGAGACGGTCCCGGCCGGTGGTCGTGTTCTGGGGGCCGGTGATCACCCCGATCCGGCGGAAGCCGTTGCCGATCAAGTGCTCGACCGCTTCCCGCGCCCCCCGCGCATTGTCGACCAGCACCGCGTCCGTGTGCTGGTCGTCGAGCCGCCGGTCAACCGCGACCACGGGGATCTGGTGATCGCGGAACAGTTGGGCCGCGCGCCGATCCTCGCGCGTGGGGACGAGGATGGCGCCCGCCACCTGTTCGGCGCGGAGCACCTCAATATACTGTCGCTCCTTCCTGGGATTCTCATCGGAATTGCAGAGGATGAGGCTGTACCCTTCCCGCTGGGTAACGTCCTCAACCCCCCGGATCAGGGCCGTGAAAAATGGATTCTGAATGTCGGTGATCAAGAGGCCAATGATCTTGGTCGAGTTGGCGCGTAACGCCTTGGCGGCATGATTGGGGCGATACTCAAGGGCATGCGCCGCCGCGCGGACTCGTTCGGCCGCCTCGGGATTGACGGTCGCCGTGGCGTTGAGCACCCTCGACACGGTCGCGATTGAGACGCCGGCCTGCCGCGCCACATCGTGGATATTCGCCATGGTCTCCTCGAACCGATCCGGGCCGCCGCACCACGCGGTTCTGAAAACGTTTACCTAGCGAAGCGCCTAACCCGAGTCTAGAAGATGGACGAGGCGCTGTCAAGGAGGGAATGCTCCGCGGACCCGGCCACGGACAATCGGTTCGCCTTCATGGGTAAACCCTCCGGAGGACAGGAGGAAACGCGCTCTCCTTGACTATGGCCCCGTGGCACCGATAGGACTATCGGTGCCACGGGGAGAGTCCTGTAAAGGTTTTCTCAATAGCCGTACCATGCCGGAGTTGGCATGGATGAGGGATGGTGCCATCGTGACCGAGAATTCGACGGGGCAGCCGCGGGAGGGCGCCGCGCCCGGAACGGCTCCTCCTCTCCTGGAAATGCGGGGCATTACGAAGGGCTTTCCTGGAGTTCGGGCGCTGAAAGGCGTAAGCCTCGACGTACGGGCCGGGGAGGTGCGGGCCCTCCTGGGAGAGAACGGGGCCGGGAAGTCGACCCTGATGAACATCCTCGCCGGTGTTTTCTCCGATTACGGGGGCGAGATTCGCATCGACGGCCATCCGGTATCCATTCGCTCGCCGCTCGCCGCGCGCAACCTGGGAATCACCATGATCCATCAAGAGCTCAATCTGATCCCTGAACTCTCGGTGGCGGATAACATCTTTCTCGGCCGGGAGTTGCATACGCGCCGGGGCACCATCGATCGGAAGCGCATGCATCGCGCCGCCGCCGAACTGCTGGCGCAACTGGATCTCACGGTCCCGCCCACGCGCCTGGTGTGCCTCACCCGGATCGCGGAACAGCAACTGATCGAGGTCGTAAAGGCACTCTCCCTGAACGCGCGGATTCTGATCATGGATGAGCCTACCTCCGCGCTGGCCGACGCCGAGGTCGCGCGTCTGTTTACGGTGATCCGCCGGCGGATGACCTTTTTTCCGGAAAGGCGCATACTAGAGGCAGACGCTGGCACGTTACGGCGGCGCTTTGGCGCCCAACTCACTATCCGAGAGAATCGCGGTGCAGGGCCGGGATTCTTCCCAGGGCGGATTGTCGGTTCGTAGCGTGGCTGGCGTTGTCCATCAAAAAGGATGCTGCCGCCATGCGTGTCTCCGCCGGCTCCGGGTTCCGAATCCTCGGCCGCGTCATCGCCCCCACCCTCCTGGCGGCGGCGATTGTCGGGAATCCCGCCTTACCCGCCGTGGGCGCATCGGCCTGGAAGTCGCTCCCGGCCCTCCCCGCACCCACCGCCGGGCTTACCGCCGTCCGCATGCCGGACGACTCGATCGTGGCGCTCGGCGGCGATGCCACGCTTGGCCTCCAGAGCCGCATGGCCATCCGCCTCAATCCGCGCCACGATGCGTGGCGGCGCCTGCCTTCCGCGCCCGTGGATCTCGATACTCCCGGCGCCCTGGTGTTGGGGAATCACGCGGTATTCGTGGTGGCGCCGTCCTTTGCCAACGGCGCGATTAGCGCCCCTAGCCAGGCATTACTCCTCGACCCGGTATGGGGCCGCTGGATTTCCCTGCCCCCGTGTCCGGTCGCCTTGCTCGACCCACGAGTGCTCCGGCTCAACCCCAACACGGTGCTGGCGGCCGGCGGGGTCGGCAATTTGCTTGGCGCCACTTTTAATCTCACGACCCTTCGCTGGACGCCGCTCGACTCTCCCGTACGCAATCTGGCCGGCTATTCACTGGCCGCTCTCCCCAACCAGGGCGCCATTCTGCTGGCCTCGGTGGCGATTGACGCACGGGGGAATCCCGTCCCGGTTCTCCGCGCCTGGCATCTTAGCCCATCATCCTCATGGTCCCCGATCGCTCGCCCACCCATCTTGGTGGATGGCGCGACCGCCGTGGCCCTGGGCTCCGCCCAGGTTCTCTTCGCGGGCGGCTATCCCTTGGGCGACGATCCGCGGCTGCCCACGCCCCCCGCGCTGCTCTACGATCTAGCCCACGACCAATGGACGATCTCCGGCTCAACGGGGAGCGATCACCGGGGCGGTCAGTTGGTTGCCTTGGGGAATGGAGACGCGGTGCTGGTCGGCGGGCACGCACCCAACGGCCAGCCCACTTCCAGTTGCTTGATGTTTTCCCATGCCAATTGGCGACATGCCTTCGCCCTTCCGGCTCCCTGGGCAGGCTACGCGGCGGTGAGCACGCAGCGCGGTGAGTTGCTGCTGATCGGCGGCGCGCGGCCCTCCGCCGCCGGACCAACCGCTGGGGTCGCCGCCGTGCTTCTGCCCCTCGCCCAGCTGGCGGGAGCGGCGTGATTGCGGAGGAATAACCCACGTTTCCACCCCCGCCACGGATTCGGTGCGGTACAGTGATCGGGAGAGCAACAGCCGCTGGCTCTGCTCACGACCACTCAGAACGCGAGTGTGTCCGGCACTCGCCATTTCCTGGCCGCCGGGCCGCCGCTAGCAAACAGGCGCGGGGCTTCACGCTCCGTGGTAAGGAATACCATGTCCAGGCGTTCACCTTTCTGGCAGCCTTTTACCGCCCGCACACCCCTGGGCTATCAACTGGCCGGTTTCTTTTCCCAGGAACCCGGTTCGGCCTACGGGACGATTCGCTTTACCCACGTTGATGGGCCGCTCAAGCGACCGTATACCTCACCGCCCATCCCGGCTCCCCTGCCGCCCACCCGTCTGGCCGAGGCACTGCAAACCGCGCGGGACGCGACAGTGGTGGAGGCGCGGGTGACGCCCCGGCCCGATGGGGCGGCCATTGCCTTCTATCCGCTCTACGACGCGGACGGCGCGCTGGTGGAAGTGGTGCCCCGAACGGTAGACACGGTGGTGGTTGCCGACACACCGTGGCGGCCCCTGGCGACCCTGGTCCAGAGCGTCCGGCACGCCGGCATGGAGGAAGCGGTACGCCGATTGCGCGC
>DATBTL010000529.1:0-9007 GCA_036559345.1 Chloroflexota bacterium | reverse complement strand
AGCCCGCATCCTCTTGTTCAATCAATTCACGCAGCATATCGCCAACCAACGCGGGATTGGCGCTCTTCATCTCTTTCATCACCGCCCCCACCACCCGGCCGAGGGCCTGCGTTTTGCCGCGCCGGTAATCGGCCACGGCGGTCGCGTTCTCGGCCAGGGCCTTCCGAGCAATCGGCTCCAGGCTCGCCCGGTCGTTCACCTGGCGCAAACCAAGGCGGCTCACCAATTCCTCGGGAGCCTCACCGCTTCGGAAATACTGCTCGAACACGGTTTTGGCGGCCGAGCTACTCAACGTGCCGGCCTCCACCATGGTAATCAAGGACGCCAATCCGGCGGCGCGCACGTTTCGCTGCTGGTCGGCCTCGATACCGCTCTCGTTCAGCAGGCGCTGAAACTCGCCCAACAACCAGTTGCCCACCGCCCGCTTGTTGGCGGTCAGCAGGGCCGCCGTTTGCTCGAAGAGATCGGCCATCGCGCGCGAGACGGTGAGTTGGGCGGCGTCCAGCGGCGACAGCCCGTAGTCATGGGCCAGACGGGCGGCGCGCGCGTCCGCCAGCTCGGGGAGGCCGGCTTGTATTTCCTCAATCCAGGCGCGGCTGATCACCAGGGGCGGCAGATCGGGCTCGGGGAAGTAGCGATAGTCGTCGGCATGCTCCTTGACCCGCTGCGAGACGGTCTCCCGGGTCTCCTCCACCCAGCCCCGCGTTTCCTGCACCACGCGCCCACCGCTCTCCAGCACTCGGATCTGGCGGGCGATCTCGAATTCAATCGCCAGTTTGACCGAGCGGAAGCTGTTCATGTTCTTCACCTCGGCCTTGGCGCCGAACTCGGTGCTCCCGGCGGGACGGACCGAGACATTGGCATCGCAGCGCAAGCAGCCCCTGGACATATCCCCATTGGAGACCCCAAGGTAGAGCAACACGCTCCGTAGCTTCATGAAATACAGGCGTGCCTCCTCGGCGGAGCGGAGATCGGGCTCGCTGACGATTTCCATCAGCGGCACCCCGCATCGGTTGAGGTCCACCAGACTGTAGCCGCCGCCAGGGTGAATGGACTTCCCCGTGTCCTCCTCAAGATGCACGCGGGTGATCCCAATCCGCTTTTCCGTCCCGTCTACCCCGATGTCGAGCCACCCATTCCGCGAGAGCGGCAAATCGTATTGCGAGATTTGATAGCCCTTGGGCAGATCGGGGTAGAAATAGTTCTTCCGGTCGAACTTGCTAAACTCGGGGATCGTGCAGTTCAAGGCAAGGGCGGTCATGATGGTCTGGCGAATGGCTTCGCTATTGGCTACGGGCAGCACGCCGGGCATGCCCGCGCACACCTGGCAGACATGGGTGTTTGGGGCCATGTCCGCGTAAGCGGAGCTACAGCTACAGAACATTTTACTCTTGGTCAGGAGTTGGGCATGGATTTCCAGCCCAATCACGGGTTCCCAGGTCATGCTCGCTCCCTTGAACGGCCGTTACAGGCGCCTGCCGCGGCGCCCTCCTACAGATCAGGCTTTCCAGGGCGAAAGTGCCCGCTCCGCTCGAATGCATGGCCAATGCGCAGCACCGTTTCCTCCGCGAACGCGGGCGCCAACACCTGCAAGCCCACCGGCAACTGATTGAGCATCCCGCAAGGAACTGATAGTCCGGTGATCCCGGCAATATTCGCCGGTAAGGTACAGACATCGCACAGATACATTTGGTAGGGATCATTCAGCATCTCACCCAGGCGGAATGCCACGATGGGCGAGACCGGCGCCACCAGGGCATCGCACTGGCGGAACACCTGGTCGAACTCATGCTTGATCACGGTGCGCGCTTTCTGCGCCTGCCGATAATAGGCGTCGGCGTACCCTTCCGACAGGACGTAGGTGCCCAACATGATTCTCCGCTTGACCTCGGTCCCGAAGCCGCCGCCGCGGGATCGATTGTAGTTCTCCCACATGCTGGGAGCACCGGCGGAATACCCATACTTGATCCCATCGTACCGGGCCAGGTTGGCGCTAGCCTCGGCGGGCGCGATGATGTAATAGGTAGCGAGCGCGTACTTTGTGCTGGGAAGCGAGACTTCCACCAGTTCGGCGCCCCGTGATTCCAGGGCCCGGATCGCCTCGCGGACGATTTCGTCCATTCCCGGTTGCATGCCCTGGGTAAAGTACTCCGCTGGTATGCCCAGGCGGAGGCCCCGAATCTCGCCGGTCAGGGCGGCCCGATAGTCCGGCACCCTGGCGGGCGACGTGGTGGCGTCGCGCGGGTCCACTCCGGCGATCGCTTGCAGCAACAGGGCGGCGTCGGTGACATCCTTGGTGAAGGGGCCAATCTGATCCAGGGACGACGCGAAGGCCAGCAATCCATAACGCGACACCCGCCCATAGCTGGGCTTGAGCCCCACCACTCCGCACAGGGCGGCCGGCTGGCGGATCGAGCCTCCGGTATCCGAACCCAACGAGCCCAGCGCCATGTCGGCGGCCACGGCGGCGGCTGAACCACCGCTGGAGCCGCCCGGCACCCGATCGAGATCCCAGGGGTTGCGGGTGGGGAAAAAGGCGCTGTGCTCGGTGGAGCTTCCCATGGCAAACTCATCCAGATTGGTCTTCCCCACGAAGACGGCCCCCGCCTCGGCCAACTTCTCGACCACGGTGGCGGAATACGGCGGCACGAAGTGTTCGAGGATCCGCGAGGCGGCGGTGGTCCGTTCGCCCGCCAGGCACAGCACGTCTTTCAAGGCGAGCGGAATCCCGGTGAGCGGGCCTCCGGTACCATGGGCCAGGCGGCGATCGGCCTCCTCGGCCTGGAATAGCGCCCGATCGGCCAGCACGGTGATGAAGGCATGCACCCGGTCATCCACGCGCGCCACCCGATCGAGGACGGCGGTGGTTAGCTCGACCGAACTGATCTGCCTGCGGGCCAGAAGATCGGCTCCGGCGTGCATGGTGAGCGAGGGTAAGGACGAGGGCACGGGCTCGCTCACTCCAGAACCGCCCTCACCCGGAACGACTGCTCGTCGCGATCCGGCGCGTTGGCGAGCACGGCCTCCACGGGCAGCGAGGGACGCACCACGTCGTCGCGGAGCACGTTGCTGAGGTCGAGCACCTGTGACGTAGGGCTGATGTGATCCGTCTTCAACTCCGAGAGGGCGGCGATATGATCGAGAATACCCCCGAGTTCGATGGCCATTCGCTCCACTTCGCCGTCACTCAGTTCCAGGCGAGCCAGCGCCGCCACCTTCCTGACATCGTCGCGCGTGATCAACCCCAACTCCCCGCACGTCGGCGATCCCGAACCCGCGGGCCCACCGGCTACTGCTGTCTGTCCCCATGTTCACGGAGACAGTATTATACCATTCATGCCACACGCCCGGTTATTGTACGCCCGCCCGGATGGGACGCTTCTGGAGCACCCGACCCTTCGTCCAGCGGGGCAATCGTTCCAGACGGCCACTCCGCTCACCGCGCTTCGCCCCTTGCCTCCCGGCTCTACCCTGTGTCAGATGCCGGGCTGCACGGCTCAGGGCTACGACGCGCGGGGGGTGAAGCGTACGCTCCGGCCCGGCCAGGATCTGGCGGTTGGGGCCCTGCTGCCCACCGGCTATGCCCGCCTGCTGCTCCCCGCCTACCAGAAACGAGCGGGCACCGAAGCTCTGCCCTTATTCGGCTACGCCGCCGTCGCCGCCGTGGGGGAAGAGGTCCACGCCGCCTACATCCCCATCGACGCCCCCGGCACCTGGAATCCGGCCGACTATAGCACCCCGGATCTTGAGGGACGAGTGCGCGGGCGTATCGAGCGGGAGCCGGACAATGGGCTGCTGGCGCAACTGGCCCGGTGCGCCCTGGAATACCGCTGCTACACGGCTCAGAACATCTTCTATGAACGCTGGGAGGGCGCGCTCCCCGCGTCGCCGACCTGCTCGGCGCAGTGCGTGGGCTGCATCTCCGAGCAACTGGGTGACGTGCCCTCGCCCCAGCAGCGCCTGACTATTACTCCCAGCGCCCAAGCACTGGCCAATCTGGCGATCAGTCATCTTTCGGGCGGACCGGGGCGCATGATCAGCTTCGGCCAGGGGTGCGAAGGCGATCCGCTCAACCGCTGGCGGGTTCTGGCCCAGGCCGTGAGGATGATTCGCGAGCAGTTGCCGGCGGCGCATCCACGGGCGGGCGTGGTCAATATCAATACCAATGCCTGGCACACCAAAGGGTTGGCGGCCCTGATCGACGCGGGGCTGGACCGCGTCCGCGTCAGTACGTTCTCGGCCGTGGAGGCAAACTATACGGCCTATTATCAGCCGAGAGGCTATACAGCGGCGGATGTTCGACGCTCGATCCGCCTCTGCGCCGATGCCGGCCTGCGTGTGGCGATCAATCTTTTGACCTTTCCCGGCTATACGGATACCGAGGAAGAGGTGGAGGCCCTGGTGGACATGATTCGGGTCGAGGGGGTGCATGAGGTGCAAGTGCGGACCTTGAATATCGATCGCGAAATGCTCGGAGCGGCAGTCCCGGCCCCTCGGGGCCGGGAATTGGGCATCCCAGCCCTGGTCGGCGCTCTGCGCGAGACGGGGGCGCGAGTCGCCACTCATGCCTGGATACCTGAACCCGAGTAGCCATTTTGGGTAGCTTTCCCCGCTTACTCTCACGAAAGTCCCGTGCTACAATGCAGCCACATTAGCGAACTTTGGCCAGGAGGAGGTACTCCTTGATCCTTACGATGCAGATTGTCAACATCCTCTTGGCTGCCGGCATGGTGGTCGGCCTGGTTCTGATCCTGAGCGTCCTCACCGCCTTGCGAGCGCCACGCCTGAGTCGCCCAACCGCGAAGAGGGAGGATGACGCGGCGACGGCCGACCTGGATGATCGGCTTCGCCGGCTGACGATGGCATCTCCCTTTTCCCTGGAAGCGGCTCCGGCGCCGCGAGCGGAGCGCCCGGCCCCAGGGATGATCCGCCCGTCCGTGGCTCCGGATTCCGAGGCTCCCATCACGGCAGACTCCCGGAGCGGGGCCGCGCGACTTGCCGATTCGGCGGATCGATCCGCGCTGGCCGGGGGCTCCGCCGCCCGAACGATCGAGCCGCCATTCCCCTCCATGGATCAGACCAAACGGCCGGCACTGCCGGGTTCCACGCTCGGGAGGAGCGCCGAGGCGCCGATCAGTGGTCGGCCGGCTCTTCCCGGCAACGCCCTGGGCCGCGTGGCAAGCACCGAGCCGGGTACGCCCCCTCGCGGCAACGCTATCGACCCCCTGGCTGCTCGATTTAGCGGCTCCCAACGGCTGGTCGAGCCACCGCCGCCGGACCTTACCCGTGGAGGAAAGCGGCCGGAACTGCCGGGGACCGTAGCCCACGGTCTTCCCCGACCGGATCAGATGTTTTCGAATCCCGAGCCCCGTTTACCCGCGGTCGAGCCCTGGAACATGCCTGGTTCGACCTCCGGCAGCCCGGCCCGAACTTCCGAATCGGGTTTCAGCTTTAGCAATCCCCTTCCAGGTGGGCCCGTCGGATCAACCGGCGCGGCCTCCCGTGAGGTGTCCGGGCGGCGGAATGAGTTGCCCGGGACAACGGCGAACGGGGCCAGGACCGGACAGCAACCCCCGGCCCTGGACATCCGGGCCATTCTCCGCGGCGAGGCTGGTCCATTGGCCGCCCTGCCGCCTTCAAGCAGTTTCGGAGCCGATCTGGTCGCCGGCACCCTCAAACCGAAGATGGGCACCGGACCCCTTCCCGCCCTCGGCGCCGCTGGTCCTCTGGGCGCTACTCCTTTCAGCGCGGGACTCCTGGAGTTGCGCGCGCTCAAACCCGATCCCGCGGCCGGCAGCGCCCGCCTGAATCCGCCAAGCGCCTACCCCGCCAGCGAGAGGCTGATTGTGAGTCCGGGGCAGCCCGTCCGCTCACAGTCGGCCGAGCAAGACATCGACCTGGACGCCACTCGGCTGATGGATGACTTTGACCTGCCCGACGCGGGTTTTGAAACTCATGTCTTCTCGACGGCGGAACTGGTGGATGACGGCGCCGTCCTGTCTTCAACCTTTACCCAGATGATCCCCCCAAGCGAGGACGCGGCGGGTTCTTCCTTTTCCATGCCGATCACCGAATATCCGTCCGAACCGCGGCCGGAGCCCGAGCCGGGACCGGCCCGCGACGATCATCTGGAAAGCGCCGATCTTCAGGAATACTCGGGCTTCGATGACGAGGATCTAGGCACCATGCCCCTTTCGGGCTTCACCGATTTGTCGCCGGCCCAGGAAGAGCAGGCCCGTCATTTGGTCGGAGAGGTCGCGGGGCAGCCGGATGTGCTTTTCGTCAAACTGATGGCAGCCGACGGATCGGTTATGCTGGAGTCAGGAGCGGAAACGGGAGAGTCCCGGACCAACCGCCACCTTGCCGAGGTGATCGCCATGGCAACCCTGGAAGCGCGTCGGCGCGATCTGGGCGACATTGAAGGGATCACGGTGGAATCGGGGCTGGGGGTCATGGTCCTATCACCACTCTATAATGGGGCGGTGCTCGCGGTTCTGCTAGGTAATCCGGCCCGCCTTGGTATGTTGCGCCGGCAAGTGAAGAAGCCGGTGAGCAGTTTGCGCACTTTGCTGATGGAGTCCAGTGTTCAGTGACCAGGTAAAGATCTTTGTCCGCTCCGGAACCGGTGGCGCCGGATCGTTGCACTTTCGACGCGAGAAGTTCGTACCCAGGGGCGGTCCTGACGGAGGAGACGGCGGCCGAGGCGGAAGCGTCTATGCGGTGGCCGATCCTGGACTGAATACCCTGTTCCGCTATGTCAATCAACGACATTTCCGGGCCGAACATGGGGGCAATGGGGGGGAGCGCACCCGTCATGGGAGCGCCGGCAACGACCTCCTGGTGCCGGTGCCCCTCGGGACGGTCATCCACGACCACGAAGCGGGGACGGTGCTGGGCGATCTTTCCCTGCCGGGCCAGAAATTGATGGTGGCCCGCGGCGGCCGGGGCGGGCTGGGGAATACCCACTTCGCCACCGCTACCTACCAGGCGCCGCGGATCGCCGAGAAGGGCGAGCCAGGGGAGGAGCGCACCCTGATTCTCGAACTCAAGCTGATCGCCGATGTCGGAATCGTGGGCCTTCCCAATGGCGGCAAATCAACCCTCCTCTCGGTCATTAGCGCCGCGCGGCCCAAAATCGCCGACTATCCCTTTACCACCCTTAGCCCCAACCTCGGGGTGGTGGTAAGCGACGATTATAGCTTCGTGGTCGCCGACCTCCCCGGCCTGATCGAGGGGGCCCATGAGGGTCTCGGTCTGGGGCATGATTTCCTGCGCCATGTCGAGAGAACCAGCGTGCTCATCCATGTGGCCGACGGGGCGGATGGGAGCGCCGATGAAGTGCTGGCCCGCATCGAAATGATCAATCAAGAACTCGCTCTCCATAGCGCGGATCTGCTGACGCGGCCCCAGGTGGTGGCGATTAATAAGCAGGATCTCCCCGAGGCGCGCGCGAACTGGCCCACCATCGAGGCCGCGCTGACCGCGCGCGATGTCCCAGTGTTCGCCATCTCCGCCGCCACGAATCAAGGCATCGAACCGCTCTTGCGGATGACCCGCCATATCCTGGAGTCCGAGCGGGCCCGCCTCGCCGTGGTCACCCCGATCCCGGAGACGATCATCATCCCACCGCAGATAGAGGAACTGCGGATCGAGCGCTTGCGAGGCGGCGGCTACCGCGTACATAACCGGCGGGCTGAACGGGCGGTCGCCATGACGGATATGGGAAACGACGAGGCGCTGGATCGGCTGCAGGATCTCTTCCGCCTCTTCGGAGTCTCCAAGGCCCTGGAGAAGGCCGGGGTGGTCGATGGCGACACCGTGTTCATCGGCGAGGCCGAACTGGCCTGGGGCAACGTAGTTGAGGTACCAACTTCTCGACGGCTCACCCGGAAGGAACGCGAGGCACGGCTCCTGGAAGAGGAGGAAGGTCGGTAGGGGCGCACAGCGGTGCGCCCGCCGGGCTACAATGAGGCGTGGGTACCGGCGCCGACCTCCAGGGCTCGCCGGTAGACGGCGGCGGCGCAGACCAGATCCTGGGCCGCCAGGCCAACCGACTTGAAGAAGGTCACCTGCTCCGCCGAACGCCGGCCCACGATCTCACCCGCCGCCAGCGCCCCCAGCTCCCCCACCACATGGTCGCGCCCGATCACCCCGCGAGCCAGGGGACCGGCCAGATCGCCCGCCTCGTGCCAGGCCGCGTCGATCGCGTCCACGTAGACCGCCGCGCGAGCCACGGTCGTATCGGGCACTTCCTGCATGGCGGCCATGTACGCGCCCACGGCGGTAATGTGCGTCCCCGGCTGAATATCCTCGGCGGCAAAGACCGGAGTAGAGGAGTTGGTCGCCGTGACCACGATGTTCGCGCCGCGCACCGCCTCGGCCGGCGAGTTCGCCGCGTGCAAACGCGCCTCGACCCGACGGGCCAGGCGAGTGATAAACTCCTCCACATTACGGCGATTCCGGCTATACACCCAGACATCCTGTATGGGCCGTACCGCCAGGGCCGCCAGAAGCTGGGTTTCAGCCTGGGCCCCGGTGCCAATCAGGGCCAGCCGATCGGCGTTGGGCAGAGCGAGCAGCTTGGCGGCCACGCCCCCAGAGGCCCCGGTGCGGATCGCGGTCAAGCGCGTGGCCCCCATCAGGGCCAGCGGCTCGCAGGTCCCGCCGTCAAACAGGAGATATGTTCCCCGGACCACGGGGAGATTCCGTTCCGTATTCGCCGGTTGCACGGAGACCAGCTTCACACCGGCGTACTGGGCGCCGTCAAAGGCAGGCATGCTGAGCAGCACCGCCCTCTCGGGAAGGAGCGGGAGGGCCAGCCGTTGCGGGCAGGTGATCCGCCCGTGGGAATAGGCGACGAACGCCGCTTCAACCAAAGCCACCGCGTCGGGGACCGGGAGGAGGCGCTCTACATCAGAGTCGGAGAGAACCAGCATCAAAAATCGAGCTTGTTGACGAAATCCCGGAAAACCGCCAGCTTCTCGTCATCGTCTTCCTTGCTCGAGTC
>DATBTL010000528.1:0-8987 GCA_036559345.1 Chloroflexota bacterium | reverse complement strand
GACGCTCCAGGAATCATCCCGGTCCTGCCGCTGGTGATGCCGGTGGCCGGCGCGGCGCTTCTGGCCCTGGACGCGGCGGAGGTAAGCGTAACTCGGGATCACTACGGCGTCCTCGAATCGTATGGGCAGGGGTGGCATCCCGAGGAACACTACGGGCAGTAGGAGGTTCGGGTCCTCATAGGCCCTCCAGGGCTCGCAGGAGGTCGCGTTCAAGGTCGCCCGCGTCCTCAATCCCGGCCGAGACGCGGATCAGCCCGTCGCCAATCCCTATCCTGGCCCGTTCCTCCGCCGTACAGCCGGCGTGACTCATGGTGGCGGGGTGCCCCAATAGGGACTCCACGCCGCCAAGACTGGGGGCAAAGGTGAACAGCCTGGCCCGTTTGAAGACCTGGCGCGCGGCTTCTTGGCCGCCTCGGACCTCGAAGGAGAGCATCCCGCCGAACCGGCGCATCTGGCGCGCGGCCAGCGCGTGCTGGGGATGCGATTCCAGCCCAGGATACCGCGTATGGGTTACGGCGGGGTGGTGGGCAAGGACGCGCGCAAGGTGCATGGCGTTGGCGCAATGCGCCTCCATCCTCAGGCTGAGTGTTTTGGTTCCGCGGAGCACCAGCCAGGCGTCCATGGGCCCTGGCACCCCGCCGCTGATTGTCCGGATCCGCGCCAATCGCTCCCCCAGATCCGGGTCCCGGACCACCAGGGCGCCCCCAAGCACGTCACTGTGGCCACCAAGGTACTTGGTGGTGCTGTAGTGGACGAGGTCGGCTCCAAAGTCCAACGGACGCTGCAAGTAGGGGCTGGCAAACGTGTTGTCCACCCCCAGCCAGGCGCCGGCGTGGCGCGCCAGGCGGGCGACTTGGCCGATGTCCACCACTTTGAGTAAGGGGTTGCTCGGCGATTCCATCCAGACCAGACGAGGCTTCCGGTCAAGGGCGCGGGTGAGCGCCTCAAGATCGGTAAAGTCAGCAAACGAGGCCGTTATTCCCCGGTCGGCTAGCAAGTGAGTATAGAGGTCGCGAGTGCCGCCGTACACATCCTCGGTAAGCAGCGCGTGATCCCCCGCTCCGAGGAGGAAGGACGCGGCGGTGACGGCGGCCATGCCGGACGCGAAGGCCAGGGCGCGTGAACCACCCTCCAATGAGGCTAGACACTCCTCCAGGGCGGCGCGTGTAGGGTTGCCCTCCCGAGAGTAGAAATAGCGGTCGTCAGGACCGATATCCACCCGCGCGAACGTCGCGGTTTGGTAGATCGGAGGCACGACCGAGCCGGTGACTGGATCCGGTGCTTGCCCGACATGCACCGCCCTGGTGGCAAACTGCCAGCCTTCCTCATCATTCGTCATTCATGATCCTCTCCGTGGAACCGCACGTTGATACATAAAGAGAGGCGGGGACCACGACCTGGTCCCCGCCTCTTACCTTCTCTTGCCACGCCACCGTTCAGGCGAGCGCCGCTCGGGCGCGCTGGAGCGCTTTCCGCTCCACGCCATGGGCTCGCTGGGTTGTGATGCCGAATGCCTCGGCTATCTCCGCCCACGAGCACGGAGGAAACCCGTCCAGACCATACCGCATACGAAGCACTTCGCGTTCGCGGCTGCTGACCATGGCAAGCATGAACAGAAACTGGTCGCCGCTCCACTTGGACATGTCTCCATCCCGTCACTGACCAACTGTCCGTTTGGGGCTCCAGCGGCATAGCCTATCATACGCAACTTTAGCGCGCTTGCACATGCATGCGCGATTTAGCGGGATTCCGAGTGTTTTGCGCCGATATGATGAGATCGGCGCCTTTTCGCATCCCCAGATTAACTTACTCGCGCCGCCCTCCGGACCCGTGATCAGAGGAACAGGTGGTCTCCTCGTGCAGGCGAATGGTCGCGAACCAGCACGGACTTCCTGGGCTCGTACCTGAGCTGACCTTGCGGTGGGCAGGTCGAACTGGAACCAGCCCGACCTGCCGGCGCGAAGGAGTGAGCAATGAGGACGGTGGGCCGGCCAGGACTAACCAGGTCAGCCACACCGTGGGTACTCGACGGATCTTAGTGGCTGGAGTGGGTGAAAACGATGGGGGTCGTGCCAACCAGCGGTTGGCAGACAAGCGTATTCTTGGTCAAGCCACAGAGGATGGTGGCCTTGCTCTTGGTCAAGGTGATCGTAACGTGTACTTGCTTGTTCTTGGTCGTTTCGGTCACTTTCACCGGCACCGCTTCGATCGTGTTTTTCACTTTCCCTTTAACCACGGTGGCCGCGTTAAAGGAGTAGGTTCCCTTGTATGACGAACCCGAGCCGGTCAATTGGAGCTTGATCGGGTGAGTGGCGAAGGTGGCGCTCCAGGTGCCAGCCAGGCTGTTGGAGGCCGCGAGGGCCGCGCCCGCGTTAAAGGCCAGTACGGCACTGAGCGCGCAAGGGATAAGAAAACGTCGCATGGTTCCTCCGGTATTGAGCGGTGGGATCGCGGGCCGGCGCGTATCCCAGTCGCATGGTTTTGTCTCGGCGAGCGCGTCCATGGTGGCGCGCCCCGATTGAGCGTACCATAGTGATTGCTTAACCGAACATGACTGAATGGAGAGCAACCGCCTCCTTCGGGCTCTCACCGCTCCGTCCGAAAGGAATATCGGAGGAAGAGCTCACCATCATGGTGCAGGACGTGAATCAGGGTCAGTATTGGCACGTCCAGGGGGTCAAAGCGCGGTCCCGCCAGGAGGCGGAGGGCGTCACTCTCGCTCCCGAGCTTGGGCGCCAGGGTAAGGAAGAGCTCATCCACCAGGCCGGCCACGATTAAGTCGTGGACCAAATGTGGCCCGCCCTCACAGAGGAGAACTCGCACTCCAAAGCGCCGGCGGAGCAGGCCCATCGACGCGCGGAGATCGACCGCGTCATCGCCAACCCCCACCACCTCCGCGCGCGCGCCAAGACGCGCCTGAACCGATGCCGCGCGTGCCCCGATGGTGAGCACGACGGGCGCGCGCCCCGAGAAGTAGCGCAAGCTGGGCTCGATATTTCCGGACGCGGTGACCACGGCGCCGAGCGGCTGCTCCGCCAGTCCTCGCTCCAGTCGTTCCCCAACCAGATCCGCGGGCACGACAGGACGGAAATTATCGAACCGGACCGTCCCCGCGCCATGGAGGAGGCCGTCAGCCACCGTCCGCAGGCGCTTCATCAGCCTGTGGTCCACCTTGCTTCCGATCTGGCTGGCCCCGGTGTCTCCCAGGGTGGTTTGGCCATCCAGGGTGGCAACGAAGTTCAGCAGCGTGTAGGGACGGTCCTCGGGCGGTTCGGGAAAGATGAGGTCACGGTAGACGTCTTCAATGGCAATGGAGGACTCAGTGGTGGGGAAGAGTTGTTCCATGAGGAGAGTATATCTGGAGGCCAAACACGGCGTTGGCTGTGCAGTGGATCCTAGAACAATCTTCCAATTCAAGGAACTTGGTATGATCGACTCGGGTCGCCACGTTTTGCGTCCATTCTACGAGGTGTGCGCGGTGACATCCGAAGGAACGAAAATGGCATTACTCCCAGGCAGTCCGGAAGCGGTACGCGCGGATAGCCTGATTGACCAGCTTGCCGAGTATGGGATCACCTACATCACCGGCGGCCAGGGCGCTGGTAACCATTTGGACACCAACAGTCGGCCCCATGCAAACAATCCGGCCGCCGTGCGGCTCTTCGCAGAGCTCTCCGACGCACCAGCCGTGCGCGTGGCTGATGCGATGGTCGCACTCCTCTTGCGGCATCCGGAGCTCGCGCCGCAGGCGCGAGAGGTGTTGAATAGCTTGGAGCCGTGGCATCCCCAGTACCGCCTATTCCTGGCGCGATTCCTCGCGGCAGCCGCGCTGCAACGTATTTGGCGATTCGTGCTAGACATCTACCGTGGATCTCAGGCGATCATTGATGTGGCTGACTTGTGCCGCATGCTGGATCTCCCGAATGCGGAGCAGGATCACGGTGAAGCACTCCTTGCCGCGGTCTCCCGCTGGCTCGATCCCACGGAAACAACGGACTGGGCGGGGGGTTGGGAGAATGCCGCGGCGCAACTTCTCAGCGATCTTCGCTTTGAACCAGCCCACGCCGGATGAGTTTCCCAGTCGTCACGAAAGATAGGCAGTATCCGGGCGTACCGCGCGGATATGCGAGGAAAGTATCACTCCGGCTCGGTAGGCAGCACCATGGCGCGCACCACGCCCTCGCGATAGGTTGCCGCCGTCTCCAGCGCGGCGGCGGTTTGGGAAAGCGGGAAGCGATGGGTGGCCAGGGCGTGCAAGGCAACCTTTCCGCGGCTCAGCAGATCGATACAGGCGGGATAGGTTTGGTTCATCCGTCGCGAAAGGTCGAGCGAGATCTCCTTGCGCCGGGCCGGGGAGGCTCGGAGGGTGATACTATCTTCCGCCGGGATTCCCACCACGACGACGTGGCCGCCGTTGCGGGCGGCCTCCACGCATTGGTTGGCGGTGTCCTTCACCCAGGCCGATTCAATCGCCACGTCCACCCCCCGCTGACCGGTCGCGTCATGCACGAATTGGACCACGTCACCGTCATTCGCGTTCAACAGGTGATCGGCGCCAAAGCTTCGCGCGGCCTCCAGCCGCCATACATGCCGGTCCGACACGAAGATACGCCGGGCCCCCGAGAGGCGCGCTAGCTGAACCAGGAGGAGGCCGATTGCCCCACAGCCTATGATCAATACATCGTCATTGAGCGCAATTTTGGCCAGACGGATCGCGTGAAGCGCCACGCCCAGGGGCTCCAGGAGGGCCGCCGAGACCGCGTCCACGCCCGGCGGAAGAGCGATGCACTGCTCGGCGGGATGAACCATGCGCGTTCGCAAGGCTCCGTGGCGGGGAAAGAGTCCCATGAACTGTAGGTGAGTACAAAGGTGCTGCTGTCCACTCTGGCAACGCTCGCACTCGCCGCAGTGGATGGCGGGATCAATTGCTACGAGCTGTCCTACCTGGAACCTGGCCTCCAGCCCCGGCCCCAGCGCCGCCACCCGCCCAGCCGCCTCGTGTCCGAGGACCAGTGGACCGGCCACCACCGTCCCCCCAATCTCTCCATTCAGATAATTGTGGAGGTCGCTGCCGCAGATCCCCACGGCGGCGACATCGAGCAACACCTCGCCTGGGCCCGGCGCCTCATCGGGCATCTCCTCGATGCGGATATCGCGTGGCCCATACAGGAACGCCGCCTGTACCATCAAACCCCCTGATCCTAGACTCTATTGGCGAATTGGATCATCCACTAGCAATGCCGTCCCCTGGGAGCGCGAGACACCCACAAGTTGGGTACCCGGCTCGCCCCGTAGCGCCAAATGACCGCCTGCCGCCGCTGCGCTAACTCATGCTATTGATGATAATACACGGGCCAGCCAAGATATTTCTGGAGTGCTTCCCGGATGATCGGTCCCACCCGCGTTTGATTCACCGAGACGTGGTGCTCATAGCCGTTCTCACAGATGTAGGTGAGCAGTTCCTGGAATCGCGGGATGCTGACCACTCCATAGCCGCCAAAGGTGTCCAGGGGGTCATTGGTGAACTGGCCTTCCCCAACGTACGCGGTGATTCTGCCGGCCAGGTCATCGGTTGAGACGCGCAGATAGGTAAATGGATTTCCCCGGACGCGGCCAACCACCGTGCCGTAGGTATTTTCTCGGCCCACCGTGCCCGCGATGATCGCCTGATAATCCATCTTGAGAATCTCGTCCAGGAAGATCGTCTTGGGGAGATTGGAGCAATGGAAGACCACCCCTTTGTCGGGGTCATCACCATAATTGTTGTTCCAATCGACCAGGGCGCTGGGTTTCCCGGAGGCAAGGACGAGGGCCAGCATGCCCACTACTCCCACCACGTCGGTCTCGCAGGCCGAGGGAGTCAGGCTGTCGCTCGCCATACTCATGATCGTGCAAGGAACCACTCCGAAGTACTCCTCCATGGAGGTCCAGCACTGGATCGCGGTGGCGTCCAGTTGTCCGGCGGCCGTCCATTGGTCGATCACGACCCCTAGCTTCGACATCTTGATTACCGCTGATTCGGGGACGCCGCGGGCGTTCGCGTAGCGCTCAATGGACTGCCGTTTCGCGATCACACTGTCGTCGGTCGCCTCCAGCCGGTCAATGCGGCCAAAGACTTCAGACAGGTCAAGTGTCTCGACGCTGATCCCGGATTGCTCAAGAAGCTTTTCGCTGTAACGCACGGTGTTGAAGTTGGTCGGTCGGGCCCCGATCGCCCCGACGCGGGCCCGGCGCATCCCGCGGACCACCCGGCAGACCGCCGCGAAGCTCTTCAGGTCGCTCTGAAACGCGGGGCTGGCTGGATCCATGGTGTGCAGGGAGGTGAGGGTGTAGGGAATATTGTACTGCCGCAGGTTGTTGCAGGCGCTCATTTTTCCGCAAAAGCTGTCGCGCCGTGAGTCAATGCCCATGCGGGTCGGATCGTCGGGGAAAGCATGAATCAGCACCGGAACGTTCAGTTCGGCGAAGCGGATTGTGTTGGCAATCGCCCGCTCATCGCCAAAATTGGGCAAAGTCACGAGAATGCCGTCGATCTCGTCCCGGTGCTGGCGGAAGACGTCGGCGCATAGGCGAGACTCGTCAAGGGACTCAATCGCTCCATGGTCGGTGGCGCCGCTATCGGGAATGATGGCCCGAATGCCCGCCCCTTCGAGCACCCGCAGGATGGTCTCGCGTCCCTCGGCAGCCAGATGGTGCGGGAAGAAGCCGCGGTTCCCTACAATCACCCCCAGAGTGACCGGGCGATTGAGTGGCGAGTGTTTGGTGATTGAACCAGCTACCTGGGTGCTGGGCTGAGCCATGATCCCTCTCCCCCTACTCTATTGCCCGTACACGTTGGTGTACCGGGCGTACAGGCTATCCAGATCCTCCTGGGCGATCGGGATCGGCGTCCCGAGATTCCCCAGCTGCAAGGCCAGCCATGAGGTTCTGGCGCTGTCCTCGGCCATCACCGCCGCCTTTACCGCCGCCTCGACGGAGGTTCCCACCGTAAATACCCCGTGGTTCCTCAAGATGACGGCCGGGCTACGGGAGCCGGTCAGACAACGCACAACCTCACGGCCAATCTCCTCGCCGCCGATCAGCGCGAAGCCGCCGCACGGGATCTCGCCGCCGAATTCATCCGCCATCCCGGTGAGGAAACAGGGAATCGGCTTCCCCAGGGCCGCGAATGCCGTCGCGTACCGCGAGTGGGTATGCACGATGCCGTTGACATGCGGCATCTGGCGGTACAGGTAACAATGTGAGGCAGTGTCGGACGATGGCTTGAGCGAACCCTCCACCACGGAACCGTCAAGATCGACCACCACCATGTTTTCCGGCGTCAGTTCCTCGAAACGGATGCCGCTGGGCTTGATCACGATCAGTCCGGTATCCGGATCGCGCGCGCTGATGTTGCCCATGGTCCAAACCACAAGCTCGTATTTTGGTAGTTCCAGGTGGAGGCGGTACACCTCCTGGCGCGTGGCCGCGAGTGACATGACCTATGCTTCCCCGTGCCGGTCGCGTCTCAACCGCTTCAGACGCTTCATCACATCGTTGGCGCCCCGGCCAAAATAGTCATACAGCAGGGTATAGTCGGCATATAGCTGGTCGTAGACCGCGCTGTTCGTGGGGATTGGGCGGACCACCTCCGCGCGCAGCTTGCCCATCGCATGGGCGGCGTCCTGAATCGTGGGGTAGAGGCCGGCGGCGACCGCCGCGTGCATGGCGGCGCCCAGCGCGGGCGCCTGGCTGGAGCCTGCCAGATAGATCGGCTTCCCGGTGATATCCGCGTAGATCTGGAGCAGCAGCGCGTTCTTCTCCGCCAGACCACCGGCCGCGACCAGGTCGTGAATGGCAATCCCGCTCCGTTCGAATGCCTCGATAATCATCCGGGTGCCGTACGCGGTTGCCTCGATGAGCGCGCGATAGATCTCGGGGGCTCGCGTGGCCAGGGTGGCCCCGACCAGGAGTCCGGTCAGATCGGCGTCCACCAGGGTGGAGCGGTTCCCATTCCACCAATCCAGGGCCAGCAGTCCCGACTCTCCGGGCGCCTGTTTCGCCGCCTCAAGTTCCAGGTGCTTATGAATGTCCTGTCCCGCCGCGCGGGCCGCGTCGAAGTATTCCGCCGGCACCGCGTGGTCGACGAACCAGGCGAAGATGTCTCCCACCCCGCTCTGGCCGGCTTCATAGCCGTACAAGCCGGGAATGACCCCGCCATCCACCACGCCGCACATCCCCTCGACCGCCCGCAGTTCCTTGCCTACTAGTATATGGCAGGTGGAGGTGCCCATGATCATCAGCATCCGCCCAGGCGCCGTGAGTTTGACGGCGGGCGCCGTCACATGCGCGTCCACGTTCGCCACCGCCACGGCGATTCCCGGCGGCAGCCCGAGTCGCGCCGCCATGGGCTCGGTCAGCCCTCCGGCGCGGGCGCCAAGGGCCGCGAACTCCCGGCTGAGGCGGGTATCCACCACGTTCGCGAAGGCGGGATTGAGGGCGGCGAAGTAGTCTCGGGAGGGGAAGGCGCCGTCCTGGACCATTGCCTTGTACCCAGCCGTGCAGGCATTCCGCGTCTCAACCCCGGTCAGCTGCCAGACCACCCAATCGGCCGCCTCGATGAAACGATCGGCCTCCGCGTAGAGGTCGGGCGCTTCCTCCAGGATTTGCAGGGCCTTGCTGAAGAACCACTCGGACGAGATCTTGCCGCCGTACCGCTCCAGCCAGGTTTCGTTCCGCTGGCGGGCTACCTCGTTGATCCGATCTGCCTGGGCTTGCGCGGCATGGTGCTTCCACAGCTTGACCCAGGCGTGTGGATGAGCCCGCCAGCGGTCGAGCAAGCACAAAGGGGTGCCGTCACGCGTGGTGGGCAGCATGGTGCAGGCGGTGAAATCAATCGCGATCCCAGCAACTTCCGCGGCTGGGACACCGCTTTGATCCATAACCTTGGGAATGGTAATCCAAAGCGCCTCAAGATAGTCGTGGGGATCCTGCAAGGCCCAGTCGGG
>DATBTL010000527.1:0-6828 GCA_036559345.1 Chloroflexota bacterium | reverse complement strand
CGGTCCTCAACCCACGCGCACTCAACCTCGTTGCGATCGTAAAACGGGTCGGGGATCCGTCCGGCGGCGATCAGCGCCGTGTGCACGTCACCGGGCACAGCCACGGGAATCCAGGCGGCGTCATCAAAGGTCTCGCTGGAGGCTCCCGCCTTCATGCCCTCGCCTGGGGCGAAGTCTTGCAGTTTCCCCTGGTCAAACATGGTGATCTCTTCCTTCAGGCAAGGGCCCAGGGAATACGTGTCGGGGATAAGTATTGCGGATTCTGTCGTCCAGTATAACCCAGCCCAGGGTCCGGCAAGGGAATACAGGCGGGACGACATTGCACGATGGGCGGCCTAACTGGTAGTATTAGCGGCACGGGGCGTGGCGCAGCCTGGTAGCGCGTCTGAATGGGGTTCAGAAGGTCGGAGGTTCGAATCCTCTCGCCCCGACTCGGGTGTTCAAGGGTGAAATGCTCTCCGCCGCGACTCTAAAGGGGTCGGACGGAGGGCATTTTTGCAAGGTTTTTGCAAGGTCGCCCTCAGCCGGGCCGCGGCTGATCCGGCGGAGCGGTGATCGCATCCGCAAGAAGAGCGATAGCGCGGGTACGCTGGTCGCCTTGTACGTGCCGGTGGTCTCCCACATGGTGATGCGCGGATCACTGTGTCTAAGCGCCTCGCTTGCCGCCTTGAGGTCGGCTCCTGCATCAACCATCAGGCTGGCAGTCGTGTGCCGCAAGTCATAGACGCGGATCCGCGGCACGCCTGCCTGTTTGCACAGGCGGCTTGGCTGGCGTGTCCGTCTCCGGCAGGACTTATCCTGGGATACTGAATGACTCTAGACCACTCTACCGGCGATCATCATCGCGGCGCCTTTTTCTCCGATCATGATCGATGGCGCTTGTGTATTCCCGCTAATCATGGTCGGCATAATCGAGGCGTCGATGACCCGTAAGCCCTCAATGCCGCGCACGCGCAATTGTGTATCGACCACGGCCATTTCATCCTGTCCCATCTTGCAGGATCCTACGGGATGGTAGTCGGTCTTTGCCCACTTGCGCATATAAGCGCGAATCTCTTCTTCTGATTGAGCAGCAGCCCCCGGCATTCGCTCACGCTGAATGTAGGGTCTCAACGCCGGCGCGGCGAGAATCCTCCGTCCCCATGTGAATCCTTCGATCGCCATGCGCCAATCGTAGGGGTCCGCGACAAAGTTGGGGTTGATGGCCGGCGCGTCAAGGGGATTGGCGGAGTGTAGGGTGACCTCCCCGATGCTTCGTGGGCGGAGGTTGCACGTGTTGATGCTCATCCCATGACCCTTGATCCGCTTGCGGCCATGATCCACCACATAGGCGGGTAAGCAGTGAATCTGAATATCAGGTGAGCGTACGTCTTCACGACTGCGGATAAAACACCCAGCCTCCACGGAACAGGCGGTCGCCGGGCCGGTCTTATACAACCGGTATTGGACTCGATGAGGAATGGCTTTGAACCAACGATCCGCGCCATTATAGCTGACCGGTTGGCTGCATTCCGCGGTGAGGTAGACATCCATGTGATCCTGGAAGTTCTTCCCTACGCCCGGCAAATCGTCGACCACGTCAATGCCCAGGGCCTGTAGCTCATGGGCGGGGCCGATGCCCGAAAGAAGCAACAGTTTGGGTGAATTGACCGCGCCGCCGCTGAGGACTATTTCAGTGTCGGCATAGGCGGTTTGCTCCTTCCCCTGGTGCAGATACTTGAGGCCGGCAGCGCGGCCATGCTGGACCAGCACCTGGGCCGCCATCGCCTGCGTGACAATCGTCAAGTTGCCGCGCCGCCTTATGGGCTGCAGATAGGCGGTGGCGGCACTCTCACGCCGCACATTCCGCTGCGTAACTTGATAGAAGCTCACCCCATCTTGCGTGGCGCCGTTCAGGTCAGGATTGTACGGGAGTCCCACCTCCTGCGCTGCCCGGACAAAGGCACCGGTCAGGACATTGTGCTGAACCTGATCAGCCACGTTGAGCGGACCACCCGTGCCATGATACTGATCAACCAGGCGCTCATTATTCTCGGCCTTTCTAAAGTACGGCAACACACCCTCGTAGCCCCATCCCTCATTGCCACGATCACGCCATTCGTCGTAATCGAGTCGATGGCCACGAATGTAAATCATGGCGTTGATCGAGGTGCTGCCACCGAGCACTCTCCCCTGGGGATAGTGCATCCGCCGATTATTCAGTTCCGGCTGGGGGACAGTCGCGAAGCCCCAGTTCACGTCTGGACTGGTGAGCTTGGTGAATCCAGCCAGCATATGAATCAGCGGAGAGCGATCTGGACCGCCCGCTTCAAGCAGTAACACCCGGACAGCGGCATTCGCGCTGAGCCGATTCGCTACCACACAGCCCGCGGCGCCTGCTCCTACGACAATGTAATTGAACGTATTCCCATCCATGGGTTCCCTACTCCTGTAAAGCTCCCGCTTCTTCCGCGGCTTGCGGTAGGATGGTGTAGTTCCATTCGCCATGAAACGTCTCGCGCTGGATACGCAGGGTCGCCAACTCGACATCGGTTACCTCGATGCCCGTAGGGTAGCTGGCAGTGTCCAGATAGCTCTCCACGGTCAGGCCGGTACTGGTGGTCGTGGCGGCAATCAGACTGAGCACGACGGCGTCGCTGACCAGGGGTCGGGCCCGCCAGTTCTGGCTGATGAAGGCGAAGAGGCGATGTTCGATCTTGTTCCACTTGCTGGTGCCCGGGGGGAAGTGGCAGACACTGATGACCAAGCCCGTCGCGTCCGCCAGACGCTGCAATTCGCGCTTCCAAAGCTTGGTGCGGGAGCCATTGGAGCCTCCGCCATCGGCGGTGATGAGGAGGCGCCGGGCGGCGGGGTAGCGCCCCCGCCCGGTCTGTATCCACCAGTGCTCGCTGGTGGCGACCGCGAAGGCGGCGGTGTCGTGGTCCACCCCCACGCTGACCCAGCCCGCATTGGCCGCCAGGTCATAGACCCCGTAGGGCGTCACCCGTCCCAGCCCCTTGATCGGGAAGTCGTAGACGCGCACCTCCTCCGGCTGCCCGACCGGCGTCCACTCCCGGCCAGGGATCTTGAAGGCGCCGACCAACTCCTTCTTCTTGGCATCCACCGAAATCACTGGGTCACCCGCGGCCAGAAAGGCACTCGCGGTCGCATTAATATGGGCGAACTGGGCATCGCGGTCGGGGTGGTCGCCACCCTCCCGGGTCTTGCGATTGGCGTGCAAGCGGTAGCGGAGCGCCTGCAGGGTCCGGCGCACCCATTCCTGGCTGACCTGGTGGCCCCGCGCGCACAACTCCGCCGCCAGCTTGCGCACACTCTTGCACGTCCAGCGCAACGGGGACTCCGGATCCCCGCGGGTGCTCGGCTCCACCAGGCGCTCCAATGCTACCAGCACCTCCGGATCCTTCGCCACGATCGCCTTCCGGCCACCGCCCGGTCGCCGACTCTTCCCGACCGGCGGGGGCGCTACCTGCCCGCGCAGTTCCTTCAGGCCCAGCGTGATGGTGCCGCGTGCGACGCCCGTGGCCTTCGATACCAACTGCACACCGCCCCAGCCGAGGGCCAGCGCTTCCGCCGCCACCAACTGCCGCCGCCCACGCTCGTCCAACCCCTCACTTGCCAGCGCGTAGCGTTTCCGCACCTGCTCGCTGATCTGCTCTCGGTCCTTCATCCCCCCAGTCTACAGCACTCACTCTTACTCGCCCAGCTTATTTTTGGGCGAGCCCTAAGGTCCAGTCCGGGGAAACCGGGGCGTGAGAAGTTGCGGAAGCTTCACCTGACACGACGCGCACCCTTCGCGGGAGAGCCGTAGAAGCCCGTCAGCCAAAGAATGGCCATCTACTCACCGCGATCCCAAGCGTCGGTTACGTGCTTGGACGCCACCGGCTGGGCATATGCAGCGTCCGTGGGGAGCTGCCGAACGCCACCAGGCACATCACCACGCTGAGCGCGGTCAGCCCATAGCAGTCCATCCCACTGGCCAGGCGCCCCCACCAGTTGGCGCCGGCGGACCAGGTGATCCTTTCGGCGAACGGGAGGGCCAGGACCAGGTAGGAGATCACGGCGGCCGCGTGCCAGGGCCGCCAGCGTGGCTGCTGGGCCATGGTGACGAAGAGGAAGGCGATGCCGGGCAAGAGCCAGGTAAGATGCATGTTCTCGGTGAAGGGAATGCCAAGCAACAGGACGGTCAGGATGGCATAGAACTGCAAGAGGCCGGCCCGCAGATCGCCAGGCTCCGGGCGACGCAAGAGCCGCCATGCCACTGCCGCCGCGATAACGGGGAACAGCCCTTCGGTAAGGAGCAGCAGAACGCCGCCGAGGCCGGTTGGTTGGCGGTCGAGCGCGGGAGCAAGCAAGCGGCTCACCTGGCCATGCCAGGACTGATTGAGCGGCAAGACCCCGAAGGCGTTGGCCCACCCCGAGGCTACGTTTCGGTATTCCCAGGCCACCGCCAGGGGCACGGCTCGCAAGGAAATCGCCACCCCCACCAATCCGGTAATCACATAGGCGCGGAGCAACGGCCATGCTTTCCGCAAGAGGAAGTAGACCACGATAATCCCCACCGTGGGCTTGATCAGGGTGATACACGCCAACAGCACTCCGGCGGCGGTTTGGTTCCCCCGGCGATACAACACATAGGAGGCGAGAAGGGACAGCGTAATCGTCAGATCGATCTGGCCGTTGCCGAGACCCATGTCCAGGGGAAAGAAGCCGTAAATGGCGCTGATCAGCACCAGCTCACGGAAGGCGCGCGCCCGTGAAATCCGCACGATCATCACCACCAGCACGGCCAGCATCGACAAGTTGACCGCATCCCAGAATGCCAGAGCCAGGCGGGGAGGAATTTCGGTCAACGGGCGAGCAAGGATGGCCAGGGGAGGGGGATAGACGAAGGGAGTATCGGTCATCCCAAGGATGTGGCGGAGATTCGGCTGTGCGAGGAAGTGGAGGGCGGGGCCGTAAATGTCCTGGCCGTGGGCCTGAATGGTCGCGGCGGTCAGGACGGCGCGGAAATCGGCCCCGGTCTCCGGAACTACCGCATGAAGTACTTGCAGGAACAGGAAGGTTCCCAGGGAAACCAGAACCGCCACCAGCACGGCATACCGTTGGGCGGGCGCCGCGCGCTCCAGAGGGACGAAGGTCAAGGTGGTCCGCGTCCGAACCAGGTTCAGACTGACCCTTCGCTCCTCACGCGTCGCGACTTGAACGTTAGAACTCAATCGTGGCCACCACCAGTGCCGAGGGGATGCCCGAGGGAGATTGCCGGTACGTCGACAATGTGTAGACCATCCGTCGTTACCCCCATGGTGCCCTGAACAAGAAAAAGCGGGCAACACGCTGATCACGGTGTGCCCGCCTGTATCGGTGCCGAGGAGGGGACTCGAACCCCTATGAGCGTAATGCTCGCTAGCCCCTCAAGCTAGTGCGTCTGCCAGTTCCGCCACCTCGGCATGCTCTTGGCAGTATAGGGCCCGGCGACCAACGTGTCAATCATGCTTTACATAAATCCACCACCCGGTTGACAGGTGGGTGGCTAAACAGTAGACTTTCGAAGAGGCAATACCGAGCGGATGAGGTTCGCGGTGACGTGCGACATGGATGGCTCCCGCGCTGCCGCCCGGGGCTTTTCTTGTCTGATGTGAGACACGCTTAGGGGAAGAATCCGCCCAACGTTGATGACCCGAGAGGGCTGGCCCGTATTGGGCATGTGCAACGTCAGAAGGAGTACGAGAAGAAGTGGGCCGCAAGCCCACTTCTTCTTATCTTCAAGACAAAACGCAGGCGAGGGTAGTGCGGATCACATAGCCTGGGAACGGAAAATACGATGAAGAACGACTTCCTCACGGCGATCCTGCAAATCACTGATGAGAAGCACCTGGCGAAGGATATCGTGATTCAGGCTATCGAGTCCGCCCTCACCGCGACTTACAAGCGCAATCTCGGTTCGGTTCCGGAGGTGCATGTTCGGCTCAACGAGCATACGGGGGAGTTCCGCATTTTCGCCGAGAAGCGGGTGGTGATCGACGCCGAGGATGCGCGGGTTGAGATTTCCCTCAAGGATGCACAGGATCTACCACGATCCTCAAAACTTGGCGACATCGTCGAGGTGGAGATCGAGAAACCACAAGACTTTGGCCGGATCGCCGCGCAGACCGCGCGCCAGGTGATCATGCAGCGGATCAGCGAGGCGGAGCGGGATACCCTGTACGCCGAGTTGATCGGGCGGGAAAATGACCTGCATCCCGGAGTGGTGCAGCGTATCGAGCCGGGCAAGGGCGTGATTCTGGACCTTGGCAAGGTGGAGGCGGTCCTGCCCCCGCAGGAACAGGCGCCTGGCGAACACTATCGGGTTGGCCAGCGGATGAAGGTGTACATGACCCAGGTCAACAAGGGCCAACGCGGCCTGGAAGTGACGGTGTCGCGCACCAATCGGAACCTCGTGAAGCGCCTTTTCGAGCTTGAGGTGCCGGAAATCTTCACCGGGGTGGTGGAAATTAAGGCGATCGCCCGCGATCCGGGGGTCCGGACCAAGGTCGCGGTGGCGGCGCGGGTGGACGGAGTGGACCCGGTTGGCGCTTGTGTTGGTCAGCGCGGAGTGCGGATTCAGAACGTGGTCAACGAACTGAACGGAGAAAAAATAGACGTGGCCCAGTGGCACCCCGACCCCGCTACCTTCGTCGCCAACGCCTTGAGGCCGGCTACCGTCCTCAAGGTCAGCGTGGATGAAGCGGCCAAGAGCGCCGTGGTAGTGGTTCCGGAACGGGAGCTTTCCCTGGCGATCGGGAAGGACGGGCAAAATGCCCGCCTGGCGGCCCGCCTGACCGGCTGGCG
>DATBTL010000526.1:0-13438 GCA_036559345.1 Chloroflexota bacterium | reverse complement strand
TGAAGTCCAGCCGCTGGTAGTTCACTCCCTGTGTCTTGACCCCTGGGAGAGAATGTAATTGACAAACGACTCGGCCGCCGCGAGGTGCTTCGACCGGGCATTGATCGCCACCACGCTGGGCAGCACGGTGACGCCGCTCTTGGGATAGACGATCCCTACCGGGGCGCCGGTAGCGGCCACCGCGTAGTAGGCGGAGTCCTGGATGATCCCGATCTCGCGGGCCCCAGTCTCCACCGAATGGAGCGTGGGGTCATTGGTCTGGAAGATTTTGAGCCCATCCGCCTTCAGGGTCTGGAAGAACGTCTCGCCCTTGGCGAGGCTGTGGCCGCCCTGGCGGAGAATCTGGCCGGAGATATAGGGGAAAGCGGGGCCGGAAAAAGCAGGATCGTTCTCGGCCGCCTGGTCCTTGAACGCGGGCTTGAGGAGATCCGTCCAATCCTTCGGCGCCTGGGCCGGGCTCAGCTTCTTGCTGTTATAGACGATCACCCCGGCGGCGGTAACGCCGGTAGGGAAGAAGGCACGATCGGGGGCCACCAGCGAGGCGCCGAGCGGGGTGTATGGGCTGCCTATGCTATTGCCACGGTAGCAGCCTACTGCTTTAATGCGCTTGGGCGGAAACTCCGCCATGGCAGTGATCCCGGAGTAAGGCTATCGACGCCACCACTTTTTCCCTGCTGGGGATCCTAGCCCTGAGCATTGTCCTTTCCTGGCTGCCCGGCTACGCGCTGTTGCTTCACGCGCGGCGTCTGAGCGCGGCGGAACGCGTGGCCTGTTGTGGCTGCCTCTCGGCGGCGATCTGCGGCGCCCTGAGTCTCTGGTGCTTTCTCCTTGATGCACCGATCGGGCCGGGAATGGCGGCCGTGCTGGTGCTTGGAGTCCTGCTGCTGGCCCTCGCCTACCGGAAAGGTATTCCCCTTGGGCTTGATGCTGCCGGCTGGCAAATCGCCTCCTTTTGGATCCTTTTCCTGGGCGAGTTGGTCGTCCTGGAGGCGGTGCTGCCCTCCTTTGGCGGCGCGGGCTGGTTCGCTGACTGGTGGGTGCACTTTCATCGCTCTCTTGTCTATGCCAATCTGGTCCCGGTGGCGGACGTGGCCCGAGCCTGCGCTGATCCGCGCCTGCATTGCGTGGCCCCGGTCTACGATCGCGGGGTGATGACCGCCCGCACGCCGCTGTTTAATCTGCTGGCCGGGATGCCGCTCAGTCTGGACCATGGACGGATCGCCGCGTACCAGATCAGCGCCATGGTATGGACATCGGTGGTGGCCGGCCCGATCGTGCTGCTGGCCCAGCGGCGCGGCTTGCGGGCCGGCTGGCTGGCCGGAGCCTTGCTCCTCGCGAACCCGCATCTGGTCCATATGGCGATCTATCCCTGGTCTACCGTGCTCACGGTCGCCTTCGAGGTGCTGGCCGTCTACTGGTTGCTGCGCCTTCGCGATGGCGCGCGGTGGGCGGGCGCGGCGGTTGTCTTCTCGCTTGGTATCGCTGTTTTCACCCACGATTCAGCCTTGATCTACGTCTTCGCCATCGCCGTGTACCTGGCGATCTGGAGACGCCCTTCCTGGGGTGAATGGCGATCCATGCTCACCGGCCTGCTCCTGGTGTTCCTCGTTACCCTCCCCTGGATCGCCTGGGGCATCCATACGTACGGCTGGACGACCGTCCTCCATTCGAGCCCAGCCACCTACGCCGGTTATCCGGGTGCCCAGGTATGGGTCCGCGAAAAAATCGACGGCATGATCTATTCGTTCGTGCCCATGCCGCTCGCGCACTCCTTGGCGGTCGCCCCCTTCGCCAACCAGCAAGCGCTCTGGTCTACGGTCAACTCCGCCCTGGAGTTGTGGTTTGACAGCTACCCTGGGGCCCTGGGCGTGGTAGCCGCTCTTTTGCTGTTGTGCTGGTATCCTCGGGCGCGGCTCGGGAAAGATTCGGCCCGGCTCGGCTGGTGCGTGGCCATCTGCGCCGCGCTCGGCTCGGTTCTACTGGATCCGGCGATCCTTCAAGGGGGCGCGGCGCAAAATGCCCTGGACGGCGCGGTGGCGATCGGGATCGCCCTGCTTGCCGCCGCCATACCCGCTCGCGCCCAATTCGCGGTCCTACTCGCCGTGGGTCTGGAGGCGGCCCTGGTATTTGCCCTCTATCTTGGCTATCTCAGTCTCGGCCCCTGGAAGTCCAACCCCAACACCTTTGTCCTGGCTGGGATGAAGCAACGGCTCCTGTCGGAAACTCTGGGTCGGCCCGGAATCGCGCTTCTGGTGGTGGCCGTCCTGGGAATGGCGGCGATTGTCCTGTGCCTTGGCGCGGCATCCAGGCGGGCCTGGAGACCTAACCATTACCCACAGATCATGCTCTCCGCACCCTCCTGAAGCACGGATGACTGCACGGGGAGTAGGCAGAGGGAGGGAAAGCAAGGGCGCGCACCGGATCCTGCTCCTGGAACGAAAATGTGGGCAACGATTGGCATGGAGACCCGCGCTCCTAATGAGTAACCGTCGCCTCAGCCAGCCTCATCTCCACGGACGCGAGATGCACCCCAGCGCGATCCCCCAGTTACGCGAAGGCGCCGATGCTGGTAGCATTGGCCATAGGAAGATGGCCGCTCGCAGGGAGGTGTTGGTAGGTGGATACAACGGTAACGGCCCCACGCGAGAGCGGGCCCGGCAGCGACGACAGCTTGCGCTCGTACGCGCGCCGGCGATCCCAGGTGGCGGAGTGCCTGGAGGAGTTGGCCGCGATCAATGCCGGGATCGGCCAGACCGCTCGGGCGGCCCGGATCCGCGAAACCCGCGACTCCCTGATCAACCAGCGCTTTACCCTCCTGGTGCTCGGTGAGTTCAAGCGCGGTAAATCGACCCTGGTCAACCGCCTCCTGGGCCGCGAGGTGCTGCCCGTGGGCGCCGCGCCTACCACGGCGGTGATCACGCGGGTCTCCTATGGGGAGGAGCCTTCAGCCCGCCTGATCATGACCGATGGCGGCGAGCGGCCGGTCGGGGTGGATCGACTGAGCGAGGAGATTACCCTGGCTCAGTCAGGCGAGGGCGTAAATCAGGCCCGCCACGCGGGGATCGCGCGAGCCGAGGTGGTCTTACCCGCTCCCATTTGCCGCGATGGGGTGGACATCGTGGATTCACCCGGTCTGGGGGAGCATGTCACCCGCAGCGAGGTCACCTACGAGGCCCTGCCCAGTGCCGACGCCGTGATCTTCGTCACCGACGCCGCTCAACTGGGGAGCGAGGATGAAGGCTTCGTCCGCGAGCGCCTGCTGGGGGCGGAGATCGACCATGTGTTTTTCGTGATCAATAAGTGGGATCGGGTCTTCAACGAGGCCGAGGATCCGCAAGCGGAGATCGCCGCCCTGAGCCGGCGGGCCTGGAGCCTCTTCGTGCCCGAACCCAAGGTAGGCTACAATGGCCAGGATCTCCGGGCCAACCGGATCTACCCGCTCTCCTGCCGCCCGAACCTGGCCCCCGAGGAAGAACGCGGGAATCTGGAGGACCTGTTCGCCGCCTTCCGGGCCGATCTCGAAGGCTTTCTGGTCCGCGAGAGTGGGCGGGTGGCCCTGGAACGAGCCCTGGCGCGGGCCCGCGCCGCCCTGGGCGAAACGCTGGCCGGTCTCCGAGCCCGCGGGCCGGCGCTCCAGGCCGGGCTGGCGGAGTTCGAGCGGCGCGTCCTGGCGGCGGAGGCCGAGCTACGGAGCATGGAGGGACCCCGCCAGGCGATCCGCGATACGATCACCCGCCGGCGGCAGACCGTACGCCAGGAGGTGCGGAGCCGGGCCGGACGCGACCTCGCGAAGGTCGAGGAGGAGATCACCACACAGGTCAAGGAGTACCAGTACCGCGGCGAGCGCCAATGGAGCCAGCGGATCATGGACGGGATGCAGGACAGCTTCCGTCGGAACCAGATCCGCGACGAGATGCGGGTGCGGGTCCGCGAAATCGCTGCGAGCCAACTGGAGCCCTGGGCCAGGAACCTCAACCTCTATATCGAGGAGCAGGTGAAAGAGTTGCTTGGGGAGGTCGAGGCCGACGCTGGGAAAATCGACGCCGCTTTTCAGCAGGCGACCAGAATCCTTGGCGGCCTGGATGCCGATCCGGATACCAGCGAACGGGACCGCGAGGACATGATCCATCGCGGGTTGGCCGCCGGGGTGGGGGTTCTGCTCCTCAATCCCTTCCTGATCATGGCTGGCGGCATGCATGGCTTCCGCGGCTTGGGACGAACCTTCGTCTACCAGTTCGCCGGCGCGGTGGTGCTGGCCACCTTCGGCCTCCCCGTGGTCCCCGCGCTGGTCATTGGGGCGATGATCGCGTCCGTGCAAAGCAATGACGAACTGGCCGACAAGCTGAAGGAACAGGCGTTGGAAGAGGTGCTTGGCCAGGTCAAAGCTATGCGCACCACCGAGATCGGGAAACTGGAGACTCTGGCCATCGAGCCGATCGACGCCTGCGGGGCCGCCATCGAGCGGGCCATCGATGGGCGAATCGCCGATCATCGAGAAAGCGTCGAGGCCCTGCGCGCTCAACTCGGGCTCGCGCGCGAGGAGGGCGCGCAAGAACGGACCCGATTGGATGAAACGCAGGCCCAGGTGGCGGCGGTGGGAACCCGATTGGAGAGCATCGCGTCGTGAGCGGCGATCCAGGCGTCTCCTCGACTCGCGTCCTGGCCGACCTCCCCGCGCATGGGCGGCGCTCGGTGGCCGGCACCCTCCGTCTTGGCGCCGATGCGTTGGTGCTGGAGCCCGCGCGGGGAGCGGGACAGTCCGCGGCTATCCCGCTCGATACGATCATCCGGACCAGCGTGGAGACCACCTTTGGCATGCTTCCAGCCCTGGAAGTGTGGCACCAGCAAGGGGGCCGTGAAATCCGCTCGCGCTTCGAGTTCGGCCACGAGGACGATGATCCGGACACTGACGGGGAGGGCGGCCTGGCGGATCGCCTCGGTCCCGGCCTCGCGCGAGAGGCGGCCGGGCACCTGGAGGGAGGATTACGCGCCCTGACCGGTGGGATCAATCGAGGGATGCGCACGGCCCGGCAGGCCGTGGATGGCCTGGGCCGGTTGGATGAGTATCGGGCCTGGCCGGCGGCCATTGCCCGCGCCCAGGCAGCGCGTCGCGCCAGACCGTCGCCCGAGGCAGGCGCGGTGGAGCCGGTTGAGGCTCGTTCGTTGGTCCCCGCGGGCGCGGTCGTCCCTGCCGGTGATCCCAAGATCCGCTACCTCTGGTTTCGCGAGCAGCTTCTATCCTGGCTGCTCGCCTGTGGGCGGCGGGCCCGCGAGCTGGGGGTACGTTCGGCCCCTGTGATCCAGGCCGACTACCCGCTTGATAGCCCGATCTGCCGCATCGTGGTGGTGGGTGAGTTCAGTCGGGGCAAGTCGACCGTCATCAACGCCCTCTTCGGCATCCACGGAGAAATTGCCTTGCCCACTGGGATGACTCCCACCACGCCGCTTGCCTGCGCCATTCGAGTTCCTCGGGTGGGCGAGACGGATGGGGCGACTATTACCTACCGCGCCGATCGGCCGGTCCGTGAACTCACCCTTGAGGAGTTCCGGGCCGGGGTCCGCCTGGCCGAGGCCGGAACCGCCAGTGACGAACACGCGGCCCCTGATCTGCATCTGGGAGAGGCCCGGCGGGTGGAGGTGCGGGTCACCGGCGCCTACCTGCCGGCTGGGGTAGAGATCGAGGACACGCCTGGTTTGAATGAGCAGGCGGGCCGGTCGGCGGGAGCCCTGGCCGCCCTGGGCCGGGCGGACATCGTGCTCTTCGTGTTAGCCGCCGATCAATTGCTGGGCGATCTCGAGCGCGAGGTGATTCAGCAAACCCTGGTAGCGGGCCACTACCGCAACGTGCTCTTCCTGATCAATTTCTGGGACACCATTGATGACGAAGAGCAGCGATCCGTGCTTTTGCAACGAGCGCGGACCATCCTTGGCTCGTTCCCCACTCCCTTCTCCGGTCTAACCACCGAGACGGGACTGCCCCACGTCCTCACCATTTCGGCCCTCGGCGCGGCGCGAGCCCAGCGCCGACGCCAACTGGCCCCCGAGGACTCAGGCATCCCGGCCCTTCGGGCTCGTCTGCGCGAGTTACTGGGCCCTGGATCGCGGGCCCTCCTCCTCAGGGCGCGAACAGGCCGGGCCCTCCGCTATGCGGCGTTGCTGCGCTCGACGATCTCGCGCGCGGCCGCGGAGGCCCAGGCCAACGCGGAGGGACGGGGCGCTCAGGGAGACTATCGTCCACAGGCCGAGGCCATGGCGGCGGCCCTTCGAGTGGTGGAGGGTTTGCCTGGGGCGATCGAGGGGGCGATCAGCCGCCCATTGGCCCGCCTGAGCGATCCTCGGGCCTCCGATATCGATTCGGCAATCGGACAGGGTGATCGGCGGGTCCAGGTAGCGGCCTTGCGGGTAGCAATGGGCGAGGTTACCCGCGCGGCGGCCCAGGCGCTGGATCTGGTGGTGGCCCAGGCGCGGGCCGCCTATCCAGCGCGCGGAGTACCGCCCCCCGAGTTTTCGGCCTCCGTGGATGAGCCAGTCGCGCTCATCGAGCGTGCGGACGAGCCCTCGGCGGCCTATCGCGAGCGCGTGGCGGAGGCGACGCGGGCCGAGTTGCTGGGGCGGGCCGAGGGAGCGCGCATTGCCCTGGTCCGCGAGATTCGTGCCCATGGGCCGACCCTGGTTGAAGCGCCCAAGCCGAGCGACGGGGGCGCCGCCGCGCGAGCGCGAGCGGCGGCGCTCAAGCTGCTGGAAGAGGATGTCCTCCGGGTGGAACAACTTCTCTCGGAACTGATTCGGGATCGGTAGCGAATCCCCTATCCGGCATATTGCACCCCGTACGGTATGCCTGTACCCTAGCATCATTGTCCGCCGTGAGAAATCCTGCCGCTCCATAGCTGCCCGCCGTGAATCGAGGGGCCATGCCAGAACCGCGCATTTTGGTGGTCACCGAAGACGCGCGCCTTGCCGCCAGTCTCCAGCGGGCGGCACGGGCCCTGGGCTATCCGGTGGAGATTGGCAGCCTATCGCGAAGCGTCGTCCGTCCGCCGGCTGATGTGATAGTAGTGCTGGATGCCCGTGACCGCGGGGCGCTGGACTCCTACCGTAGCTTTCCCATTGCCGCGGCCCTCCCCTTGGTGGCGATCGTGCCGCCGGGCGACGACAGCCTCGGACAGCAGGCCCTGGAGGGAGGAGCGCGAGCGCTGCTCGCGCCGCCAATCGGGCGCGAGCCGCTTCGGCTGGCCATTCTCTCGGCTCTTCGAGGAGCGCCTCCCAACTCGGAATTGGCCCGCCGGATCCATTGGGAAGCGAGTATTCACGAGTCCACTCAGGAGATGTGGCGTTGCGAGACCGTGCTGCAAGTGGTTACCCTCATTGGCCAACACGTGCCGCGTTGGTTAGGTTTCGACCGGGTGAGCGTGTGGCTGATCGACGAGCATAACCATAGCGTGGGAAGTTGGTATTGCCCGCCCGGGGGAGAACCGCCGATTCCCCGGCCCATGGTCTATTCAATGACGAACGACAGCCCGCTCTGGGGCTTGAGGCTGGTTCGCGAGCTTGTGCGCGAGGGCCGGGAATTCTCGTATTCCTCCAACCTCAGGGAAGAGATCCCGCCTGAACTACCGGGGGACAGAAGCGATGTGGCCGGCCAGAATCTCGCGGTGGCCCTTCGGCTAAGCGGGGCTGTGTTGGGCTGGATCTCCGTCGACAACAAGCTCAGCGGCCGGCCCATCACACCGGCGCAGGCTCCCGCCCTGGCGGCCTTCGCCTTCGAGGCGGCGGCCGCTCTCGCGAAAGCCCAATTGGATCAGGCGGCGGCCCGCAGGGCCCAGGAGCAGGCAGTGCTGATGGCGGTCAGCCTGGCGGTCACGGCGCAGCGCGATCCGAAAGCAATCTGCGGGGTCGTGGTGGAGCATCTGGTAAGCCGCTTTGGCTACGAATTGGTCAGTGCCTATCTTCGGGAGAATGAGACACTGGTTCTGCAGGCCCAGCACGGCTACCACCGCTACTATGAAACGATTGAGGATCGAGGGGTGATCGCGCGCGCCATGCGGCTCGGCACGCCCCAATTTGTCTCCGATATCCGGAAAGATCCGGAATACGTTCCCGCGAACGACGACGTGATAGCCGAAATCTGTGTGCCGATCCTGATTGGCGACCGAGCCGAAGGGGTGATCAACCTGGAAAGCTGCCGCCCCAGCGTCCTCGATAGTCAGACCCAGGAATTGCTTATCCTGCTTGCCCAGCAGATCGCGATTACGGTGGAGCGCACGCGGGTACTTGAGGCGGAGCGGCGCCGGGCCAACCTGGCCGAGGCGCTGGCCCGCGCTACCGCCGCTCTCTCATTTAGCCTGGATGCCACCGATATCTACCAGCAAATGCTGGATCTGTTAGGTACGGTGGTACAGTTCGACACCTGCAACCTGTATCGATTCGAACAAGGGGTGGCGGTCCCGTTTGCCGGCCATAGTGCGCGCGAGGATCCATTTAGCAAGGTCGAATATCGCTTTCCCGCCGAGGTCGATCCGATTTTTGGTCCCTGGCTGCGAGGAGAGCGTGTAGGTCCGGAGCTGATCTCCGATACCCAGGGCGATCCGCGCTGGAGCCGCCTTGGCAGCGGTGACATGAGCTACATAACGGCGGTCCACACCTATATGGCGATTCCCTTGCTGGTCGAGGGTGAAATCGTGGGCGCGCTCACCCTGGGATGCCTCGCGGCTCATGCCTTCGACGCGATCACCGTGGCGGCGATTCTGGAGTTCGCGGAACGGCTGACCCGTGCGCTCCGAAACGCCCGGATCTACGAGTTGGAGCGGGCAGCCAATCTACGCCTGCAATCGGTCATGCGGCTACAGGATGAATTCGTGGCCACGGTATCGCACGAGTTGCGCACCCCCTTGACCAGCATTCTTGGTTTTTCAGAAAACTTGCTGGATCACTGGGATCGCTTTGATGACGCTCACCGGCGCGGAAACGTCGAGAAAATCCAACGATCGGGACAGCGCCTCTATCGATTGGTCCGCGATCTCCTGCAGATTTCACGGCTGGAGGCGGGCTCACTGCGCGTCAACCCACATTCCCTCCATCTCCTCCCGATCATCCGCCAGGCGGTGGAGGAACTGGCGCTGAAGTTTAGCGGCCAGGCCGTGCAGGTGGAAGCGGAGGTACACACCGCGACCCTCTGGGCGGACGCTGATCGCCTGCGCCAGATCATCACCAACCTGCTGGACAACGCGGCAAAGTACTCTCCGCATGGTTCGCCAATCGCCATCAGCTGGACCGCCGCACCCCCGTGGGGTACGCTGCGAGTCCACGATCAGGGCTCCGGCATTAGCCCAGAGGATATGCCGCGTCTCTTCCGCCGGTTCAGTAAGCTGGACACGGCCGCGCGGGAAGGGCACGTAGGGACGGGTCTCGGCTTGTATATCTGCAAACAGCTAATGGAGTCGATGGGCGGGGAAATCTGGTACGAATACAGCGAACGGCCGCGGAAGGGCGGCCGCTCGGCATTCTGCCTTCGTCTGCCGCTCAACGAAACCGACGGCCGCCGTATCGATCCGCCGGTAGCCGAGGCATCCTAGAACCAGTCGAGGTCTACCGGGCCACGCTTGAGGTCAGCACGATCGCCACGGCGGTGGCAAGGATCACGCCAACGATCACGACCGTAAAGAAGGTCGCGATCTGGTAGGTCACGGCCAGCAATTCATCGGCCCGTGGATCGACATACAGCACCGCCGTTCTGGTGGCGGATCTGCCCTCGCCCACCTGGCGGATCACTCGCGCCCGGCCCACCCCGGCCACGACGCTCTGCTCGCGCTCCCGAGGAGACAAACGGTCCAGGTGGGGCAGAATCTCAACCGTGTCTTGCACGGCCCCTTCAAAGAAAAGTTGCTCGGATGGGCGTTCCGGAGACTCCGGTTGTCTGGCTGGATACTGGCTCTCCATCTCGCACCCCTTTACTGGTAGCCATGCTTCTCCCTCCAGTATACCGCGCACTCCGGCGCTCGGCGCGTTCACGGATCGGCACGCACGCGGGCGCACCGGAGTTCTGATACTGTTGGCAAAATCGCCTCAGGGCTGACACCGTCTGGGAGCGCGAGCATCTTGCTTGCCCTCGTAGATCCCGGCGACGGGGATAAGCCCGGTACCCACGCATGGGTGTCTCGCGCTCCCAGGCAGTGTCTCCTAGCGGTAACCATGGTGGGACACCAGGGATCACAAAATCGCGGCGCGCTCCCGCGCGTCCGGTGGATAAGGGAAGGCATTCCGACCGATCGGACGGATCGGTCCGATCCGACTGATGGCCATTGCCAACCCCGCCCGGTGCAGACGTCTGCACTGTACCGGGGACGACATCCCTGAGGCTCTGGTATACTCGGCAAGCGGTCGGGAGGAGGAAGGCATGGCGGAGATCATTGCGTTCGCGCAGCGGAAGGGTGGGAGCGGCAAGACCACGTCCGCCTTTAATATCGCGGGGGCGCTGGGCCAGATGGGCCGTCGAGTCCTACTGATCGACATGGATCCGCAGGTCACGCTTAGCACCCTCTGCAGTGCCCCGCTGGACTGGGATCTCCCAGCGACCCTGAAAGATGGCCAGCCGCTCGACCGCCTGGTCTGCGCCACCCCCTTTCACCAGGTGGCGATCATTCCTGGCCATTCCGACATGGTGGGCCTGCAAGAACAATCACTGCCTCATGCCGACTTGTTGCTCAAGCGCTGCCTCGATGCCAGCCCCCAACTCCTGGAAAACTTCGACCTTTGCCTGATCGATAGCCCGCCGTTGCTGGGGCGCCTGACTCTGAACGTGCTGGTGGCCGCGCACAGCGCCATTCTCCCCCTCAATCCCCAGGATCTGGGGAGCAGGCAAGCCCTGGACGAGACGCTGGCCACCATCCGGAAGGTTCGTGAGCAGCGGAACTATACGCTCCGTCTGTCCGGCATTCTGATGGGTCAAGTCCGAAGCCGCACCTCCCTGGGACAGCAGGCCGTGGCGGCCATGAAAGCCCGATTTGGCGCCGATCTCTTCGAATCCATCGTCCCTGACGCCATTGGGGTGCAAGAATCGTTGAACGCCCGCCGGCCCATGGTGTTCTATCGTCCACGCTCCGCCTCCGCGCAAGCTTATCGCGCCCTGGCAACCGTGTTGGCCGAACGTACCCGATAAACCATGCCCGTGAGGAGGAATGTCATGCCGGCCAAACTGTTCGACTTTACCCCCATCCCCCAACCGGCTGCCCCTGGCCGCGATCAGGCCCTCACGGCCAGCCCCGATGGTTCCAGTCCGCTCGCCACCGCCCGCTTGGTCCCCCTGGAAAGGTTGATTGCCGACCCGGACCAGCCGAGGACCGTCTTCGATGAGGAGGCGCTGGGTGAGTTGGCCGACTCGCTCCGTGCCCAGGGCATGCGGCAGCCGATCACCGCCTACTACGACGACAGCAAGGAACGCTTCGTAGTGATCAGCGGCGAGCGGCGCTTGATCGCGGCGGGCAGGGCGGGGTTGGCGCGGGTGCCGGTGCTGGTGGAACGCCGCCCTGGGACCGAGGGCGACAAGCTGGTCCTCCAACTGGCCGAGAACCTGGTGCGCGAGGATTTGACCGTCCCCGAGGCCGCCAGGGCCCTGGCCCGCCTCCGCCAATTACGGCCAAAAGACTGGCTGGAGGTCGCCCGTCGCCATGGGATCGGCCGCCGTCGCGCCTACCAATATCTGGAGCATCTTCACGATGCTCCCCCTCTGCAAGCGGCCCTGGAGGCGGGCGCGATCAGCGAGGGGCACGCCGAGGAATTGCGCCGCGCCCCGGACGAGCGGATCTCTTTCCTCCTGGAAGAGGTCGTAACCCATGGGCTCAGCGTCAGCGATACCCGGAAACTGATCGCCGCCGAGCGTATGGTGACCCCGCCTCCGGCTGGTCAGCCCACTCCCCCGTTGGACCTGAAACCCGAGCCTCCGCCCGTCCCATCCACCCAGCCAACCACGCGGCGGCAGCCGCTCGGTCCCATGGCTGGGGCGGTAGCGGATACCATGGCGGCGGAAGCCCCGGTCCTGCCCTCGGCGCCCCTCTCTCCCGGCGCCGCTCTCCACGAGGAAAAACGGCGGCGCGAACGCTCCCGGCGGCTCCGTGTCCGTCTGGAGCGGATCGCCTCCGAGTTACGGAACATGCATCTGAACGAAGTAGCCTCGGAGTTGACCGCGCTCCCCGAGATCATTCTGCAAGCGCGTCAGGCGCGAGACAGCCTCGACAGCTTCATCAGCCTCTTGGAGCGGGTGCAGTTGGACAAAGCGGAGGCGATGGAACAACCGTAAGGCGCTTCAGCCCAGAGGACGTCCGGCAGGCGGCGAGCGGATGGCGGACCCACCAGATATGCCGGGTGGAGGGGTGGCCGTGACGGATACTCTTCTCACGGGCCGACTCGCGGTTAATCGCCTCCAGGGGCAGCGCGACCTCGATCAGCTTCTTCCGGTAGCTCATGTAACCTCGTCTTCCGGCGAACGCGGAGTCGCGACATATTTCTGGCGCGGATGGTTGGGATCAGGATAGACGTGAGCGATGCGTCCCGCGGTGACTAGCGGTTGTAGAGCCAGGCGGACCCGCTCTTTATGGCGGTTCATGAGTTGGGCGATCTGGGTGAGCGTAAGCGGACTGCGGGCGCAAAGACACACAAGGATGGCATCCCGCTGTCGCGGATCGATGCGGCTCTGTTCGCGGGCAGGTCTAGCAATCTCCAGCAGATCCACCCAGATGTCCGTGGGATCTCCTATCATACTGTCACGGCCAGGCCCGCTAGGTTGGGAGTTCGGGTCGCTAGGTTGGGAGTTCGGGTCGCTAGGTTGGGAGTTCGGATCGCTAGGTTGGGAGTTCGTTAGACCGGACTTACCGTCACCTAGAGGCAATAACGCCTGTACACCCCTTTCGGTGAGAGTACGGCCATCCGAGGAAGCAGGCCCTAGCTGATAGCGGGCGCCACGCCCGCCACCAAGCATTTGCAGGAAGCTCCGATCACGGAGGCTCCCCAATACCTTCGTGATATCCGCCGCGTGGTGGCCGGTAAGCCGCCGCAGCGTAAGATTATCGACTTCGTCCTCGTGTCTGGCAAAGATGAGGGCAAGACTTTCGACTTCGGTCCATGGCTGGCCAAGACTATGGAGCCACTCGCGATCCTCGTCCGACAAGAGGTGCGCATGGCGTAACTCGAGAGAGAACTCATAACGTTCAGTGCCGACATCAATACGCGGCAGACGGAACCCGAGTTCACGCCAGGCACCTATGATCTTGGGGATGCCGGTCCCGGCCTCCTCCGCCAACCCTATTAGGCGGAACATATGAACCAACTCGGGATTGCGCGGATCGGAACGATCACTGGCCCAGAGGTCGCTTTCCCGTACCCGTGAATTGCCGGGGTTGCGGAAGCGGTAGCCAGCGGGTGAGCGTATGATCAATGATGCCTGAGT
>DATBTL010000525.1:0-2778 GCA_036559345.1 Chloroflexota bacterium | reverse complement strand
GCGGCCAGGCGGATGCACCGCCGTGCCTCCCTACCCAGATCGACCATGCGCGGCGTGGAGCGCGCGCTTTGCGGGAAGGATGAGGTGTTAGGCCGCGCTCAGCCGCGCGCCAGGAAGTCCAGGACAGCCTGGTTGAACTCTTCCGGCACCTCCCAGAGGTATGCATGGCCGCCATGCTCGGTGAACTGGAGGGTTGAGCCTGTGATCCCCTGGTTTAGCTGCCGCGACTGGAATGGGGGAAAGATCAGATCGCTTGGCGCCCCAAGCACCAGGGTAGGAGCGGTGATCCGGCCCAGACGGGCCGTCGCATTGTGCGCCTCGATACTATTGAGCTGGCCCAAGTAGGCCGCCAACGGCTGCGCGATCCCGGTAAGCGCCTCCTCCGTCTCTTGCGCCGCCTCCGGGGAGTGCTGAAAGAACTCGGGTGTGAAGCACCAGAGCAGCACTTCCTTCATCATTTGCCCCAGGCCCAGCACCGGCGCGGTCTCCCGCCAGATCCGATAGAGCCGCTTATTCGCCTCGCTGGGCTCGCTGCTGGTGCCGCACAGGAGCAGCTTCTCCACTCGGTCGGGATAGGCCAGGGCGAACTCCTGCGCGATCATCCCGCCCATCGAGACACCGAGCACATGGGCGCGCGGGATCCGCAAAGCGTCGAGCAGCCCGGCCGCGTCGGCGGCCATCTGAGCCGTGGTATAGCCACCATCCGGCTTATCAGTGCCCCCGATCCCTCGGTTGTCAAAGGCGATCACCTGATAGCGGCGCGCGAAATCCTCCAGTTGATAAGCCCAGGAACTGAGATCGTCGGCCAAGCCATTGATCAGCAGCAGCGGCTCCCCGCTCCCTTGCACCTCATAGTTGATCGTCAGGCCATTGGCTTGTATGGTGGGCATTGAACGGTCCTCCTTGCTCTCTCTTCTCCAAAAATATGCACCTGCCACAATCCTCCACAGCCGGCCTTAGGCCAAAGGAGGGCTCGGATTCGGAGGTGCAACATGGCTATGTAGGGGCACCCCTACACTGTTCGCCCCGATACCACCCGCACCTCAAAACCTGCACGCTCCTATCCTCCTCCCTCGCTCACGGCAACCAACCCCAGTCGGCGGGCCGCGACATGGCAGGCGACGGCACAGCCGGGGCCGTACGAGATCAGCGCCGGCTGAACCTCCGCGCAGATGGGCACGGCATCGGCGCATCGCGGGTGAAACCGACAACCCCGTGGCGGATCGAGCGGGCTTGGCAGTTCGCCGGGGAGTGGTTGGGGATGAAACGATCGGGTTGGGTCCGGCACGGGAATGGCGGATAGGAGCGCCCGCGTATAAGGGTGCTCGGGGGCGCTGAACAGCCGCGTCGTCGGGGCGACCTCCACCAGCTTCCCCAAATACATCACGGCCACTCGGTCGCTGATATGCTCCACTACGTCCAGATTGTGCGCGATGAAGATCACCGCCAGCCGTAGTTCCCGCTGGAGGCGGTGGAGGAGATTCAGGATCTGCGCTTGCACCGAGACGTCCAGGGCGGACACCGGCTCGTCGGCCACGATGAGGCGCGGCTCCAGGGCCAGGGCGGCGGCGATTCCCACCCGCTGCCGCTGGCCGCCACTCAATTCGTGCGGGAAGCGAGCGGCATAGCCGGCATCCAGGCCCACCCGCTCCAGCAACTCGTCCACTCGACGGCGCCGCTCCGGCCCGGCGCCGACTCGGAAAATATCCAGCGGTTCGCGGATGAGGGCGCCGACCCGCATCCGCGGATCCAGTGAAGAGTAGGGATCCTGGAAGACCATCTGGATCCGCCGTCGCATCTCGCGGAGAGGGCGACCGCTGAGTTCGGTGATATCGCGCCCTTCAAAGAGCACTGCCCCGGCGGTCGGCTCGATCAAGCGGAGGATAAGCCGCCCCAGGGTGCTCTTGCCGCAGCCTGACTCTCCCACCAGACCCAGGGTCTCACCTTCGGCCAGGTCGAACGAGACGCCGTCAACGGCCTGGATCCGTCGTGGGAGGCGGCCGGGCAGGAGGCCGCCGCCCGCGTTGAAATGGCGAGAGAGGCCGCGTACCTCCAGCAGCGGTGGTTCAATCATGGTCGTGCCCGTGGAGAAAACAGGCCACGGTATGTCCGGGCGCCGTCTCGCGCGACTCCGGCATGCGCGTATCGCAGATGGCCATTCGCAGGCGGCAGCGCGGGGCGAAGGGGCAACCCGGCGGCGGGTTGACCAGGTCCGGCACATTCCCCTCAATGACCTCCAGGGCGCCGCGCGCCTGCCTACTCGACGGGATGGAGCGGAGCAGGGCGGCCGTGTAGGGATGGCGCGGTTCGGCGAAGATCGCGTGTACCGGGCCCTCTTCCACCAGCCGGCCGGCATACATCACCGCCACGCGATCGCACATCCGCGCCACCACTCCCAGATCGTGGGTGATCAGGACCATGGCCGCTTGGCGCTCGGCGCCGATGTCCCGCAGAAGAGTGAGGATTTGAGCCTGGATGGTCACATCCAGGGCGGTGGTCGGCTCATCGGCGATCAGCAGCGAGGGGCCGCAGGCCAGGGCAATGGTGATTACCACCCGCTGGCGTTGGCCGCCGCTCAGTTGATGGGGATGGGCGCGGAAACGCTGCTCCGCCGCCGCGATCCCTACCCGGCGCAAGAGATCGATCGCCGCCTCCCGCGCCGCCGCCATTGGCAGATTCCGGTGCTCGCGGAGCACGTCGACAATCTGAGCCCCGATGGTGAATGAGGGATCGAGGGAGGTCATCGGATTCTGGAAAATCATCGCGATCCGATTGCCG
>DATBTL010000524.1:0-2034 GCA_036559345.1 Chloroflexota bacterium | reverse complement strand
GTTCGCGCTCGCGGTGGTGGGCTTCTGGATGGTCAGCTTCTTCGCTATCGCCAACACGGCGCTGCAAATCCTCAGTCATGAAGAGATGCGGGGGCGGGTGATGGCGCTGTGGACCATCGCCTCCTGGGGTATCTCGCCCGTGGGCAGTCTGTGGGCTGGGGCTCTGGCCAGCCGGATAGGGGCCCAGGCAACGGTGGCGATTGGGGCGGGAGTATGCCTCCTCTACGCGCTAGCCACGGCGGCGCTCTCGGCCCCGTTACGCGAACTGTAGCGCATACCGAGCGCCAAAAGTCCGCCTCCTATTCGTAGGTGAGGACGTCTCTAGGAGCGCGGGCCTCCCCCGCTTGCTTCAAGCTTGTACGCTGTAAAGTGCGCGGTGGCGAGCAAGGATTGGGGGCGAAGCCATGAGCATGCGTGAGCACACGCTTTCCGGGATCGTGCTGGTGCTGGATCGCCCACGGGATCCGGTGAATGTGGGGGCGGTAGTGCGCCTGATGGGCAACTTCGGCCTGCCGCGCCTTCGTCTGGTCGAGCCGGCGGCTTTCGATCCGGCCCAGGTGCTGCGGCTGGCTCGGCGCGGGCAGGTGGTGCTGGAGGGGATCGTACGCTATCCTTCGCTGCCTGATGCCCTGGCCGATTGTGGCTACGTGATCGGCACCACCCGGAGGGCGCGCGCCGTCGCGCGGCCCGTGCTGTCTCCCGCGGAGGCGGCGCCGGTGCTCCTGGCCGCCGGGAATGCGGAACGCCCGGCGGCGATCCTGTTCGGCCCGGAGGATTTCGGCCTGGATAACGCGGCCCTGGATCGCTGCCATGCCATCCTTACTATCCCCGCCGTGCCCGAGGATGCCTCGCTCAATCTGGGCCAGGCGGTGCTTTTGGTCGCCTACGAACTGCGGTTGGCCGCGCTCGCGCGGGGATCAGCCAGCGGCGAGAAACCGAGCCCCGCCGCCTCGCTGGCCACGGGAGCGGATCTAGAGGCCATGTACTCCGGCCTCCGCGCCATGTTGGCGGCCATGCACCCAGTCAAGATCCCTGGCCGCACCGAGCAAACGATGGCCAGGCTGCGCGCCCTCCTGATGCGGTCGCAACTAAGCGAGGCGGAGGCCCGCCTGTTGGAGGGGATCTTCCAGCATGTAGCCCACGCATTGCCGGATGAGGAGGATAGACAGGACACCTGATCGGAGTGCTATTACCATACGGGAAGGCATCCCTGGAATAGGTGATCAACGTTATGCCGACTATCCTGAGAGCGCGAGCGTCCCGTTCGTCCTCGTCGCGATGACGTACGAGGACGAGCGGGACGCTCGCGCTCCCAGACCAACATTCTTGGCCACGGTAGGATGTGAATCGCAAAACACAGCTACGCCCGGTACAGAGGTGCGGAACGTACGCTTGAGACTTACCGATCCGGGTGCTAGCATAACGAGAGTGGCCACTCTGCTGACCGAGGAGGTGCTCCATCCCGGCCATGTCTCTCCGATCGCGGCTGTCGAGGACTCCAGGGGAACGAAGGCTCGCCGGTGTGCTGCTCGCCCTATGCTTGGCCGTGGCGTCCTTGCCCTCGCTCGGGGCGCTGGCGGTACCACAACCCACTGAGTGGACCCGCTACCATGTGGATTCCAGTAATAACGCCCTGGTGACGCAGTCGGACGCGGCGCCGGTAGCGTGGCGCAGCCCGAATCTCGGGCAGCAAGTCTACACGGTATCCGTGGTGGGCAACCGAGTGTATGGTGATGGGGTCAAGGGGAAGCCGACCGCGTTCGCGCTCGACCGCGCCACGGGGAAGCTGCTCTGGAGTACTCCGCTCGACAATGGAGCGATGTCGCAGCCCCTGGTGGTCGGCAATCGCGTGTTTATCGGCTCCGGCAACCAAACCTACTTCTATCGGAACGGCATTCAGTACTTTGGCACCGGCTCTAACTTCATCTACGCCCTCGACACGGCGACCGGAAAAGTACTCTGGCGTCTCCCCTTCCGCGAACAAATGGGCGAGCATGGGCAAACCGGGGCGATACGCTCCGCGTGGGCACCGTG
>DATBTL010000523.1:0-5378 GCA_036559345.1 Chloroflexota bacterium | reverse complement strand
TGGAAGAGGGCCTGGTAGTTGCCCAATCCGTGCCAGGTTGCCTTGGTCAGGCCATCCCAAGTCAACAGGCTGATGCCCACCACCGCCACCAGGGGGCCGATAAACAGGAGCAGCAGGCCAAGCAATTCCGGGATGAGGAGGAGCAGGAAATCTCGCTCTTCCGTTGCTTGCAAACTGCGTGCCTGCCGCCATGGTGCGCGAGCAGGCGCGGTACTCCCAGCTAGATTCTTATCCCGCATCCATCCCTCCAACACGGTGTGGTGGGTATGCCCTCGTGCTCGCCGGTCGCGCCTTGGTTGAATCCACTGTATCACGCTGCGCATGCCGTTTAGCTGATCGCCCAAACCGTTCGTCGAGCCGGTGGGGTAGAGGACATATACCGTGCTCTACCCCACCGGCTCCTGGCCCAGGGCCGCTCAACGGAAAGCGCCGTGAGCGATCCTCCAACCGCCGTGCTAGTGGGCGAGCATGGAATCCAGGGTTTGCGCGCCCTGAGGCAGCGTGTTGGCAGCGGTCGATTGCCCCAGATAGATCTGGTCCAGATAGCCATTGAATTTCTGCTGCACCGCGAGCCAGTTGTTGGGGAACACCAGCGGAATGAGCGACTCATTCTCCTTGGCGAACAGCACCCCATGTACCGGCATGCCAGGCGCCGTGAGGTATGCCTTGGAATACATCACGGACTTGAGCAACGGAGATGTGGTCAGACCTTGGGCCATCAGCTTCTGCGCCGTAGGGCTGACCATGAAGCGGACCAATTTGTAGGCTTCGTTAGGATGTTTCGAGGCTGCCGAAATGGTGTAGAAGGCACCATTGTCCGCCGCTAACCGATAGGGTTTTCCGGGCGCGGTCGGGAATGGCGCCACATCCCAATGGAGGCCCTGGATCTGGTTATAGCCGGGCGCGAGCCACGGACCCGCGTTCCAGGACATAGCCACGCGCTTGGCCCCGAAGTAGTCGGGAGCGGCCGCCGATTGAGCTTGCACCGGGGCCACCTTGTACTTCTGCATCAGATCGGCGGCGAATTGAATAGCCTGGATAGCTTGCGGCGAGTCGATCGTCATTTTGCTGAGATTCGAGTTAAAGAGTGAGCCGCCGTTGAGGTACAGCAAGTCAAGATAGTCGGCTGGGCTGGTCCCATACTGGGTTGTCTGGGAACCGCTGGTCAAGGTGAGCTTCTTGGCGACGGTCAAGAAGGTGTTCCAGTTCCACTGCCCCTTGGCCGCGTAGTCGTTTGGCGTGGGGAGACCAGCTTTCTTGAACATGTCCGTGTTAAAGGCGAGGGTCAATCCCTCGTCGTCACGAACCAGGCCGAACACATGGTTCTTGTAGTAGATCTTGGCGGCATCGATCGGATAGGTGTCCGTTTTCAGCAGATGCTGCAACCCAGTGTCTTTGCTAACCCGATCGGTGATGTCGAGCAAGGCACCCTTATCGGCGAAGTTACGATAGTAGGTGTACTGCACCCACATGACGTCCGGCGCGTTGCCGCCAATCGCTTCAGCCAGCACCTTGGTGTGGTAGGACGCATAGGGGATAAAGAGTGGCTCGATCTTGATCCCAGGATTCTGGGCCTCGAAGGCGTTGATGATGGACTGATTGGAGTGGATCTCAGCCGGATTGTTCGACCAGAACGACCACCGAAGGGTGACGGTTGACGCGGCCCGCGTGCTATGCCCACCGGCGGCGGACGTGACAGCAAAGGAAGCGGCCACGGCGAGAGAAACGAGAGCCTGCCGAGTTCTCATACTATAAATCCTTCACGCTATGAGTGAAGCCAAACCAGCTTCGATAGTGGATTTCGCTCTTGCGGCCTCATCCTCCCTTCTCTCCCCGGCTAATCCTGAAGCTATTGGCGAATCAGCGGCTTTCGGTGAGGGCCGCCGACAGGAATTCCGCTCGCGGATCCTCATGTGGGGCGAGCCGCTCCGCGCGTCCTGCCCCACATGAGGCGCGGATCACCAGGGTTGTGGGAACAAGCTGAATAGTCAGCGGGAGTTCAGGTGAGGTAATGCGCTCGATCAGTCGTCGCGCCGCGAGCTCCCCCACCCGCTCCTTCGGCACGGAGATCGTGGTCAGAGCCGGATCAAGATCGCGTGCGAAGGGCTCGTCATTAAAGCCCGTGATCGCCAGATCGTCCGGTAGGCGTAGTCCGAGTTCCTTCGCCGCGCGCATCGCCCCGACGGCAATCTCATCGGAGGCGCAGATTAGCGCGTCAATATCGGCCGCGCGGCGCGAGAGCAGATCGAACGCCACGACGTACGCGCCATCCGTGGGCCACGGCGTGACCGGATCGCAGCCGGGAACGATCGCGAGATCACGTCGCGCCAGACCCTGATGAACCGACTGGGTTCGCTCGTCCGCCTCGATCGCCGGCCCCAGGTAGGCGAAACGCCACCGGCCAAGCCGTACAAGGTGATCGACCATCTGATACATGGCGTAGCGCATTTCCAGCCCGATGTGGTCAAAGCGCAGGCCATTCCGTACATAGGCCCCGTAGCTGCCATCGACGGTTACGATACCCTCCATGGGGATATCATCCTCGGGAGGCCGCATGTTGACATAGATCAGGCCATCGACGTTCCTGCGGCTGACCAGTTGTCGTTTGTACGCGTGCTTCAGATCATTGGCCGTATAGGAAAACAGGAGGTGGTACTGGTGAACGATCAATTCCTTCTCAATCCCGGCCAGCACTCGAAGCCAAAAAGGGAAGGCATAGAGATCGTCCACGTCGTCAAGAATCAGCCCGACACTCGGCTGCGCCCGTTCCTGTCTGTCGTGGTTATTCTCCTTGCCCGCGGGATCGGCCTGCACTCGATAGCCCAGGTGGTGCACGGCCTCCCAGACCCGCTCCCGCGTGTCCTTCGCAACCTGGTAGGCGACCTTGCTGTTCAGGGCACGGGACGCGGTGGCCAACGATACCCCGGCCGACTCCGCGACATCCTTGAGCTTCACCGCCATGAAACTTGCATCCGTTTTCTGAAACTGCTTTCTGAATATCCGCTACTCTACGCTCAGCCATGGCCAATGTCAATACCTTTCAATTAATTGTTTGCGGAAACTTGCAAGCGGTAGTTTCGCTGGGCGAGGCGGTGGCACCGACCAGCTTGAGCGGCGGTGACCTCCACGCCGCCATACAGGCGCATCGACTCCGCCTGATGGCAGAGGGCGTCGATATGCGTACCGTTATGCTCGGCGGCGATGATCAACCCGGAGGCTCCGCTGCGCGCCTCGCCTGGTTTTGGTTCGTGGCGTAGATGCAAAGTGTAGACATAGCCAGGGTGGTGCGCGGGGAAGGACGGCGCGTTGGCGGTGCGTGGCTATCGTCTGCGTGGGCGCCGTGAAGACGTTCGGCTATCCCGAGTTCTTCGTCCCAGCGCATCATCAGCGACAGCCTCTTCAAGAAGGCATTCTCGTCGCGCCGGCCGCGCATCGCGCGTTGCTCACGGCCGCGACCGCCTTCATCACGCGGATCGTGGAGTGGTATAGAGAGCGGCGGGCCATCGTCGCCTGGCAAGTCGAGCACGAAGCAGTCGACCCGCTCGGCACGGAGCACTCCTGGCGTCTGGCCGCGGGCTTTGCCCAGGAGGAAGCGGCGGCGGTCCGGGCGGCCGATCCCACGCGGCCGATCATGATGAACGGGTTCTTGCCCACGTCGTTGCTGGTAGGCATGCAGCAGTGGTGGCGGTCGCGCGCCCTCGATCATCTGGCGCAACAGGGCGCCCAACTCCAGCGGCGTCCGGTCAGGCTCTTGTTCCAGGTACTCCAGGCGCGTGAAGGCGAACAGATCGGAGACGAGGCGCTCCAGGGCATCTGCCTTGGTGATACACTCATCGACATACTCCCGCACCTTCTCTGGAGTGGCGGCGATCCCGGTTCGCAGCCCGCGCAGATACGCGCGCAGGGTGAACAGCGGGGTACGCAGGTCATGCACGATGGCGCCAACGAACAGGCGCCGCTCATCCTCCAGTGCCGACTGCCGCGCCAGCGCGTCCCGGAGAGCGCCGCTCATCCCTTCCAGGGCCGCGGTGACCTCCGCAATCTCGCGCACCGGTGACGATGGCAGGTGGACCGTCAGGTCACCGCCGGCGATCCCCTCCACGGCCTCGCTCACCGCGGCCAGCGGACGGAGCACCGGCCCGCGGATGAGCCAGACGACGAGGGCCAGGGTGAGGGTGATCGTCAGCACGCCGGCCACCGGCCAGAGCAGTATCCACCGCTCGCTGGAGGACGTTTTCCCCATCTGTCCCCATGCATGAGCGCCCGCCAGCCCACCGGTGTGGTAGAGAACCGCGGTCAACACCACTTCGACCACTCCGGAGATGCCGATAATCGCCATCACGACCAGGATCAACCACAGGCGAAGGGGGAGCGTGCGCCCGCGTGTCGAGCACCAGCCGCCCGAAGTCGAGCACTCCCGCTTCCTGAGGCGGGGTCGCCGGGGCTGGGGGCCGGGCACGGCGCACCACGGCCTTGACGCGGGCCACGATCTCGTCGGGCGAGGCCGACTTGACGATGTAGTCGTCCGCGCCCAGGCGGAAGCCGCGCAGCTTATCGCGGTCTCCTTCACGGGCGGTCAGGAAAAGAATTGGCACGTCGGTCAGCACGCGCATTTGGCGGCAGACCTCGAACCCATCGGCGCCCGGCATCATGATGTCCAGCAGGACGCAGGCTACCGGCTCGCGGCTCAACACCGCCAGCGCCTCCGCGCCATCGTGGGCGGCCAGTACGCCGAACCCCTCGGCCTCGAAGAAGTCGCGCAGCACCTTGATGATGGCGATCTCATCGTCCACGACCAGGATGGTGGGCGCGCGAGGTGCCGCGCCCGCCGTATCAGCGGTCTCTCTCACTGTTGCTCCGGCATGAGCGATCACCCACTCTGCATTATCGCGCGTCGGGGCACTATGCGTGAGAGAAAATGCTTCCCGGCATCATATTGTCATCATCCGTTCAACACCTATTCATCACTCGCTGTCGCTCACCGGCCTCAGTCAGGTGGTAACCTCTCGGCCAGCGCGGCGCGCAGGTTCAGGTATTCGGCATGGGACCACAGCAGGGGCTTGGCGACCGGACCCCACCGTTCCGTCCATTCCCCGATGTACGAGGGCGCCAGGGCGGCGCGGCTCCATTGCTCGGGCAGTTGACCTTCCGGGTCGGCCTGGCGTTCCACCACCGCCAGACACCGCGCGGCGCGCGCATGATTCCCCGCCCGCGCGTAACACTGTCCGAGGAGGGCGGTCAGCAGCACCCACTCCCCGCCCCCATAGTAGGTATCGGCGCGGTAGCGGTAGACGCCGCCGCCGGGGCCCACGAGGTCGCGTTCAATCCGCTGGACGGTGCCAAGCATCAGCGGATCGCGCGGCGCCAACAGGCCGTGT
>DATBTL010000522.1:0-18226 GCA_036559345.1 Chloroflexota bacterium | reverse complement strand
TCCTCCTGTCACACCGTAGGTCTCCGCGGTCTTGGCGCGGATAGGATCACGGAGACACGGGGACCGAGGAGGACACGGAAGATGGCTTGACGCAGGCAGGGCGCGAGCAGCTTCCGTGCTCTCCATTCCATTCCGTGCCTCCGTGATTCACTAGGCACTTTCAACCAAATAAGTTCTGCTCTCTCTAACTATTGGACAACGCCCGCCGCGGTGGTACAATTGGCGCACCGTCGCGGCGCCGGGTAGCCCGAGTTCGCGCCGGAAGACGGTCCTCTCGTTTCCTCCTCGCGGTTGCTCCGGCCAAGGGCCCGGTTCGGAGCGGCAAGGCGCGGAGGGGTTCGCGAGAGATGAGCGAGCCTTGTGCTCAAAGGGAGTGTGTTGTTCATGGATCGTGCTCCGTTGATTCATCATCCGTTCTTCTCACGCCGAGGCTTCTTGCAGATGACCGCCGCCGGGGCTGCCAGCGCGGCGGCGATAGGTGGACCGCTCGCGGCGCACGCGGCGGGCAGGGCGTCGTCTCCCAAGCGGGGAGGCATTCTCCGCATGGGGTCGGTCGGGGACGTTCCCACGTTTGACGGTCCCCTTACCTCAAGCAATAACGCCATCTGGACCATGGTGCTCCTCTACGATCAATTGACACGTCCATCGAAGGACGGTTTGTCGGTTGAACCCAGCCTGGCCACCAGTTGGGATATTTCCCCCGACGGCAAGACCTACACGTTCCATCTCCGCAAGGGGGTCACTTTCCACGATGGCAGCCCGATGACCGCCGAAGACGTGAAGTTCTCCGTCGAGCGCGCAGTCAACTTGAAGAACAGCCAGTGGTCGTTCCTGTTCGGTGCCTTCAAGAGCATGGAGGTAGTCGATACGCACACGGTGCGGGCTCATCTCTCCGCGCCGCATGCCCCGTTTCTCTCGGACGTTGCCCTGTTCGCCACTTCCGTCTTGCCCAAGAAGTTGGTGGAGAGCATGGGTGAGAAGTTTTTCGATCACCCTATCGGCACCGGGCCGTTCATGTTCAAGTCCTGGAGCCGCGGCAGCCAGTTGGTCCTGGCCCGTAATCCTCATTCCTTCCGCGCTCCAATGCCCTACCTGGATGAGTTTCACAACATCGTGGTGCCCGATCCCAATACGCGCGTGCTGCAGGTACAGAACGGAGAACTGGATGTCGCCATGTTCGTGCCACCGGCCGCCACCGCAGGTCTGGCCGGGAACCCAGCGGTCACCCTGCACACGGATCAATTTTTCGACTCGCACTTCATTACCATTCAGACCACGGCGAAGCCATATCTTCGCGATAAGCTGGTCCGCCAGGCGATGAATTATGCGATCGACAAAAACGCGATCGTGAAGGTCTTCCTCTATGGCCATGGGGAGGCGAGCGGCCTGGCCTTGCCGAAGATGTATGGATACACCGACTCAATTCAGCCATACCCGTATGATCTGAACATGGCCAAGTCGCTGCTCAAGAAGTCCTCGTTTCCCAACGGCTTCAGTACCGTTCTACTAGTGGACGCCAGTACGGCAGTGCCTGATAAGCAGATCGCGGAGTACGTGCAGCAGCAACTGGGCAAAATCGGGATCAAGGTGAGCATTGTTTTACAGCCGGACGCGGTCAATCTCGCCGCTACGCAGAGCCCGCATTATGAGATGAACGTGGGCTACATGACCAGTGACATCATTGATCCGGATGAACTGGTCAGCTTTGCCATGGGAGGCACCCCCGGCGGGACCAATTCTATTTGGACCTACTACAACAATCCCACGGTCAATAGCCTTGCCGCAAGGGCGGCCGGCATTCTCGACCGAGGACAGCGACAGAAGCTGTATGACCAGGCGAACCAGATCTTTCATGATGACGCGCCAATGATTTTCCTCTACCGGACGCCGAGCCTGACCCTTACCAGTTCCAAAGTGCAGGGCTTCAAGGTTCTCCCCACCGGGAATTACCGCATTGAGGAAGTCTACTTCAGCTCATGATCAGCCGATCCGCCCGCCTCACGAACCCCGTGAGGCGGGCGGGTTCTTGAGGGGCACATGGCGGTTTTCCTGGCGCGGCGCGTCCTGGGGTTGATCCCGCTTTTCTTGGGTATCTCTCTCACCATTTTCCTCCTCATCCATTTCATTCCCGGCGACCCGGCGCAGGTGATGCTCGGCTTCAGAGCCACTCCCCAAGCAATCGCTCAGCTTCATCATGCCTGGCATCTGGACGATCCACTGCCTCTGCAATACGTCCATTTCGTGGTGCGGTTGCTGACCGGAGACCTTGGCCAATCGGTGGAGTATCAGCAGCCGGTACGTGACATCCTCTGGTCACGGGTGCCAGAGACGTTGCTGCTGGCCTGTACCAGTACCCTCCTGAGCGTGGTACTTGGAGTGCCGCTGGCGGCGGCGGCAGCGGTATGGCGTGACCGCTGGCCGGATTTGGGGATCCGCTTCTTCACCGTACTTGGCTTCACTATGCCGTCATTCTGGCTGGCTCTCCTCCTCATGTTGCTGCTGGGGGCCAAGGTGCGTCTTTTCCCGATCGCCGGATACGGCACGTCCTTCGGGGATCATCTCTACCACCTCATTCTGCCGTCCATCGTCATTGCCCTCTCCATCTTTCCCCTGATCGTGCGGACGCTTCGAGCGGGCCTGATCGACGTCATGCGGATGGACTACGTGAAGACCGCGCGGGCCAAGGGACTCCGGGGGGCGGTGGTCCTATACAAGCATGTGCTCCGGAACGCCCTGATCCCCACCGTCACCGTGGTCGGAGTCAACATGGGCTTCCTGTTGGGCGGCGCCGTGGTCATTGAGTCGGTTTTTGGCCTGCCGGGAGTGGGATTTCTCCTGATTGACGCGATCAATAACCGCGACTACCCCATGGTGCAGGCCGGGGCCCTGGTCCTGGCGATGGTCTTCGTCCTGGTCAATTTGCTCACCGACATTACCTATACCCTTATTGACCCGCGCATCCGGAATCACTGATGGTCAGCATGGGGAGCCCAGTGCCGCCAAGCGCCGACGAGTCCACCTTCGCACTCCTCGCGCCCAGACGCGGGAGACGAGGCTGGCTCCGCGCCAACCTGAGCTTCGTGGTCGGGCTGGCCCTCGTAGTGGGCCTGGCCTTTGCCACCGTGGTCGGGCCATTTCTGGCCCAATACGATCCCAACAGTGGCGACATCACTCAGGGTTTGCAGTCACCCAGTTGGGCGCACCTGATGGGCACGGACTTCGAAGGTCGCGACATGTTCACGCGGGTGATTTATGGAGCGCGCTATGCCCTGGGAATCAGCGTGGCCAGCGTGTTGGTTGCCTCCTTCTTGGGGACGATGCTGGGTCTGATCGCGGCCTACTTCGGCGGTCTGCTGGGCGGCTTCATCATGCGGGTGCTGGATCTGGTCATCTCCTTTCCCTATGTGGTACTGGTGATTGCCCTTTTGGCAACCCTGGGGCCTGGTCTGACCAGTGTCGCCATCGCGGTGATCGCGGTGGACTGGACGACCTACGGACGGATCATCCATGGCCAGGTGCTCACGGTCCGCGAACGCGAATACGTGGAAGCGTGCCGGGCCGTGGGGGTCTCCAGCCCCCGGATCATGTTCCGGCATATCCTCCCCAACGTGATCACTCCGGCCGTGGTCTACGCGACCCTCGATATCAGCCAGGTAATCTTGTTGATGTCCGCCCTGAGCTTCCTTGGCCTCGGGGCCCAGCCGCCGCAGTCCGACTGGGGGACCATGGTCTCGGATGGGCGCGTGTATATCTACTCCGCCTGGTGGATTTGCACGTTCCCCGGCCTGGCGATCATGGTGACCGGCATGTGCTTCGCCTTGCTTGGCGATGGGCTCGCGGATTGGCTCGATCAGAGAAGGTAGGGAAGAATTGAACACGGCATCCGAGACAATGACCCACATTGAATCCTTCATCAGGGAACAGATGCGTTCGGGGCAGACGCCAGGACTTTCGGTGGGTATTCTGGCGGACGGGGAAACGGTCCTATCCCGTGGCTATGGTTTTGCCGACGTGGCGACGCGGGCCCCGATGACCGAGCGATCCGGAGTGGTGATCGGTTCGACCACCAAGGCGCTCACCTGCGTCGCTATCCTTCAACTGGCGGAAGATGGGCTCCTCCGTCTGGACGACCCCGTGATCCGGTATTTACCCTCTTTCCGGTTGCGCGATCAGGCACACGCGGCGGCGATCACAATCCGCCAGGCGATCACCCATACGGCCGGCTTGCCGCCGACTTTGTCCACGCAAACTGAGTTCCTGTTCTCCGATGACGCGGCCGATGATGCCCTGGCCCGCTATATCGAGACGCTCGCCGACCGCGTGCCGTTTGGGCCGCCGGGAGGTCAGTGGGCGTATGCCAACGATGGGTTCACGCTGGCGGGACGGATCATCGAAGTGGTCTCCGGCCGAAGTTATGAAGAGTATATGGGTGAGAGGGTGTTCGCGGTGCTCGGCTTCGAGGATGCCTGCTTCGCCTATAAGCGGCAGGGAGAGGTCGCCACGGCGCACGACTTTGGTCCGGACGGGGCGCCCTACCCATCATTCTTCCCCCATAGTCGGGCCGCCTCGGCGGCCGGCTCGGAATTGATTCTTTCGGTCCGGGACGCGCTCCGCTGGCTTGCCGCGGTACTGGACGACGGGCGGGCGGCGGGCGGCTCCCTGTTGCGCCAGGAGAGCTTCGCCGAGACGATTCGCCCTCACTTTAGGGTGCAGCCCGAGGGTCGGATAGCCGGCGGGGCTGAGAGCCACTACGCCCTGGGCTGGCAGGTTGCGCGCCTCGCTGGGGTTCCGATGATCTCGCACGGCGGTTCGACGATCACCATGGGCTCAAAATTCCTGGTGTTGCCGGATCAGAGGATTGCGGTCGCCGTTCTGTCCAACAGCTCGAGCGACGTGAACGAAATCGTGGCCGAGGGGATTGCCCGGATTCTGCTGGGCGGTGAGCCCTCGCGGTCGTTTCCCAGTATTGATCCAAGCTTCGAGCCGAACCGCTCCCGCTGGCCGGCCATAGCCGGTACCTATGAGCCGCAAGTGGTGCAGAACGCCGTGCCGGCCTCCTTGCCCATCGAACTTGATGGGGTCCAGTTGGTGGCCCATACCTACCCGGCCGATCATCGCAGGCGGGCTGGAGATATTTTCCTGCGCCCGGTAGGCGACCTCGACTTCGTGCTTTCGGGGCGGGGGCGCACGGGAGGACGGGCCACTTTCGCCATTCATGACGGGGGGGTGGACGCTATCTGGATGGAAGTCCCCTTGAAGAAACGAGGAGTTTGATTCTTGAGCAACCCAAACCAGCCTACCGATCAGGAGCTTGCCCGCGCGGCGGAACAGACGCTCTACACCTACTCCTGGGCCTATGAATCCGAGCGCGAGACCCTGCTCGATACGGGGGACGCGCTGGTCCACATTCTCGACGTGCCTTGGTTCGGAGACGATGGCTTCGCGGGGAGACTGATGTTCGATCCGGTGACCGTGAACGAGCGTCTGGACGTGGTACTGAGGGAGGCAGGGGATGCTGGGCGGCGCTTTATCTGGATTACGGGACCCAGCACGCGGCCAACCAACGTTTCCGACCTGTTGGCCGCGCGCGGGCTCAGTCCACGGATTTTTTGGGAAGGACTGGCGCTTCGGGATCTTTCGTGGCCCTATCCTGAACAGCCGGGAGTGCGGGTGCGCCAACTCACGGAGGAATCCGTGGATACCTATGTCGACCTCTGTGTGGGGCACGCCCCATCGGACGAGTCGATTCGCGCCGAACGGCGGGCCGCCGCGATGCGCCTGGTAAAGGCAGGCCAGCGAGAGGCGCAGGTCTTCATCGCCTACGTGGATGGCGAGCCTGCCGGCTGTTCGGTGCTTCGAATCGAGCCGGATCGGATAGCCTACCTGCGCAATGCCTTTACGAAGGAGATATTTCGCCAACGCGGGGTCTACCTGGGGATGGTGGGGGCCAGGCTGGCCTTGGCGCGGGAGCGCGGCTGCGTGGCGGCGGTGGTTCAGGCGCAGGCACGGTCATCGGCGCCTATCCTGAAGAAGCGCGGGTTCTTCAAGGTGTGCGACTTGGTGGGGCATACGCGTGAACATGCGAAGTTTGATGATTAACTAGCGCCGATACCAAAACTGGTCCCACGCGGCGTAAAAGGTGTCGCCGGTGCTTGAAACGGTTCGCGGGCCGAGTACTTTCACATTGGGACGGCCACGGAAATGGTCGGCGTGGTCCGGCACGGCCAGTTCCACCTTGAAGGTAACCGGAGAGCCGGGCTTGTAGGCGGGCGGCCAGTCGCGGCGGCTCAATGCCAGATGGACGCCTTCCTCGATGCGGATACAGGCATCGCTGGGCGCCAGATTCCGAGCCGAGAAGCGGCCAAGTCCGATCTTGGTCTGGACGCCCACCACCTGATCCCCGCAGAGTTCACGCACTTCCTCGCAGGTTGCCTGGTCACCGGCGACAAATACGATGGGGGTATTCCAGGTGCCGCAAAGAGCGGCCAGGATGCCGCTTTCCCCCACGAGCACGTCGTTGATCGTGGCGTCGTACCAGGCTTCGCTGGAGACGGTGTGACAGAGCACGCCGGTCGCGGTCCCGGCCCTGGCATGCGCGCCGACCAGGACAGCCGCGTCACAGCCAGCTTCCAGGGGGGCGATGTAGCGGGCCCAGGGATAACCGCGGACGTATTCGGCGCCCGATTCGAGCTGGTCGGGGATCATGCTGCGGAAGCTGAAGCTTCCGCCCGCTCCATGGCAGTCCACCACGATGATCTCCTCCGCCCCCGCCCGCTTGGCGCCCCGCACGGCGGCATTGGTTTCGCCGGTAAGGAGCCGTCGCCCTTCCTCGTACAACGGCGCGCCCCCCATCACCTGATCCCAGGCTTCGATTCCCGCGATCCCCTCCATGTCTACCCAGATCATCACGCGCACGAGATATTCCCATTTCACTATGGCCCTCCGGAGAAGCTGCCGGAGGAAAACGCTCCCTCCATGGTAGCGCCTCGGGGCCGCCCGTGGCCGATTGGGGTGCCTCGGTGTGCGCCTCAAATTCGTAGGCACGGGCTCATTTTGGGGCCGCGGGTCTCCGGCCGCCTGCTCTAGGGTGAGCGGCGAGCACCCGTACCCTAATGGCGATCCGTGGCCGCACAAAGCGGGCCTGGAGACTCGCGCTCCCGTGCCGTAGTCGCCAGGCTCACCTCCACGAACGCGATTCTGCTGGTGAAAGCGACTGCGCGATGCTCACATTCCCAGTGGCCACCCGCCACGAAACCGTAGGGCGCCCGCAAGGGCGCCAACGTCGTCCCGCAACCGGCGGCGGTGGTATAGTGAGTGCTGACCCCGGCGCGGTTCCCCCTGGTGGCCAGGCTGGGGATCATGGTCCGCTTCAAGCGCGGAAGGAATCCCACCATGTTGGTGCATGATCTACCAACCGATCTCCAAACCGATATGGACATCATCCATCTCCACGATGACACCGAGGAGGATCTGGTGGGATCGGATGTGCATCAAGACGCCATCGTCACCTCAAACCAGGGTCTGCGCCGGGTTGCCCGCCGTGGACGGCTTCCCTGGCACGTCAGCAACCAGTTGATGGTGTTGATGGGCAGGCTGAGCGGCAAGGAATGGCGGCCCAGCCCGGATGTCTTCGTGCATGCCTCCGCCGGCCCCGAGCCGCTCAACTCCTTCGACGTGGCGTTACATGGCGTGCCGGAGGTGGTGATCGAGGTCGCCAGCGGCTCGACTTGGGACTATGACGTGACGATCAAGCGGCGAAGCTATGGGCATGTCGGGGTACGGGAGTATCTGGTCTTCGATCCCACCGCCGAGTTTCTCGGTACGTCCGTGCGTGCCTGGCACGCGACACCGCGAGGCTTTCTCCCCTGGCGTGCCGGGCCGGATGGGCGGTGGCATAGCAGCGTACTAGGCGTATCGTTCATGCCGGAGGGGCTGCTGTTGCGCGTCTATGACCGGGATGGCGCGCGGGTGCCGACGTTTGACGAGCAGGAATGGTTGGCCGCCGAACAGACATGGCGCCTCGCGGAGCAAGAACGGCGGATCGCCGAGCAGGCGCGGCAATCCGCGGAGCAAGCGCGGCGGATCGCGGAATTGGAGGCGACGATCCGGGTGCTCCGCCCACCGGAGCCGTGAGTGGGGCTCGCAGCGGAGCCGGACGGGTATAGGCATGTAACACTGGGAGGATAGGGGTGCTCACCTTTCCCTGCCCAACGCGACACCTACATGACCCAGCCCGTGCTTCATGTACTCTTGACAGACGTGATCATCCGCCGTACGATCGGCGTACGAGCACAGTCTGAACGTGGGCCGAACGCAAGCCAACAACGACAAAGGGAGATCCAGGGATGCCTCAACAGGTGGTGATGGGCGGGATGATGATGTGTACCTTCGGCGCGGCGCCGGTGCCAATCGTGGTCGCTCCGACCGGCCCGCCGGTGCTGGCAGGCGGCATGCCGGCGGCCACGATCATGGATTTCGCCCCAATCGAAAATATCCCGACCTTTGGCCTGTGCAGCGCGCCCACCAATCCGGTGGTGATCGCGGGAACCGCCGCCAAGCTGGGTGTGTTCACCCCCATGCCATGCGTTCCGGCGACCGTGGCCCCGTGGGTTCCCGGTGTACCGCTGGTGATGATCAATAAGATGCCGGCCCTGAATAACACCTGCCAATGCCTGTGCGCGTGGGCCGGGGTGATTACCTTCACTGAAGCGGGCCAGATGACGGTGATGGACTGACGCGCTTCTCTCAGTTCGGGTTCCAGTGCGGGAGATAGCGGCGACAGTCACGGGGCGCTTTTCCCCATGGGAATCCGCGACGGCGCTCCGCCTGGAGACGCCTGACCTGACGCCCGTGGCGCCTGGTCAGTTCGTGCTCCTGGGGCCGCGAACGACCGGCAGCCCGTTAGTGCCGATTCCCTTGTTGCCCTGGGCAGGGATGACCGGATCTTCCCTGGATTTCCTCTTTAGCCAGGACGAGTCCCTGGCGCGGCTTGAGGGAGCGGTACGGCTCGACCGGCCGCTTCGCCTCCGCGGTCCCGGCGGCCGGCCGTTCGTGGTGGAAGCAAAGACCCGACGGGCGCTGCTGGTGGGTCAGAATGAAGGGCTTGGTCCCCTCCTCCATCTAGCGGCTCAGCTAGTGCGCCGAAGCCTGGATGTCACGCTCGTCGTGCCCCGGACGCCCGAGAGTCCCTTCATGCCTGCCTCGGCGCTCCCACCGGAAGTGGAGTACGTCAGCCCTGGGGAGGAAGATCTCCTGGAACGGCTTGGAGGCTTGCTGGAGTGGGCCGACGCTCTCTACCTGGCGACCACTTCCGATCATCTTCCCGCCATCCTCACCCTGTTGCGCCGTCGCCTGCTCCGGATGCGGAAGGGTTTCGCGCAGGCGCTCCTGGCGCCACCGCTCATGCCTTGCGGGATTGGCGCCTGTGATCTCTGTACCGTGCGCACCCCATCCGGGTATCGCCGGGCCTGCCGAGACGGCCTGGTGTTCGATCTGCTGTCCCTGGTTTAGCCTCACCAAGTGACCTGAAGCACAGAAACACCGAGGGAATGGAAACCACGGATCGCGGCTCCGGTTCGCACGGCGGTACTTGCAACCTGGGCTTGCTCCGGGGCGGCGAGGAGGTCCCTATCCCGCCGCCTTGCTCACCCTTCTCCCAGGGTAGCCATCTGTGTTTTCCATTCCCTCCGCGTTTCTGTGCTTCAGGAGGGCGTGGGGCTATTCCGCCGTCAACTCCGCCCGGCGATTCCGGCGCGAGACCGCCGGGTTTCCCGCCAGGTAAAAGCGCCAGGGAAAGTCCTGGGCCCGGCTAATGCCGATTCTGGTGGTGACGACCACGGGCTCCGGGGGCGGTGGGGAGTCGAGGAGACTGGGGTTGCCGGCCAGGAGATCACGGCCATTGAACGACAGGTCGATGCCAAGAGCCTGGCACACGTTGCCTGGCCCGCGAAGGAGCGCCCAATGGTCCAGCGTGCCCCGGCGCTCTGCCATCGCGGCCTCACCCTCCCGCGCCTCCATGGCACGAATCAGGACCGCGCTGGCCGGCCCGCCGCCATGGGTGGTGACCACGTTCATACAATGATGGAGGCCGTACGAGCGGTAGACGTAGAGGTGCGCTGGAGGGCCGAACATCGGGGCATTCCGACGGGTGCGGCCCCGGTAGGCATGCGATGCCTGATCGATATCGGATTGATACGCCTCGGTTTCCACGATACGGGCCGCCACATACGCGCCGCCGGATTCCAGGACGAACTGCTTTCCCAGCAGCTCGCGAGCGACCACCAGGACCGGACGGGTAAAGAAGTCACGGGCGAGCGGTGTACCCTCAGGCACCCGCACTGCCTGACGACCCGGTAGCCGCGTTCAGGCAGCGGCGAATCGCGGTAAGGGCCTCGGCGATGTCCTGTTCCTCCACCCAACCCATGTGGCCGAGGCGGACTATTTTGCCGGCCAGGCGTTCCTGGCCGCCGCCAAGGACCAGGCGTTCGGTGGTTCGGGCCGTACGCACGAGCGCGGCGGCATCGACGCCGGGGGGAGGAAGGGCAGCTGTGACGGTCGGTGATCGGTGGTCGGGTTCGGCAAAGAGGGTGAAACCAAGTTCCTCAAGACCGCGTTGGGCGTAGGCCGCGATCCGCTGGTGGCGAGCGATGACGGCGGACAGTCCCTCGGCCTTGAGCAGCCTTAGACCTTCTTGCAGGGCAAAGAGCGTGCCAACGGCGGGGGTGAAGCAATCCTGGCCCTTCCGTTGGGCGTCGCGTTGCTTGCCAAGGTCGAAGTAGAACCGGGGCATCCGCGCGCGGCCATACGCCTCCCAGGCTCGTGGCGACACGCCCAGCATGGTGAGACCAGGGGGAGCCATCCATACCTTCTGAGAGCCGGTCACCAGGACATCAATCCCCAGCCTGTCCATCGGCAGGTCGACCGCGCCCAGGGCGCTGATTGCATCCACCAGCATGAGCGGAGGCTGGCTGACCTCGGCGGCCACGGCAATGAGCGCGGGCACATCCTGGAGGACACCAGTGGAGGTTTCGTTCGCGGTGAGCAGAATCGCCGCGTAGGGAAGTCCCGCGTTCAGGGCGGCGCGGAAGGCGTCCGGCTCCAGGGCCTGGCCCCAGGGTACCTCCAGTCGGGTCACATCGGCCCCATAGGCGGCGGCGACGCGGGCGAACCGCTCGCCGAAGGCACCGATACTAACCGCCAGCACCCGATCACCTGGCGAGAGGGTGTTGACAATTGCCGCTTCCAGGCCGCCGGTTCCCGACGCGGTGAAGAGTACGACGTCATGCTCGGTCTGAAAGAAATGGCGGAGACTTTCCAGCACCTCGCCCTGGAGGGCGGCATATTCCGGGCCTCGATGATTGATCATTTGCCGGCTGCCGGCCCTCCGGACGGAGGGTGGAAGGGGCGTAGGTCCTGGGATTCGCAGGTTTATCTCATCGCGGTCATTCATGCGTGCTTCAACTCCTAAAAGTTCGGATTCAACTATTATCGTGATTCTCCGCCGTAACTACGGGGGCGGCCGGGGCGGGATTAGGCTTGGTGATCCGCACTTTGTCGGCTCGGCGCCCAAATACGGAAAGGACGGTGAGGACGACGCCGCCGTCGATCCGGACCTCGGAGCCGACGGAGGGTATGGCCCCCAAGCGGTCAATGATAAAGCCGTTCAGGGTGTCGTATTCCTCGGAATCAATCCCAAGATGCACTTCGTCGTTCAGATCCTCAAGGTGGATGCGGGCATCCACTACGTACTCCAGGGGGCTGATCTGCTCTACCGTGGGTTCCTCGCCCGGCTTATCGTACTCATCCTGGATGTCGCCTACGATTTCCTCAAGCAAATCCTCGATTGTGACCAAGCCGGCCGTGCCGCCGGACTCGTCCACCACGATGGCGATGTGGATTCGTCGGAGCTGAAACTCACGGAAGAGATCGCTGACTCGTTTGGTCTCCGGCACCTCGAACGGCTTGCGGGCGAGGCTACGAATAGCAATGTCGCCGTCGCCTCGGCTCACCGCGCGGAGCATATCCTTGACATACAGCACTCCGGTTACGCGGTCGATTGTTTCCTCATACACTGGGAGGCGGGAGTGGCCATCGTCCAGGGCGATACTGATCGCCTCTTGCAGAGTACTGTCGGCCTGGACGGCGGTTATGCGGACGCGGGGCACCATCACTTCACGAACCATGGTCGTTTCCAACTCAATGACCCCGTGAATCATCTCCCGCTCGTCTTCCTTGAGCACTCCCTGTTGCTCGCTGAGCGTCACCAGGCTGATCAGTTCCTCCTCGGTGACGAACGGGCCGGAGCGTGGACGAATACCGCGGACGCGCATAACCATGTTGGTGAGCATCCGGAGCAGGGTGATCATGGGGTTGAGAATGAGCGTGATCGTCTTGACTGGGCCCGCATAACGAAGGGCGGTCGCTTCGGCGGTATGGATGGCCACGGTTTTGGGGAGAATCTCGACAAATACCAGTACCACCAGGGAGGTGACTACCGGGGCCACGAACGCCCCAAGACCGGCGCCGAGCACGCTGACCAGGAGCAGCGTGGCGAGGGTGGAAGCCACGATGATCGCCACGCTATTCACAATCAGGATGGCGGACAGGAACTTATTTGGATCCTTGATCAGGAAGGCAACGTCCTCGCTGCCTCGCACGCCCTGGTCCAGCATGGTACTGGAGCGGAGGCGGCCAACCGAGGTAAGGGCGGTTTCGGCGCCGTTGGCGAACGCGGACAGGGCGAGACACACCAACAGGGCAATCACCTGAACGGTATTACTACCGCTCCAGGGTTGCCCGGACGCGAACAGCAATACCGGCATGATCACCATTCCGCCCGGCTCAGCCGGCACGGGGGTCAAATTGTGGAAGACCACCAGGGCCTTTCTCCAGGAGTGACCCCATTCTCAGGTGAAGAGCGCGCTCACCGAGACATCCTCGTGGATTCGCTTGATTGCTTCGGCAATCAGTGGGGCCACCGTTAACACCTCGATTTTATCACCTTTTTGGGCCAGTGTGATGGGGATTGTGTTGGTAACCACCACTTGGCGTACCTGGCTTTCCGCGATACGCTCGGCCGCGCGTCCGGCGAGCGGGGCGTGGACGCCAAAAGCGTAGACGGCGCTCGCCCCGCGGTCCATGAGCATCTGGGCGGCCTCCACGACGCTGGATCCGGTGGAGATAATGTCATCCACGATAATCGCGTTTTTCCCGCGAACCTCGCCAACCATTTCCAGCATTTCCGCGACATCGGGCTGGGGGCGTTGTTTCGCGATGATCGCCAGGGAAGCGCCGATCCGGGCCCGGAAATCATTGGCTCGCAGCACTCCGCCTGAATCGGGAGACACCACCACCACGTTTTCCAGCTCCATTTGCAAACAGTGGGAGGTAAGTACGTTGACAGAGCGCAGATGATCCACGGGAATGTCGAAAAACCCCTCGATAGCGGGAGTATGCAGATCCATGGCAAGAACCCGGTTGGCTCCGGCGACCGTGATCAAATTGGCCACCAACTTCCCGGAGATCGGTTCGCGGCCCGTACTTTTCTTCTCCTGGCGGGAATAGCCGTAATAGGGAATGACGGCGGTAATTCGGCGGGCCGAGGCGCGGCGCAGGGCCTCAATCATGAGCAGAAGTTCCATGATATGGTGGTCGACCGGACGGCAGGTTGGCTGGACCACGAAAACGTCGGCCCCCCGCACGTTGTCCTCGATGCGTATCCGGGTCTCCTCGTCCTTGAAGGTACCGACGTAGGCATTGCCGAGGGGAATACCGAGGTTGTCCGAAATCTCGCTCGCGAGGGCGCGATTGGCGGAGCCGCTGAACACCTGCAACTTGGATTCCACGGGGTTACTCTACCTCCGGTGTCGCTGGTCGCTCGGGACCGTCGAGTCGGGCCGAACGGGAAATTGGCCGGGCGGGCACTCCGGCGACCGTGACACCGGGGGGGACATCGTGGAGGACCACGCTTCCGGCCCCGGTTACGCTGCTCGCCCCTAAGGATAGAGGAGCCCGGAGCATGGTGCCTACCCCTATGAACGCCTGATCGCCGATCGTCGTGGGATACTTGTTGCTCCCATCATAGTTGGCGGTAACCGAGCCGGCCCCGATATTGACGCCATTTCCGACCTGGGCGTCGCCAAGATAACTAAAATGCCCGACTCGCGTACCGGAGCCGAGAGTGCTGTTCTTGACCTCGGCGAAATTGCCGATATGCACGTTCGCCGCGAGCGCGGTGCCGGCGCGCAGATGGGCGAATGGGCCCACGGTGACGTGTGACTCCAGTTCAGCGTACTCGATAACCGAGCAGTCTATCTTGCATTCGTCACCGATCGCGGAGGCCACGACTCGACTGTTCGTTCCGATCCGGCAGCGCTCTCCGATGGTCACGCCGTGGTCGATCCATACATTGGGTTCAATGATCGTGTCCTGGCCAATCGCGGCATCGGCGGCGATATAGGCGGTCGCTGGGTCTATCAGGGTGACACCGGCTTCCATCAGGCGACGCGCGATCCGTCCACGCATCACCTGCTCGGCGCCGGCGAGCGCTACCCGATCGTTGATCCCCAGAACTTCCTCCGGAAGACCGCCGGTCATCACCGCCAGGCCACCTTCCCTGGCGGCCAACTCGGCCAGATCGGTGAGATAGACCTCCCCGTCCGTGTGTCGGGGGAGGGAGGACAGGGCAGCGCGCAGCCAGGCCGCCTTGATCACATAGAGGCCGGTATTGATTTCCTTAATTGCCGTTTGCTCGGCGGAAGTCAATTTTTGCTCCACGATCGCTCGCGGAAGGCCGTCAGTGTCACGGACGACCCGGCCATATCCGGTTGGATCGTCCACTTCGGCGGAAAGCACGGTCAAGTTGGCCCCGTTGCTCCGGTGGTACCGGCGCAGCGCCTCCAGGGTCTGGGTGGCCAGCAGGGGCACGTCGCCGTAGAGAACCAGCACCTCGTCACAATCGGCGGGAATGGCCGATATCGCCACCTGCACCGCGTGGCCGGTGCCGCGCTGCTCCTCCTGAAGGATGGTCGCGGCATCGGTGGGCAACATGGCCCGAACGATCTCGTGCTGATGACCCAGCACATACAGAGGCGTACAGTCGCCCATCTCCACGATGGCCGCGTGAATGTGAAGGATTATCGGTACGCCGGCAAGCCGGTGCGCCACCTTGGGAAGGTGCGACCGCATCCGCGTCCCCTTCCCCGCCGCCAGTACGATAGCGATCGTCATGCTGCTCCGCCGAGGCCCGCTTGGCGCGTCCTGGGTCGTTACTTTTCCATCTCGGCAAGGGGCGTCATGGCACGCGAACCCAGCCCATTCAGGCATTCAGTGTAACACGCCTATGGACGCGATCGGCGGCTGCCGTGGGTTTACCAGGACGGTTAGCGCACGGCAGGCCCGGTGAGTGCTATAACTGTGAAGGGATGGAGTGACGTGGGCCCCGGCGGGGCCAGGAGGGTCAGGAATGGAGAGCGAACACGGGGCGCCGGCACCGGCGTGGGCGCGTGGCCTCCTGGCCGACGGCCTCGACCGTGTGCGCGGCCTGGAGGATCGCCTGGGCCTGCGCTTTCATAACCTGGATCTTGCAGCCCAGGCCCTTCTTCATCGATCAGCGGTCCTGGAGCAGGAGCGGGCTGGGCGTACCCTGGACTGGATTGCCTCCAATGAGCGGCTGGAGTTTCTTGGTGACGCGGTCTTGAATGCTCTGACGGCGCACCTGATCTTCGATCGCTTTCCCGACGCCGACGAGGGCATCCTGACCGAGGCCCGCTCCGCGCTCGTCCGGCGGACCACCTTCGCGCTCCTGGCCGAGGATCTTGGCCTCGGGGATCTGGTGTATATGGCGAACGCGGAGCGGCGATCTGATGGCCGGGGCCGGGCGACCGTGCTTGCCGAGGCATTCGAGGCGGTGATTGGGGCGGTGTATCTCGATCGGGGCTGGGAGGTTGCCCGTACCCTCGCCCATCGGATCCTGACCGCTCGACTGGATGAGATTCTGGCCGCGATGGGTGATGGAAATCCCAAGGCGCGGCTGCAGGAGTTGGGCCAGGGCCGTTTGGGCGTCCTTCCCGTGTATGCATTGCTGGAGCGGCGCGGCCCGGACCACGCGAGCAGCTTTAGGGTTGAAGCCCGGATCGAGAGTTTTACCGCGGTAGGCGAGGGAACCTCGCGGAAACGGGCCGAGCAATCGGCGGCGCGCGCCCTCATGGAAATGCTGATCGCCCAGGATAACACCGTGGCGAAGAGGGATGCTGGCTCGGCGGACGCGGATTTGGCGCCCATGGGCGCGGGCGGCTCGGTCTGATGAGCGTTCGGGGCGAGGGCATGGATGAAGGGGCGCCTTTCGTGCAGCTTTCACTGTTCGCGTCCGAGGACGGCGATCCGGAGGAGATGCCGCTTGCCGCGATGGCTGCCCCAGAAATCACGGTGGATGCCGGCGAACTTCCCGCAGACACCGCGCCCATGGTCGCTGAGGTCGAGGTCCCACGGTCACAGCCACGGCCGCGGCCGCGCCCCGTTACCCTGGAGGCGGCAATCGTGGAGTACAAGCAGTTTTTGGTGGCCGAGAACCGGGCGAAGCATACCCAAATGAGCTTTGGCCTGGACCTGAAGCTCTTTCTCGAGCACTTAGGCGACCGGGGATTGGGCCAGATTGGCGAGTCGGATTTGCGCTCATTCATCAGCTGGGTCCGGATCGAGCGGAATAATTCGGCGGTCTCCGTGCGGCGCAAGGTGGCCAGCCTGAAAAACTTCTTTGCCTATCTCTATCGGGAGCGGTTGATTCCTCACGACCCAGCCCTTCGGCTCATTTACCCCGAAACCTACCCTGCCCTACCGGAATTTCTGGAGGACCACAAGGTGGCGGACTTATTGGCCGCGGCGGCGGAGCATCCATTTTGGGACGCCTTGCTGTCCTTGATGCTAGATACCGGCTTGAAACGCGATGAAGTGGTGGCCCTGGGGTGGGGAGACGTGAGCCTGGGCGAGAGCGAGGTTCAGGAGAGCTATTTGGTGGTTCGCGATACCGAGCAGGCCAAGCGCCTACGGTCCCGCCGCCTGGAGATTAGTCAGGAGGCCGCCGACAAACTGCGGTCCTACCGAGCTGAGTTGAAGGTTCGAGAGCGGTTTTTCGACGTATCCGCTCGTGGAGTCAACTTTATCGTTGAGGTCTGCGGGGCGCGGGCCCACACGATTACCCGGGGCAAGAAGCTCACTCCACAGATTCTGCGGGAAACGTTCGCCGTACGCCGGATGAGGGATATGGTTCGCCAGGAGGACGCGCTCCGGGAGGCTGGGCTTGAGGAGGAGACGGTAGCGGCCCTGATCGAGGCGCACGACGTGCAGCTTCTCCGGCTTCTCGGACTCCATGAGGAGCCGGAATCGGCCAAGAAATACCGGAAACTGGTCTATGGTTGGTCCGAGCCAGGTCACACGCCGGTGTCACCGTCGATCTCCGTACGGGCTGATGCCGGACTGAACAGCTCGTCAAGCACCTGATCCGCGATCACCCGCTTTGCGGCGCGGGGCAGCTCGATCGGCGGTTGATCCGGTTTTAGGAGCCACACATGATTGGAATCGCCCTCGAACCCAGCCCCCTCCTCACTGACGTCATTCGCCACCAGCATTTCGGCTCCCTTGGCCAGCAGCTTGTCGCCCGCATGGGTGAGCAAGTCTCGGGTCTCCGCCGCGAAGGCAACCACTCGCAGGCCGGTGGGGCGGCGTAAGGAGCGCAGGATGTCTGGGGTTGGGGCCAGGCTGAGGGTAGTGCCGGCGCCGGAGCGCTTGAGCTTGTGGGCCGCCGGGTCGGCCGGAGCATAGTCGGCTACGGCCGCGGCCATGATCAGGGTGGCGTTCGGCTCCAGCGCATCCTGAATGCGGTCGAGCATCTCTTGCGCCGTGGTGGCGCGGAGAATTCGGATTCCGGCTGGTTGGGCGAGGGCGACCGGACCGCTGATCAGGATTACCCGCGCCCCCCGATCGCGGGCGGCCTCGGCGAGCGCGTAGCCCATTTTGCCCGAACTGCGATTGCTGATATAACGGACCGGATCGATGGCCTCGCGGGTGGGCCCGGCGCTGATAATCACCATTTGTCCGGCGAGGTCCGAGCGCCTGCGAAGGGCGCGCAGGATCGCTTCCACGATCAGTTCGGGCGGGGCGAGCCGGCCAATGCCGGAGGTGCCCTCGGCCAGGTAGCCGATCTCGGGACCAACTATCTCCGCTCCTCGGT
>DATBTL010000521.1:0-4665 GCA_036559345.1 Chloroflexota bacterium | reverse complement strand
AATGGTAGTCCCGACCGGCACGGTGATAATACTCGCGCCGAATCCAACCATCGCTTTCCCGTTGACTACCGGCTGATAGCCATAGTCAACCATGCGCGCGATCTTCGTGCGATAGGGTATGCCCCGAATCTCCGTCACATTGGCCGGAGGGGTGGGCGCGGGTAGCGGCGCAATCGCGCGCCCCGTCGAGGCGCCCCGCAGGCTGAACACCCAGACGGCATCAGCAACGCCCGAGGCGGGCGCGGCGCCGGTCTGGCCACCGGCGGCGATGGCCACGTACTGCGTACCATTGACGTCATAGGTCATGGCTGGCGCCGCGGAACCGTAGCCCATCTGAAACTGCCAGAGGACCTTGCCGGTGTTGGCGCTACGTGCCTGGAACCAGCCATCCGGCATCCCAACGAAGATCAGTCCACCGGCCGTGGGCATCGCGCCTCCAGAGTTGCCCAACGGGTACGGATACTTCACCTGCCAGGCGATCTTGTTGGTGGCGGCATCGCTCGCGGTCAACAAGCCATACTGGTGGATTCCAAGCGCCGTGTTGAGCGTACCGATGCCGGTGTATTGCTTGCCCTTGACAAAGGGTGTATTCGCCAACACGCCGTCATACGGCTCGTAGTTGGATGCCGTGTAGAGGTAGTTGGTTTGCGGACTGTAGGTCATGGGCGTCCATACCACGCCACCCGAGAAGAGTGGCTGGAACAGCGTGTCAACGGTGGTTACAGGTGCGAAGAGACACGCCGATTGGAAGCCCGCGACCTTCGGGGCGCACTGAGGTGCGATAGGGTCGCCGATGGGATAGGGCTGCGTGGGCGCGGTGGCTTGTTGGGCGAACTGCGGTACCGACTTCTCGGGAATGCCGATCAGCGGCTTACCCGTGATACGGTCGAGAATATAGATGAAGCCGGTCTTGCCGACCTCGGCAATAACATTGCGCAGCTTCCCCTGATACATCTCATCAAAGATGATGGGCGTACTAGGTGAGTCGAGATCCCAGATATCGTGATGCACTTCCTGGTAGTACCAGGCCAGCTTCCCGGTCCTGATGTGCAGCGCGACAATTGAGACGGCGAACAGGTTAGCGCCTTTGCGGCCACCGCCATAGAGGTCGGGACCGGCGTTGCCGGTAGACAGGTAGAGGAGGCCCAGCTTGGGGTCCATCGTCACTACGTTCCAGATCGGCGCGCCACCCTGCAGATACGCGGATCCCTTGGGCCAACTGTTCCCGCCCACCGTGCCGGGTGCAGCCGTGGTGTACCACGTCCAGAGCACCTTGCCGGTGGTCGCGTTCACCGCGTAGAGCCGGCCACGGGTGCCATATTCACCACCCACGGTGCCAATGTACACCACGCCATTATAATAGGTCGGCGCGGCGGTGATGTTATATCCGTCCTGCCATCGCACGAGTTGGTTCTTCCAGAGTTGCTCACCCGTGGAGCCCTGCAGGGCAACCAGGGAGCCATCCAGCCGTCCAACGAACACCATGCCTTGGCCGACGGCCACCCCGCGGTTGTCCCAGCCGCAGCAAACCGTGTTGTTCTTCTGGTCGGTATGGGAGTAATAGGTCCAGAGCTTCCGCCCGGTAACCGCGTTCATGGCAAAGACATCATCGTTGCCGGTTGGGAGGTACATGATACCATCCTGCACGACGGGCGTTGCTTCCTGGGTATATTGCGACCAGTATTTCTTCGCCTGGGCAGGGGGGATCAGCTGGGTCTTCCAGGCAGGCTTGAGCTGCTTCACGTTCCAGGTGGTGATCTGATCGAGGGTGGAATACCGCGTGCTGGTCAGGTTGCCGGCCTCGGTCGGCCAGTTGGCGTTCGTCGGGGCCGTGAGCTCCGCGTCGATCACCGAATCGGCCGTGGTCTGTACGCCCGCTTGCCCGGACTGGTGCGCACTGCTTGTCCGCGCGGTAAGGCCGCTGGCCACGAGCCCCGCCGCCAGCAACACCGCTCCCGTGCGCCGCATTGAAAACGTTCTTATCATGGACCCTTTACTCTTGCTAGGTTGTATCCGTCAATCGAGGGGTAAGAACACGACCACGGTTCCATGTCGAGTCCCTGTGCCAGACCATTGATGCTCAGTCCCGACTACCTTTCCACCTGAGCCTATCGGCCCTCCTTTACCCAACTGTTCCCTACCGCTAACGGCGGTCGCGCGCGGTACCGGTCCCGCGACCGGTCGCCGGGTGATCCGAGGATGCGACCCGGTACGTACCTGCCATGGGGGTGAGTGCGCCAGGCATTCGTCTGGCTGCCCTAGAGCTTGAGCGTTCTGTGGAACTGGATAGCATAGTGCTTGGTCCCCAGCGCGAGCTGGCCCACCAAGTCGCCCTTCTTGGTGGGACGCAGATAGAGCGTGCCAAACTGCGGTGTATTGATGCCCGGTCCCAGCAAGGGGATCCGCATGCCCGCCGTGGTTTGACGGAAGTTGTACATGTCGGCCACCCAGGTGATCTGGTAGCCTTGCGAGTCATAGCCCCTGAAGGAGATTACACCGGAGAGATAGTTGAGAGAATTAAAGTCAATGAGCATCTGGGCCTGACTAATCCGTGATCCCTTGGTAACTGACTTCAGCGTAAACTGTCCCAGGAACTGCTCGGCGAATGCGCGCGGAACCTTATAGAGGGCCGGCACCTCCGACGGGCCGGTGGTGGCGGACGCCGAAGGGACATCGCGGAAACCAGCGTTCACGCTCATTGCGAGAAGGACGAGGAACAGGCAAACTACCATACGAAGCATACGCATGACAGTCATCCCTTCGCTATCGACGTTAAACGGCATACAGGTATTTTTAGCCGGTACACGCCAGCCGAAACCAGGCAGGGTAAAGGACGAATAGTGCCCTCCAAATAGTTAATAAGGCCCGCCCTATAATTGTCGGTCCGATAATACCACAATGTCTACCAGTATCACAATGTCAGTTTGTTCACTATGTGCAATATATTCGTTTCCCAATCGCCCCGCCGACGCGCGCGCGGGCGGAGCGGGTGATCTTTGGCGAGGAATCGTCCGGCTAGATCGTGATTCACGCGGAGGCGGTGCAGATCTGGCTGGGCACGTCGGATCCGCCAATCGCCGTCACCTCGCCGGCGGGCGCCGGGGTTGCCTGCCAGGCAGCCAGGTAGTAACCGGCGGCCACGTAATCGGTGCTTCCGATTTGCACGGCGCTCATCCCACTCTCCTCGGGTTGCCGCTCGCCGATCCGTTCGTCAGGCAAATAGATCAGGGCCGGACTTCCGGCAATCACGACATAGAGAGACCGTGGGGGATCAAGGCTGCCCCCAAAATCAGTCAGGCTGACTGCCGAGGTTCGCGCCGCCACCCCATTCCCAGTCATTGAGGCCACCACGGTCAAGCGCCCGGCGGGAGTGATCCGATCGATGGATCTCGTCCCCAGATCCACCACGTAGAGGTTGCCCTGGAAGTCAAGGCTCATCGCCTCCGGTCGCCAGGCTTGGGGGAGCGGGCGGGGATGGAGGATCGCCGGCTGGTCGGGATGGCCGGGCGCGTAGACAGCGATCAGTCCCCGATTGGGAGAGGAGACATAGAGTACGCCGCCCCGTCCCACCGCCATGCCGGCGGGACGAAAGGCCGGGCGGGCGGCGACCGTCACCTGGCCCGGCCGGACCAGGCGGTAGATCGTGTCGCTATCGATCACTCCGAGGGCGACCAACCCATCGGGACTCACGCTCATGCGGGTGTAGGGAACGGGTGAATAATAGCGCGAGGGCGCGGCGGGCACCTCGTTGAGGTCCAAGAGGAGGTGAAACCGGCCATCGGGCATCCGCTCACGCAGACCATAGCTATCCAGGACGAACAGATTCCCCTGCTGGTCGGCCCCCAGGGATTGGATGCCGGCGAACTGGGTCCGGGCGACGCTCTGTACCGGGGCCGTGTAGCAGGTGCCGAGAAAATCGGGGGCTTGCAAGGCCCGAGAGATCGGTAGGATGCCCGCCAAAACCACCGCCGCCACTACACGGCCAGATACATGCCCCAAACCGGTGGGGAGACGGTGAAGATCCAGATGGAGAATGACCAGCCCCACCAGGGCGACCAGCGCCGACCCCACCGCCAACCCGGCGGCCAGCGGCGCGTGGCCGGGCACGGCGGTAAGATTTCCCTGGTGCTGATCCCACAGGTTGATCAACCATACGATCAACGGTAGGCCCCAGGCCGTCAGGAACAGGTAGGCTGCCCGTGCCCTATAGCGCCGGGGTAGGCCGCGGCGCCGGGTTAGCACCCGCAACTCGCGGCTGCCCAGCGGCAGGAGGACCAGGAGGCCAGGCGCGAACACGGCCAGCAGCCACAGGGCGACAACCCCAGGATCGCGGGTGGTAAAGGCCGCCGCGTCGCCTCCCATCCCAGGAATGCCAAAGGCCCAGACATAGATCGCCGCGCCCAGAGTGAGGGCCGCCACCAGCAGGGCCACCATGCGGGCGTACATCAGGTGGAGCGGCCGGTAGGCGCGGGCGAAAGCGCTCCGGGTGGCGGCCCGCACCCCGGCCAACACCGCCGGCGCATCGGTCGGGCGGCCGGCGGGGGCCAGGGTCAGGAGCCGTTCCACCAGGGTAGCGGTCTCCGTACTCACCTCTGGATGGAGGTCGCGGACGGGCGGATGGCGGAACGGCGCTTCCAGGTCGGGATTATAGCCGGTGAGCGCCCG
>DATBTL010000520.1:0-5372 GCA_036559345.1 Chloroflexota bacterium | reverse complement strand
CGCTCCGGGGCTCGCTTCCCAGACCCCGCGGCGCTTCTCCGCCGCCGTGTGCGGCGCGTGATCGGTGGCGATGCACTCAATGCTACCGTCCAGCACTCCCTCCCACAACGCCGCCCGGTCCTCCCGCTCCTTCACCGCCGGATGGATCTTCATCACCGTACCAAGGCGCTCGTAGTCGCCTGAATCAAGAAACAGGAAGGGGGGAATGGTCTCGGAGGTCACCCACAGCCCGTCCTGCTTGGCGGCCCTGATCAGATCCAGGCCCGCCGCGGAGCTGAGGTGGTGAATGTGCAGATGCACCCCCGACTCGCGAGCCAGGGCGATCGCTTCTTGTAAGGCAATGACCTCAACCGCCGCGGGCCTGGACTCCAGATGAGCGATGGTATCGCTCCGGCCGGCCGCCTGAAGGGCGGCCACCTGGCGGGATACGGAAGGCCGATCCTCGGCGTGGATACCGATCGTCATCCCGAGCGCCGCGGCGGCCCGGAAGGCCGGCAGCGCGGTCGCCGCCGTGGGAAGCCAGGCACCTGGCGCCACCTCGGTGCCGGCGAGCGACATATCCCACTTGAAGCCAATCGCCCCAGCGTCCCGCAAGTCGCGCGGCCGCTCTGGTGTGTCCCCAACCAAATAGGCATAGAGTCCGAAATCGACCCGCGATGACCGGGCGGCCACCGCCGCCTTGGCTACCAGCCTGCCGGCGCTTACCACCGCCTGGTCGCCGTTATTCGGCATATCGCAAATGGTAGTCACCCCGCCCACGGCGGCGGCGGCGGATTCGCTGGCATAGGTCGCCTTGTACTCCTGGCCAGGCTCACGGAAATGCACATGGATATCCACCACGCCGGGCAGTAGATGATGTCCCTGGGCGTCCACGAACTCCCGCGCCTCGGGCACGGGACCGCCCGCGAGGACGGACACCACCCGACCGTCATGCACCAGGAGTGCCCCGCGCACCGTGCCGGTCGGGGTGACGATGTTCGCGTTGTCGATTACCAGGTCATGTATCATTCCATCAGCATGATACGGTCTGGTGGTCCGGACGGGCAACGGCTTATCGATGCATCGTGGGCCGCCTCGCCTTGATGGTGCTGGCGCCGGCCGACTGCATGGTCACCGTTCAGGGGCGTGGGTCTCCGGGCCCGCTTGGTTCGGCCACGGATCGTCATCCGACGAGCAGGCGGTTGGTCACGCTGGCGGGCCTGGAGACCCGAGCCCCAAAAAATGTACGCTCGTCCACGAATCCGAGGCGCGCCCGAGGTGAACGGGTGAAATGGTGTGCCGCCCACCCGGTTGGCTCCCTTGAGGTATCCTTGGAGCCGGGAGTGGGCCAATGAGGGCGAGAATGTCGGAGGGACAGGCAGCCATGAGGAGGCCGGCATGACCGCGGCTGCCACCCTGCTACGCCGCCACCACCTCCGCATCACCCCACAGCGGTTGTTGCTCGTGGATCTCGCCCAGCGCATTCAAGGTCATTTCAGCGCCGAGCACCTCCACCAGCAGATGATCACCGTGTACCCTCACATCAGCCTGGTCAGCGTCTATCGCGGCCTCGAAACGCTCCGCGAGGAGGGCCTGGTGACCAGGACCATCCTGGGGGATGTCGCGGCATCCTACGAATGGGTCTCCGATTCCCGGCATCATCATTTGGTCTGCACGATCTGTGGCGCGCACCAGGATCTGAACGACCACGAACTGGATGATCTTCGCCGGCGTCTCCACGCGAACTACCACTTTCACGCCGCCCTTGACCACATGGCGATCTTCGGACGCTGTGACGCCTGCGCGCCCGCGCATTCCACCGAGGCGTCCGCTTCTCCGGGCGAGGCGTAGGGGCGTAGACCCCAGGGGGACCGCACCTGCTACCCTGTCAGGTATATCTCCCCAGTTTCCCAGCAGGAGTCGAAGCAGCGACGTTTAAGAGATCAGGAGAAGATTCTCGTTATGTCAATCTCAGCCACCCCCAAGCCTGACATTCACGGAGCCATCCGCGAGGTCTGGAACCAACGCGCCCAGGATTACGATCGCGAGCCCGGACATGGGATCCGCACCAGCCGGGAGGAATGGGCCTGGCGGCGCGTCCTCGCGGCGGCCTTTGACCGCATCCAGACCGAGACGCCCCTCCGCATTCTCGATGTCGGCTGCGGCACGGGCGCCATGACGGTCCTGCTGGCCACTATGGGGTATCAGGTAACCGGGATCGATTTGTCCCCCGACATGCTCGCGGTGGCCCGTGCCCGGGCCGAGGAGCGCGGGCTCCCAATTACCCTGGTCGTGGGTCAGGCGGAGAAGCTCCCGTTCGCGGACGGCGCCTTTGACGTGGTCTTCTCGCGGCACCTTCTCTGGACCCTGCCCCGTCCGCGGAAAACCATTGGCGAATGGGCGAGAGTGACCCGTCCCGGCGGCCTGGTCGCGGTGGCGGACGGCTGGTGGGAGGAGCCGGGGCCCGAAATGCGGGCCCGAAGGGCGATCGGGAGCGCCTTCAGAGCCGTGCTGGAGCGCCCGTCAGCGGCGAGCGCCGCCTACCGCGAGCTGCGTCCGAGCCTGCCATTGGCCGGAGGTCTGTCGCCCTACAGCATTCGCTACTATCTCGATCACGCCGGGCTTGAACATATCGTGGTCCGCGACTTGAAAACGATCCGAGCCGCCGAGCGGCGAAGCATGCCCCCATGGCGCTGGATCGATCAAGCCCGTTTCACCTGGATCGCCACCGGGCTGGTTCCCGAGTAGCGTCTCCCTTGATCCTGGTGTCGCCGAGGTGACATCCATGAAGCCCCGGCCTTCAGGCCGGGGAGGCTCATTTGCCAGCCTAGCCGTGGCCTTCAGGCCGCTCGTTCCTTTAATCCCCCGCATGGGAAGCGCGAGAGTCCAGCAAGTCGATGCGCCGCAATTTATAGAAGGCCACCGAACATAGCCAGCTGACCAGAAAGATCCCCACGATGTAGAAACCCAGGGCGTTGAAGGGAATGTTTTGCGCCCACCCCCAGATGCCGCTGGTGTCATTACGCTCCTGGCCGATGACCTGCAGGACTTCAACCCCGCCGATGAACAGGGCCACGATGACCGAAATGGCGGTGATGTTCATGTTGTAATAAAGTTTCCGCACCGGCTTGATATAGGCCCACCCGTAAGCTCCGAGCATAAGGATGCTGTCGGTGGTGTCCACCAGGGCCATTCCGGCCACGAACAGGAAGGGAAGAACCAGGATGTACCAAATGGGCATCCCGTTCTGACTCGCGGTGGCCGACATCCCCAGCAAGCCGACCTCGCTCGCGGTATCGAACCCCAGACCGAAGAGCAGGCCGATCGGGTACATGTTCCAGCTCTCGGATACGACCTTGAGAAGCGGTTTGAACAGCCGTGCGAGCAGGCCCCGATTATTCAGATAGTCCTCAAGGGACTCCTGGTCGTAGGTGCCGCCGCGGACCACCACGCGCCAGGTCTTGAAAATATCGATCAGCACGATCAGATTGATCGCGGCGATCAGGAGGAGAAACGATCCCGAGACCCAGGTTCCGATCTGGCTCCCCGTGTTCTGCCATCCCTTGAGATGCGACTTCACCAGTGACGCCGAGACGGCAACCAGAACGGACAGGAAGAATACAACCGTGCTGTGTCCCAGGGAAAAGAAAAAGCCCACCCCGACCGGTCGCTTCCCATCTTGCATCAGCTTGCGCGTGGTGTTATCGATGGCCGCGATATGATCGGGATCGACCGCGTGCCGCAGGCCAAAGCCGTAGGCGACCGTTGCCAGCCCCAGCAGGGTCGGGTACTTTTGAGCCTCCAGCAGCAACAGTGCCCAGGCCCCCACGTTCATGCCCGCCAGCAGGGCATACATGGTGATCATGCGCCGGCGCAACTCGGGCGAGGCATCCCGCCATAATTGCCGCATCCGTTCCAGCATGAGCTGCCAACCTTTCCTGGGCCACCATGACGCGCCGCGCCTGATGAACTTCCGCTATCGCTCGGGATACCCGTCCCCAGCCACCCCGCGCCCATTTCCATGAACCGGCGAGCCTCATGACTGGAGTTGCACATGCAAATAGCTGCATAAGCGTCCCGGCACTAGCCTACCACCTTGCGAGGCGCGGGGCAACCAATTGTAGTCTATGAAACACTGGCGATCACAAGAATGAGGAGCGCACTCAACCACCAAATTCGTGGGAACGTTAGTCGTAGCGGATGCGCGGATCCACGAAGCCGATCGCCACGTCCACCACCAAATTGGAGAAGACAATCAGGAAGGCCGTGAAAAGCACGGTCCCCAGAATAATCGGGATATCCAACTGGTTGATCGCCGTAATCGCTTGCTGGCCGATGCCGGGCAGTCCGAATGCGTACTCGATGATAAAGACACCGCCCAGAAAGGTGCCGAGGTCGATGCCAATCTGAGTGATGATCGGTAGAATGGCGTTGGGCACGACATGGCGGAACAGGATCACCCTTTCCGACAGGCCCTTGGCCCGCGCCATGCGGATATACGGCTGATCCAGGACGTCGAGGATCGTGGATCGGAACAGACGCGTATAGACTGCCGCGCCGCCGACCCCAAGGGTGAACGAGGGGAGAATCAAGTAGATAATCGCCGGGCTTTGATAGCCGCCGATCGGGAACCACCCCGCCTTGAAGGCCAGGGTGAAGAGAAGAATCAGTCCCAACCAGAACGGAGGAGCCGAGAGGCCGGCCAGCGAGAAGATGGTGGCCGCCCGATCGATAGCCGAGCCGCGCCTATAGGCCGAGATGATCCCGGTGGGGAGGCCGATCAGCAATTCCACGATCACCCCGCCCACCGCCAATTGGCCGGTGACCGGGAAACGGGCCCAGACGGTAGGGAGAACCGGCAGGTTTTGCTGATAGGAATAACCGAAATCCAGATGGATAAGATGGCTGAAATACGTGGAATACTGCACCCAGAACGGCCTATCGAGCCCAAGCTGGTGGCGAATGTGCTGGACCACCTCCGCCGACGCATTGTTCCCCGCCAGACGGCGCGCTGGGTCGCCGGGCATCAAGTAGGTGAGCCCATAGGTAATTACCGAGACGCCCAGGAGCACCACCACGATCAGGACCAGGCGGCGAAGAATGAAACGAAGCACGGCGCGGTTCCCTTCACGGCCTGCCCGCGAGCGGTACGAGGCGACGGGTACGCCGCCTCGTACCGCTCTCGCGGTCAGGACTTGGTGTAGTCGGCGAAGACCAGAGTCCAGACGTTATGCAGGTAGAAGTTATGGAGGTTCGCGGACGGCAAGGCATAGTAGACGGAGTTGAAAATCGGATCCACCGGCGCGTCTTGCATTACCATCTTGTCCAGGGCCGCATAACCGGCCAGGCGCGCCTGCTGGTCAGTCATGTGCTTGAGCTTGGCCGCATAGGCG
>DATBTL010000519.1:0-3561 GCA_036559345.1 Chloroflexota bacterium | reverse complement strand
GCCTTCCTGGACGAGGCGCTCCGCCGTGCCCGTGCCTTGAACGACGTCCTCTGGGGTCTGATCGCCGTACCGGAGGAGGCGGGTTTCGCCTATGATCCGAACTGGGCCACCCTCTATCCCTATCAGATCACCGCCGCCCCCGGCGAGCCGTTCGTGGTCGAGGCACGCGTTGTCAATCATCTCAGCGCTGAGGCGCGCACGACCGCCACGTTACGGCTGCCTGATGGTTGGATCTGCGATCCGCCGATGGTCCAAGAGACGATTGCCAGCGCGGGTAGCGGCGCCCTCCGATTTTTGGTGACCGCGCCCTCCGCTCCTACCGGCCCCAGTCGCCAGGTGATCGCGGCGGAGATCACCCTGAACGGCCGGCCATTCGGCCCGGTAGCCGAGGGCATCGTAAAGATCGACTGACGAACCGCTTGCTTCGGAGCCACCGCTTAGGAGCGCGGGTCTCCAGACCCGCTTGGTTCGGCCACGGATCGCCAGCAGGGTAACACTGCCGCCAACGGGTGGGCAGCAGCGCCCCGCGGGTCTGGAGACCCGCGCTCCTAGAATGCACATCGTGATCCTGCTGGGAAGCCTGGAGACCCACGCCCCCAGGGTCAGAAAATAGTCCCAATCCTGACACTAAAGTGTCATGACAGGATGAATGCCGACTAAAGCCGGAGCCGCGCCGGTGAACCGGCTTTAGCCGGCCCCGTCCGTTCCATGCGCTTTCAAGCGCAGGATCCCGCGACTATTTTCAGACCGTGCCCACGCCCCTAGCCAGCATCCGCCAGCCGCCCCGCAAGCGTGCTATGCTCAAGAGCGGAACGACTACCGACCTGTAAGGACACAACAAAGAGGTGTGTTATGGCTGACCAGCCCGGTGCAACCATTGAGGCCCTGTTCGAGGAGCGGCGCAGTTTCCCCCCTTCGGAACAATTTCGGCGGCAGGCGCTGCTGAGTAACCCTGAAGTCTACGCACGGGCCGCCGCCGATCCCGAGGCATATTGGGCCTCTCAGGCTGGCCGGCTGGATTGGTTTACCCCCTGGTCCACCGTGCTGGAGTGGAACCTCCCCTATGCCAAATGGTTCGTCGGCGGCACCTTGAACGTTTCCTATAATTGCCTGGACCGCCATGTTCAGGCCGGACTCGGCGACCGGGTTGCCTATTATTGGGAAGGCGAGCCCGGCGACACCCGCGTGATCACCTACCGCGAATTGCTGAGCGATGTGTGCCGGTGCGCCGGCGCCCTGAAAGCCATGGGAGTCACACGCGGCGATCGGGTGGCCATTTACCTGCCGATGATCCCCGAGCTTCCAGTAGTCATGCTGGCCTGCGCCCGCATAGGCGCCCCCTTCACGGCGGTCTTCGCCGGGTTCTCCGCCACCGCCCTGAGCGATCGGATCAATGACGCCGAGGCCAGGGTCCTGGTCACCGCCGATGGGGCCTATCGCCGGGGCAAGGTGGTCCCGCTCAAGGACGCCGCCGATGAGGCGCTGGCTATCACGCCCTCCATCGAAAAAGTGTTGGTGGTGCGCCGCACCGAGAATCAGGTGGTAATGAAGCCGGGCCGGGATGTCTGGTGGCACGACACGGTCCCCGGCCAGAGCACGGACTGCCCGCCCGAGGCAATGGACAGCGAGGACATGCTGTATCTACTCTACACCAGTGGGACCACCGCCAAGCCCAAGGGGATCATCCACACGACTGGCGGCTATCTGACCGGTTGCGCCAGCACCCACGCCATGGTGTTCGATGTCAAGCCGGACGATGTCTATTGGTGCGCCGCCGACATTGGTTGGGTGACAGGGCATAGCTACATTGTTTTCGGCCCCCTGGCGAATGGCAGCACCAGCCTTCTCTACGAAGGTACCCCAGATTTCCCGGCCAAGGATCGGTGGTGGGCCTTGATCGAGAAATACAAGGTCAGCATCCTCTACACCGCGCCGACCGCCATCCGCGCCCACATGGGCTGGGGCACCCAATGGGCGGCGGGTCATGATCTGAAGTCGCTCCGTCTGTTGGGGAGCGTGGGTGAGCCGATCAATCCCGAGGCGTGGATCTGGTATCACACCTACATCGGCGGTGAGCGCTGCCCAGTGGTCGATACCTGGTGGCAGACCGAGACCGGAGCGATCATGATCAGTCCCTTGCCTGGCGTGACCACCACCAAACCGGGCTCCGCGACCCAACCCCTGCCCGGCATTTCGGTGGCGATTGTCGACGATCAGGGACGAGAAATCGAAGGCGCGGGCGGCGGTTATTTGGTGGTTACCAAGCCGTGGCCCTCCATGCTCCGCGGTATCTATAAGGATCCCGAGCGGTACCTCCAAACCTATTGGGGTCGCTTTCCCGGCCTCTATCTGGCGGGCGATGGTGTCAAGCGCGACGCCGATGGCTACTACTGGTTCCTGGGCCGGATCGACGACGTGATGAACGTCTCGGGCCACCGGATCAGCACCACCGAGGTAGAGAGCGCCCTGGTGGATGACAAGCGGGTGGCCGAGGCGGCCGTGGTGGGTCAGCAAGATGCCCTGACCGGGGAGGCGATTTTCGCCTATGTCACGGTGAAGGCCGGCATCGAGCCGAACAAAGCCCTGGGCGAGGAGTTGCGGGCGCACGTGGCCAAGGTGATCGGCCCCATCGCCCGACCAAAGCAGATTCTCTTTACCCCGGATCTGCCGAAGACCCGGAGCGGAAAGATTATGCGCCGCCTCCTCCGCGACATCGCCAATCAGCGGCAACTCGGCGATACCACCACCCTCGCCGACGCCGGGGTGGTCGAGACGATCCGGACCGCGAGCGGGAAGCCAAGCGAGGATTAGCAAACCGTGGGCTGGAGGTCGCGGGCGACCTCCAGCCCACGGTATCGCGGTTTAATGCCGCAACACGATCAGGGCTACCTTGCCATCGGTGTGAAAGTGGTCGCCGCCGCCGTTCACCGCGTTGGTGGTTGCGCCCATTCCCGGCTCGGTAAGCACTGCCGCTACCTTGCCGGTGCTCCGCAGGCCACTGACAATCAGATTGCGCTCGGCGTCAATATCGGGATTGATCCGATGCGTGGTACCGACCGGAATGTGATGTCGGCGGAGGATCTCGATCCCCACGTCTTGCGAGGCATCGCCGATCCACAGTTCCAGCCCGGTGCCGGGGTCTTTCCGTCCGCTATCCCAGAAGCGGGCGTGGTCCCGCCGGGCCACTGAACCCAGTTCATGTTCGACCGCGAAATCCTCCGGCCGGTGAAAAAGATAGAGATTACTGACCGGCGCCGTCGGGTAGAGGCGGTGAAACACCGCGTCCACGGCCAGTCGCGCGTCATCTTTCGCCGAGAGCGGGTCGGCTCGCAACCAGCCCATCGCCTGGAAGGCGGCGAGAATCTGGGTCTGGGTGCCTTCCAGGGCAACGTTCACCGGATCGCCCTGGATGCCGCCGCTGGTGAGCGTGCGAGTGGGGAGGCCGTTCCACGGTGGCCGGGGGACGAGGCTGAGGGATAGTAAGACTAGTCGCGCGATCAGATGAATGGCAAACATAGCTGAAAAGCCCTCCTTCTCTCCCGAGGGTAGCGGATTCGGCGC
>DATBTL010000518.1:0-14974 GCA_036559345.1 Chloroflexota bacterium | reverse complement strand
CGAGGTTACGTGGCGCAGCTTCGAGCTCGACCCCACCGCGCCTCCCAGGTCGGCGGGCACCCTGGACGAGCTCCTGGCGCGGAAGTATGGCCAGACCAAGGAGCAAGCGGCGGCCGGCCACGCGCGGCTCACCGCGCTGGCCGCCGAGGATGGCCTGGAATACCATTTCGACCGCGCCCAGCACGGCAACACCTTCGATGCCCATCGCCTCACGCATCTGGCGGCGTCCCATGACCTGCAAGACGTGATGGAGGAGCGCCTGATGCGCGCGTACTTCACCGAGGGCCTCCCGATCAGCGATCCGGATACCCTGGTCCGGCTTGCCGCCGAGGTTGGCATGGACGGGGAGGAGGCGCGGACGGTCCTGGCCGGCGACGCCTATGCCGCCGAGACGCGGGCGGACGAGGAGCGCGCCGCCGCGTTCGGCATTCGGGGTGTCCCTTTCGTGGTAGTTGACGAGGCGTATGGAGTATCGGGCGCGCAGCCGGCCGAGGTGTTCCTGGACGCTCTGGAGAAAGGGTGGGCGGCACGAGCGGGCCATTGACCGTTGGGCGTGCGGTACACTTGGTGAACGGTAAGGATAGGTCTTTCCATGCACCTCCATCTGCTTGCGTTCATCGGGGTCGCCGCCCTGCTCACGATCACGCCGGGCGCCGACATGGCGGTGGTCACCCGTATCGCGTTGGCGCGCGGGCGGCGGGCGGCCTGGCTGACCAGCCTGGGGATTATCAACGGGCTGCTCTGCTGGGCAATTGCCGCCGCCCTGGGACTGGCGGCGCTCCTCAACGCCTCGGCCACCGCCTTCACCGTGCTGAAGCTCGCCGGAGCCGCCTATCTGATCCTGATGGGCATCCAGACGCTCTGGCGGACGCGCCCCTCCGTCATATGGGCCGGCGCGGAGCCCGAGGCCGATCCAGGGATCGCGTCCCGACAGGGCGGATGGTCGGCCTACCGCCAGGGGCTGCTGAGTAACCTGCTCAACCCCAAGATCGCCGTCTTCTATACTACCTTCCTGCCGCAGTTCATGGCGCCCGGTGATCCGGTGTTCGCCACCTCGCTGCTGCTGGCGGGCATCCACATGAGCATGGGCCTGATCTGGCTCTTCGCCTACACTTTTCTGGTCACTCGGGCCGGGGATGTGTTGCGCCGCCCGCGGATCAAAACCGCCATGGAGCGCGTCACCGGCACGGTGCTGATCGGCTTCGGTCTGCGGCTGGGGCTGGCGCGCTAACGCAACCCGCCGTCCACCGCGAGATCCATCCTTCCCTTTCTTGTCTGTACCTATCCGCTATCCGGCCGGTTCCGGTAGGTAGGGCGCCTCCAGATGGATATCTCCCACGAATTCCGGCAAGTCGACATGGCCCAGCAACTGGCGGATCGCCTGCGCCTCGCCGATATGGAACCAGTAGTGATAGATCACCCGTTGCAGGAGGCTGCCCAGCGAGTGATCCATCGGCTTCCCGCGGACCACAGGATGGGATTGTAGACTGGCGGTGGTCAAGCTTTCGAGGAAAGGGTCGGCGGCGCGGGTCACCGCGTGCCATGCCTCCCACATGTCCTCGAGCGGCGGGGTGGTGGCCGGCTTCCCATACGCGGCCAATTCGTCCACTTCCGGCACCAATACGATACCCTGGGCTGCCCCCAGCCAGTAGCGGTGTTCTTGCGAGGTCAGATGGGCAAGCATCCAACTGATGCAGTTCATGGGCGGGAAGCGCGTGCGTGCCTCCTGATCGGACACCCCATTCAGGGCTCGGATCAGTTCATTCCGAGTAAAGCGCAACTGGATAACCAATGGATGGGTCACGTGATCTCTCCCCCTCCCGCCAAACGGGCTCCGATCGTTTCCACCGTATCCACCAGGATCTCGATATCCTCGACCGTGGCCCGAGGATTGACGATGCAGGCGCGGAGCACGAAGCACCCATCCAGTAGGGTACTGGATAGGAAGGCGCGGCCGCCTAGCTGAAGGTCTCGCAAGATCGCTTGATTGAGCGTGTTAAGGGGCTCCGCCTCGTGGCCGCGCCCGCGCGGCAGATAGCGGAAGCAGACGATGCTCAGGTTTGCCGCCAGCAACTCCAGATCCGGGCTGGCCGCGATCCGCTCGGCCAGGTAGCCGGCCAGCGCGCAATCATGCTCGATAGCCTCGGCATAGCCGCCGATCCCATGGTGCTTCAGGGCCATCCACACTTTCAAAGCGCGGAAGCCTCGGGTCTGCTGGAAGCCGAACTCGCTGAGCCACGGCGGCCCTCCCACCCCGGTTGGGCTCCCATCGGTGCGCAAGTAGGGCGGCACCAAACTAAAGGTATCGCGTAACGCCTCCGCGTCACGCACGAGGACCAGTCCCGCCTCCACCGGCACGTAGAGCCACTTGTGCGGATCCAGGGCCACGCTGTCGGCCAGCGCCAACGGCGCCAGTTCGTCCCGATACCGCTTGGTGAGGATGGCGGGCGCCCCATAGGCGCCATCCACATGCAACCAAAGCTCGTGCCGCCTGCAGAGATCGACGATCTCGGCCAGAGGGTCGATCGCTCCCGTGTTCACCGTTCCCGCGCTGGCCACCACCGCGATTGGCCGATGGCCGGCCGCGCGATCTCGGACCACTGCCTCTTCCAGCCCGTCGACCCGCATCCGTCCCCGTTCGTCCGCCGGCACGAGCCGCAAGTTGTCGCCGCCGATCCCCAGCATTTCCACTGCCTTACGCGCGCAGCCGTGGCCCTCAACACAGGCGTAAACGATCAGGCGGGGCACCGTGCCCTGGAGGCCGGCTGCCCGGACGTCCCAACCCGCCTTGACATGACGGGCCACGGCCAGCCCGGTGAGGGTGGCCATCGAGCCGCCGCTGACCAGCAATCCCATGCAGCTGGGTGGGAAGCCGAGCAGCGCCGCGAACCATTGTCCCACCTGGCGCTCGATGTAGACGGCGGCATGGTTCCCCCCGGCCACGCTCGGATTCATGGCGGCAGCCAGGCTCTCGGCGAAAATGCCCATCACGGCGGGCGGGGAATTCACCCAGCCGAAGAAACGGGGATGACCGTTCCCGAAAGGGTAGGGGGCAATGGTCGCGGCGAACTCCTCCAGGATCGCGTCCGGCGGCTGACCCGCCTCGGGTGATGGGGTAGTCAAGAAGGCCACCGCCAATTCCTCGGGGACTGGTTGAAAGACCGGCTGTTCCGGGAGGTTAGCGAGATGATCGGCAATCAGATCCACCACCTGATACCCCACCCGACGGATGTCCTCGGCGGGCCACTCCCAACGGCGCCGCGCCTCGGGAGGAAAATCGAGGGGACTGGAGAGGCCGTCTCGGGCAGCCAGCTTCGGCGCGTCAGGGCGTGGGTGATCGGCGCTCATGGATTCTCCGTCCCTTGGCGATCATGAGCCTGGGCAGCGGTATGGGCTGCTTCCGCCTTCAGGCCTGGGCCTTACCCACGAATCATACCCTGACGCCGTGCATACGCCTTTGGTAGGGGCACCGGGTACCCCTACCCAGATCTTACCGCCGGACGCGGCGGGTCAGGCGGTCCCTTCGTCCAGGTTGTCCAACTCGGGATCGGCGGGCTGCCGGTGCGGATCCTTCGCCAACCGGCGCCGGGCCAACTCCATGAAGCCGGCCTCGATCGCCGATTCGGCGCCGCAGTTTGGCGAGATCTCGTCTTCGCTGACCCCATCGGCGCAGCGGCCATTCCGCGGATTGTAGAGGGATCGCCCAACCGGATTGTCGGCGTGAACCCAGTCGACGCAGGCAAGGGCCAACTGGCAATACCGTTCCTGGCCCGTCGCGCGATACAGTTCTTCCAGGCCAAGCATGAGGGTAGACACGTCGTACACGCATTTCGGATCCTGGCTCCAGGGGGCGGTTGCCCGGAACTGCGCGTTCACCAGCGGCTCGATCGCGTGGGCCACGGTGCGCTCGCAGGCGACAAGGTAATCCAGGCGGGAAAAGAGATGGCCGGCCCGCGCGACGGCCTGCAACTGATGGTACCCCCACGGCAAGAGGTTGTCAGCCCCCTTGCGGTCCCGCATGTAGTCCGGCCCACTGGTGACGATGCGGTCGCAGAGGGCATGGATGCGCCGGGCCAGCGCGGCGGTGGGTTCGGTCGCGTACCATTCCATGAGCGCAAGGGCTTGGATCGCCACCACTTTCAGATAGCGCGTACCGGCGAATCGTCCCTGTTCGAATAGCTCCCGATACCGCTGGTCGCCGGTCACCCGCCACCCAGCCGCCAGGGCCCAGAGGGCTCGCGAGGTCCACCACTGGCCGCCAGGGTATGATGTGCGCCCGTGCCGCTTCTTCCGCCCAACCCGGTCAACGATAAAATTGGTGAAGCGCCCGTCCGGCTCCTGCATATGGGCCACGAATCCCAGCCAGTTCCGCGCCAGGGCGCGCGCGGATGGGACGCGTAGCTGCTCATACGCCCGCAGAGCGAGGAGGGCGGCCCGCGCCGCGTCGTCTACGCAAGCAATGCCCTCGGGCCCGCTTTCGGCCGCGCGAATAAACCGGAGCCGCGGTTGTGATCCATCCTCCTCCGGGTGTGAGTAGATATGAATGAAGACGATAGGGTCGTCCTCGCTTTTGACTGGCTCGGATAACCGGGTCAGGTGCCGAAGGATACCAGGCACCCGCGTCAGATCCGGCAAACCCGTGGGATCGCTGGTAGACAAGGCATTCGATGACATGATCTCTTCTTTCTCGTGCGCGCGCTCCGCATGGCGCGAGAGCACGCGGCGGGCCGGCTCATGGGCTAGTTGTTCACAGCCCAAGCTTCGTGATTCTGGGTATAAGTGTCGCCCATCCCGAACCGGCCTGCCTCCACCATTTGGGTGATCCCACCGGTCAGGGTGCATTAGCCCCCGCGACTTCGGCGGGGTCCTGGTGGGACCGTAACAGAGGCGGCATTTCGCGGCAAACCGGTCACGAGCTCCCGATCTTCACTCCGGCGAAGAACACCAGTCCGCCACCCCCGATCACCTGGAGAACCGAGAAGAAGAAATTCATCTTGAAATAGTGGAAGCGGATATAAGCAATGACCAGAAGCTCGATCCCGACCACCGCGTAGGCGGCGGTGAGCGCCGTGTTCTTATTGGCCAGTAAGAAGGGCAAGGTGTGCCCGAGCCCCCCAAGGAAGGTCATTAGCCCAGTTATCCCTCCCCGGAGCCAGGGGCTGCCGCGCCCGGTAATCGTGCCGTCGTCGGATAGCGCCTCGGAAAAAGCCATGGAGATTCCGGCACCGACCGCCGCCGCCAGACCAATCAGGAAGACCGTGTGCGTCCCGCTGGTGGTGGCGAACGCGGTGGCGAAGATAGGGGCCAGGGTGGAGACCGAGCCGTCCATCAACCCCGCCAATCCCGGCTGAATATATTGGAGGACGAAGGCCCGTTCCTTCTCCGCCACGGTTAAGCCCGGTCCTCGCTCGTTGGGCGTGCCTTGTTCCCCGGTTACGGTTGCCATCCACCGCTCCTCCAACCCGCATGACCTAGAATTAGAATCATTCTAACTATAACCGATGGGGCAATTGCGCGTATACTATAAGTATGAATCGCGCGATGTATACTTTGCTACCGGGTCGGTTGACTCCCCATCGCCAGGCCGTGTTAGACCTGGTGCGGGCGCGCCCTTCTCATTTGACCGCCGCCCAAATCTACGATGCCGTGCATCGGGCGCAGCCGCGGATCGCCTTCGCCACGGTCTACAACGCTCTGCATCATCTGGTGCAAACCGGGTTGATCGCCGAGGTGCGGCAACCGGATGGGGTCGTGGCCTACGATCGGGAGACCAGCCCGCACGATCACATTATCTGCCGCCGCTGCGGGCGGCTCGACGACGTGCCCACGCTCTCCGAGCCCTCGCTGGATACCTCCGCCTACCAGGAGGTAGCGGCGCGGACCGGCTACGCGGTGGAGGGCCATAGGACGGAGTACGCGGGCTTCTGCCCGGGCTGCCGCTCCTCGCGCGAGGCGTGACTCTTCTCTCCCCGCGGCCGTTTAGCTGATCGGGAGGGGAGTGAGCCCCTCGACGATCGCTGAGCGAAGGACATTCGACATGCACATCCCGACTGGATCATCGCGACTCTCTCGACTATTGGCGGCACCCTTCCTGGTGGGAGCGCTGGCCGCGTCCGCGGTCGCGATCCCGGCCGCCGCGCATCAGTCACCGCGAACCGCCGCCAACCTGCCCTGCATCCCAGCCGGCCATGGTCCGGGCGATACCCCGTCGATTAACTTCGGACGGAGCGGCGGGAACATCCGCCCGATGACGGTGAACATCTACGGTGATGGCACGATTACCTATCAAGGCGCCGTCCCCGCGTTGACCAATTACGCGATCACCCCCGAGGCGGTCCTGGGTCTCCAGCGGCTGGCCACCGCCGAGGGATTCTGGACCATGCCCTCGGTGATCACCGGAACTCATGTGCTGCCCGATCTGGCAACCCTCTCGATCACGGTGCGCGCCGGATGCGCGGCCACCACCAAGGCCGTCCAGGCGCGTGGCGGACAACTGGGGGGCTTCACCGAGCTGTATGATACGCTCGGCGCGGCCACCGTCCTGGGGAACGGCACTACCTTCACGCCGTCCGCGCCCACCGCGCCCTCCGGACCTCAGGTGATCACCCCGGCCAACAATGGGCAGGTGCTCCACTACACGGTGGGCCAGAAGTTCGTTCTGGAGCTCGGTCCCGACTATGTGTGGAACCTTGCTTTCAGTACGCCGGGGATCGTCAAACGGGCGATCAACGTGGCGATGATCCGAGGCGCCCAGGGCATCTATACCGCCACCGTGGCCGGACATACCACGCTGACCGCTATCGGCACCACCGTCTGCCCCGGCCCGACGTGCTCGGATCCCGCGCGCGGGTTCCAGGTGACGCTTATCGTGCAAGCGAAAATGTAGACTGGAGTCCCTGGGCCGAATTACCGCGATTTCCAGCGCCTATCCTCTATACTGTGGAGAGGCTCCTTGAGAGCCAGGGATTGGACAAGTACGCGGGACCGTTCATCAATCAGAGAGGAAAGGCCGGCGGCTGAGAGCCTTTCCCGGTGCATGGCCCGCTGAATCCCACCAATCCTCATCGGTCCCGAACGCTCGAAGTGAGCGGCGAAAGGGACCGCGGCGGCCGCCGTTATCCGGCGCCCAATGAGGGAGGCTTCGGCCTCCGAACCCGGGGTGGCACCACGAACACGACCCTTCGTCCCAGCGGATGAAGGGTCGTTTGTTTTGTTGCCGCGCGCTTCTCCACGGGGAGACGCCATCGCGGCCTATCCAGGGAGGCGCTCTCATGCGACGTTCGGAACTCTTCGGTGACATGCTCCGCCAGGCCCCGGCGGACGCCGAGATCGCCAGCCATCAGTTCCTCGTCCGGGGCGGGTATATTCAGCCGCTCGCCGCGGGCATCTACTCGTTCCTACCGCTTGGTCAGCGAGTGAAACAGCGCGTTGAGCGAATTCTGCGTGAGGAAATGGATGGCGTGGGCGGGCAGGAAGTTTCCCTCCCCTTGATGCAGCCGGCCGAGTTATGGCAGCGATCTGGCCGCTGGTACACGGTTGGACCGGAACTGGTGCGATTCCAGGATCGATCCGGGAAGGACATGGTGCTGGCCATGACGCACGAGGAGGCGCTTACCGACTTGCTGCCTAGGGGCGTGCAATCCTACCGCCAGCTTCCCCGCATGCTCTATCAGATTCAGACCAAGATTCGCGACGAGCCGCGCGCTCGCGGTGGGCTGATTCGGGTGCGTGAGTTCACCATGAAGGATGCCTATTCCGCCCATGCCACAGTCGAGGATCTCGATCGTTTTTATCCGCGTGTCTATGATGCCTATCTGCGAATCTTCAGTCGTTGCGGGATCGAGGCCATTCCCGTGGAAGCCGATCCGGGCATGATGGGCGGAAGTTCGACCTACGAGTTCATGTTTCTCTCCGAGATCGGCGAGGATGTGCTGGCCCGGTGCGATGCCTGCGGCTACGCGGCGAATCGTGAAGCGGCAACCTTCGCCAAGCCGGCTCCGAGTTCGGAAGCGATGAAGCCGGTCCAGGAAGTGGCGACGCCCGAGGCGGAATCCATCGCCGCACTGGCGGCTTTGCTGGATGTTCCGCCCGCCCGTACCGCCAAGGCGGTATTTTTCATGGCCGGTGACCGCCTTATTTTTGCCGTGGTCCGTGGCGATATGGAGATCAATGAGACCAAATTGGCCAACGTGGTTGGCGCCCCCAGCCTACGCCCGGCTCGCGCCGAGGAGCTTGCCGGCACCGGGATCGTGCCTGGGTACGCCTCGCCAATCGGCGTCACCGGAGCCGTTATCGTGGTCGATGATCTGGTGGCACGCTCGCCCAATCTGGTCGCGGGGGCCAATCGAACTGGTTTCCATCTGCTCAACACCAACCTGGGTCGGGACTACAGTGCGGACATCGTGGCCGATATCGCTTCCGTCTATGAGGGCGCCCCGTGCCCGCGCTGCGGCATGGGGCTGCGCCTGGCACGGGCGGTGGAGGTCGGCCATACCTTCAAGCTGGGAACCCGATACAGCACGGCGCTTGGAGCCCGCTATCTTGACGCGGAGGGCCAGACGCGCGAGCTGGTCATGGCCTCCTATGGGATAGGCGTCGGGCGGCTTATTGCCTGCGTTGCCGAAGCCCATCACGACGAGCGCGGCCTCATCTGGCCAGCCGCTCTGGCGCCGTTTGCCGTGTACCTGGTGGGGCTCGATCTCACCGATGACGTGGTGCGCGCGGCGGCCGAACGAGTATACGCGGATCTGAAGGAGCTGCGGATCGAGGTTCTGTATGATGACCGCGATGAGCGTGCGGGGGTAAAGTTCAACGACGCCGATCTGTTGGGCATTCCCCTGCGCGCCACGGTCAGCCGCCGGACCCTGCGGGATGCCACCCTGGAGGTAAAGGCGCGAACCGCGGACGAGGCGCGGCACGTTCCGCTGGCCGGCGCCGCGGACGAGATCGCCCGATTACTAGGCGATTCGTCTCGCTAGGTGATCAAGAAGATGTCCAGGCTCGACGGCTGGGTCATTTCAGTCGCGCGTTTGGCGCCGAGACCAATTCAGGACTATGAGCGAAAGGGAGAATCCAGTAGGATAAAGTTGCATATCGAGCATTGTCAGTCTGGACACCGCGATGGATGTAGCACGGGTGGCTGAGCTTGCGGCAAGCATTGGCGCTGGGAGAGGAGAAGCCTTGGCCGCTAGGCAGCCGTCACAGGATCGAGTGAGGCATGAGCTTACGATGCTTCACCCTCTCTTTCCCCTATCAAAGGATGTAAGTCTGCCTCCTGGTTTAGCCTGGGCGGAGCCTTTGAGCGCCGAGGAACTGGTAGAGATGACTCGTGAACTTGGCGCGGCTCTCCTGGGCGCCATGCTGACCGATGAATGGGAAGAGTATGACGAAGCGTTACAGGCTTGGCGGCAGACTGCTGAGATAATCAGAGACACCGACCTCACTACTAACCTACTGGCCGAGCGGGACGTTGACCTGGAAATACCGTTGCGGCGGCCATAACGCTTGTGATGGCCGCGGATGACAAGTCAGAAATCAACCGCCGGTTGCCGCCGTATGTGAAGCGCCCAGTTGGTCCCCGCGATCCTCCTGGGCCTTTCTCTTACAAGATTCATGCGTCGGATAGAACTACGGCATCAAAGTGGGAGCAGCTGTGCGCGCTCTATCCCTCCAATGCTCGGGCCTGTTACGATCATCTGGCCCGAAACCCCAAGGATAGACCGAAAGACTCTGGGCGGCTCACCCCGCTCACCCGTGGCCGCTTCAAAGGCACTGGGCTATTTCAATACGAAGTGACAAAGTCAGCTCGTATTTGGTTCTGGGTGGACGATGATCGTGGCCTGGTCGTACTTCGCGACCTGCATGTCGGTCACCCCAAGGCGACCGAGTAGCCCGCGTACTTACCGCGATGCCCGAGCCACATCGGCCCGCTTCCCTACCGCCTGCCTCGTAACCCTGACCCGGCGCCAGGCCCAGCAGGCATTCCCCGCCAGGAGGGCCAGCAAGAGGTAGGTTACAGTATCGTGATTCAGCTCGATCAGCACCGCCAGCACGGCTACGCCGGCTCCAAATACTATCTGGTCCCAGAGCTTGGCCGGGGAGGTGGGTGGATCGGTCAGCATGAAGAAGGCGAGGAACAACGCGGAGTTGAGGAACGGATCGCGGTACATGGCGGCGATCTGGATCGCATCCGTGTGGGTGAGATAGGCCATGCCGGTGAGAAAGGCGAAGTAGATGCCCAGGAAGGTCAGCACCTGGGGCAGCTTGTTCGCCCGCTCCGCCACCAGATAGCCCACCACCAACAAGGGGAGGATCATCACGGCGGGCAGACCGGCCGTGGCGCCCCACCAGCTTTCGCCGCTGCCGAACAGCGGTGGCGCCAGGGCCAGGGCGATGGCGGCAGGGTTGAATATATGCGCCCTGGTGGTTCGCAACAGGTGCTTGGCCCCGATCGCGATGCCGGCGGTCATGATCACGGTCCAGGTTGGCTCCTGGGGGGCCAGCACCATGCCGATGATCAAGCCGGTGAGTAGGGCGCTGGTGGGAATCAGGAGCTTTTCCCGCAGCACCAGATGCAGGATCAGGTCCAGAACCACCGCGGCCAGCACGGCCGCTCCGGTCACCCGGAGGGCGTCCATACCCTGATGGGGCACGGTAATGGCCAGCAGCGCCAACAGCGCCCCGAGCAGGTAGCCCTTGGGCGTGCGCGCGAACTTTTGTAGGCGGTCCCACGAGGTACGCCGCCGCTCGTCGTCAGCCGCTTGCCGCGGAGGCGGCGTACCCGTGCCTTTCGGGACGGACCGAAGTTGGCGATAGGGCGCGCCGGGACGAGGCCGTCCGGAGCCGGGAATGGCGTTAGGGCGCGGGCCGGGCCTGCCTGCCGGCCGGGGCCTAGGACTCGCGGGCGAGTGTTTGATGTCGTGCATAGTGTTTGGTTGCCTTTTGTGCCAATGTGGGAGTGATGATCAGGCCGTCGACGTTGGTCGCCTCCAGGAGCGCGATCCCGCGCTCCGGGCCAAGCACGAAAGCGGCCGTGGACAGAGCGTCGGCCAGCATGGCCGTGCGGGCGATCACGGTCACGCTCGCTACCCCCATGGCCGACTCGCCACCCCGCGGATCGAGGAGGTGATGGGTGATTGGCCCCGCCTCCACCCGGCGCTCGTAAGCCGCCGACGTGCAGACCGCCAGATCCCGAACCTCGACCGTATCGATCAGGGTAGTGGGGCGGAAGGGGTGCTTGATCCCGATGCGCCAGGGAGTCCCCTGGCCATTGTGGCCGCCTACGAAGAGATCACCGCCCGCATCGATTGCGAAACCGGGATAGCATGCCAGTTCCTGGGCCGCGAGGTCGATCGCCAATCCCTTAGCCACCGCGCCAAGATCCAATAGCAGCGGCCGGAGCAGGGTAATGGTTTGTCTGGCGGCGTCCAGACGCACGTCGCGGTAGTTGGGCTGGCACGTGGCGCCGATCTCCGTATGCAGTGGTTCGCCCGTGCGGTAGTTCCGGTTGAACCCCGCGCGCTCCAATGCCAGGCCCACCGTGGGATCAAAGGCGCCCTTCGAGAGTCGCGCCACTTCCAGGGCCATGCGGAGGGCGCCAAAGAGGAGATCGCCGACTGGGACCGCCGGGCCCACCGTGCGGCACAGTTCCATCAGCTCGCTGTCCCGGTCGAACCGCGAGCAGGTGCGTTCGGCCTGGGTGAACCAGCCGAATGCCCGCTCCACTCGCGCCGGTAGCTCGGGATCGCCGCCCGCCCCCACGACGGCGAGAGACACCACGGTGTCCATGACCGCCGCCGCCGTGGTGAAAACGGCGTCCGGGCCGGACGCGGATGTCCGGCTGGTGGACGCGCCTGGCGAGAGAGCGGAGAGCGTGGCGGCCATACGTCTAGGCCGCCTGCGAGAGGGCCTGGGTGACCGCGTCCGTGAAGGCTTGCGAGCTTGCGGTGGCGCCGCTGACGAAGTTGATATTGGCCGACTGCGCGGCCACCACCTCGGCCGGCATGCCGTCGATCCAGTACTCGGGATAATGCATGTTGCAGGCCGTGATTTGTACCTGGCTGATCTTGCCGCCGGCAATCGTCACGGCCACCGAGACATCGCCCAGGTAGTTGCTTCCGCTGCCGTTATAGGTACCGTCGCGGAGCGCGCTTGCCTGGGTTGCCCCGCTCGCGCCTGATCCCGGAGCACTGGTAGCTACGGATGCGGGGGCGGAGATATGCTGGGTCGGGGCCTCGGCGGAAGCAGCGGCCTGTGTGTGGAGGTAGCCAGCCCCGTAGATACTCAATATGATGCCGGTGCTGAGCGCCAGCAATTCAGGTTTCATCTTCTTGGCCATCGTGGTCCACCCTCGGGTGTGGCTTGGGAACGCGGAAGTCTTTTTCCTACTGTATCGCACGAATATGACGGCTGGATGATGGGCCAATGACAGACGGCTTACGGCCCGAACTATCCACGATCTAGCAGCAAGGGCGAGACGCCCAGGGACAACCACCTGGGTCTCTACTCCTGAACGTATCGGCGAAAGTGGGCATAGCCGCCTTGACTGGACGCGCCACCCACCGCACCATGGGTCTGGCACGTGAGGGTTCGCGGGCCGGAAAGGTGGGAGACTTTGGCGGGTATGCGCGGGCGGGGAAATCGGGACACGGTTCAGGGCAAGATCCAGCAGTGGTTCATGGGGCTTTCGGGTGGGCTGGGCCTAGCCCTGGCGCTCTTCCTATGCGGACCCGCCCTGGCCTGCGGGATCGACGGGGTTCCGTCCATGACCATGAACGGACGCCTGGTAGCGGTCAATTATTCGCCGGCAACCAAGGAGAACTTCTCCCATTGGGCCTCGTTCTCCCTTGGCACGGCCAAAACCGGGGCCAATCTGCGTTTCTCGGAGAATGCGCGAGAACTCCATAAGTCTTTGACCGCCAAAGCCTTCGCCACCCCGTTCCAATGGACTTTTGGCGACGGGAGCAAGGCCAGAGGATTGACGGTCGCGCACCGCTACGCGAAGCCTGGCTGGTATAAGGTAAACGTGAACTACTACTACACACCCCGGCACAGCTGGATCCCCTTTGATAGCGCCCAACTCCGGATTCCGGGGGCGGTCGCGGCGGCACGGGAAAGCTCGATGCTGGGGTCGCTGGGCTGGTGGGAAGGCGGCGTGGTCCTCGGGCTGGCGGCGCTCTCCCTGGCCGCGGTATCCTGGCGCCGCCAACGAGCGGGCCAGCCAGTTCCCAGCCGCGGTGGCCCGCGAACGTCCCGGCGCGTCGAGCGGGCGCGCGGTCGCTAAAATGAATCAATCATCGAGAATGCGCGTCTTCATCCAGTGGTTACTGTTGTGAAAGTCGCTGACCGCGTTGCCGGGTGGATTGAGCGCGTCCAGCCGTGCCCCATCGGCGCCGATTTCCAGGTCGAGCACGCCCAGGGCATCGCGTAATTGCTCCATGGTGCGGGGGCCGATGATCGGCGCCGTAATCCCCGGCTGGTCCTTACACCAGAGCAGGGCAAGTTGGCTGGAACTCAGGCCCCGTTCGCGGGCCACCGTGGCGACCCCTCGGGCCACCGCCAGAGCGCGGCGCGTCACCCGTTGACCAAACATGCTGTCCCGGCCCAACCGGGCCAGGCGGGAATCATCGGGATTGGCGTCGTCGCTGTAGCGTCCGGCCAGGATGCCGCCGGCCAGGGGAGACCAGGGCAGCAGGGCCATGCCGTACCGCTGGGCCAGAGGGACCAGTTCGTTCTCGATCCGGCGGTCGACCAGATTGTAGGGCGGCTGCTCGGAGACAAAGCGGGCCAGTCCCTGTCGTTCACTGACCGCCAGCCCCTCCATCACCATCCAGGCGGGGAAGGTCGAGCAGCCAATATAGCGCACCTTACCCGCGCGCACCAGATCATCGAGGGCGCGCAGGGTCTCGTCCTGGGGAATGTCGGGCGAGGAACGATGCAGTTGGTAGAGATCGATATGATCGGTCCGCAGGCGGCGCAGCGAATCCTCGCAAGCCTTCATGATGTGGTAGCGGCTGATCCCCCGATCGTTGGGACCATCGCCCATCTCCCCATTCACCTTGGTAGCCAGCACCACTTGATCGCGGCGCCCGTTCCGGTGCAGGGCCTCGCCGACAATCCGTTCGCTCTCCCCAGCGTTATAGACGTCCGCCGTATCGATGAAGTTGATCCCTCCATCGAGAGCGGTATCGATCATCCGAATTGACTCATCCTCCGGGGTTGGGGCGCCAAAATTCATCGCCCCCAGGCACAATGATGATACCTGTACCCCGGTCCTCCCCAGGCTCCTGAAGCTCATAATTCTCTCCCTACTCTCGCTCGTCACCGCGGGTTTCATACATATGGTATGCGATCACGGGATGAGGGGGCCACGGAGCGAACTGGCTGTTGGGAGAATACTTGGCATGCCCCGGCTAGGCGGCAACCTCGTAGGCATGATTTGTCAAGTAGGCAGCTATTACATGGTTGGCGGGGAAACGCGGATCGATCCGCTATACTGGGGATATGGATCAATCCAGGAATGCGTGTTCAACTGAAGGTGGCCCTCGTGACGCGGGCGCGGCGGATTCGCCCGCTCTGTGCTCATCGTACATTCGTGCCCTCTCAATCCTGGAGCGCCGCTGGGTGGGCTTGGTTCTCCGCGTGTTGCTTCAAGGACCGCACCGCTTCAATGAGATTCTCGCCGGCGTCCCCGGGATCACCGATACACTGCTGACCAATCGCCTCCGCGAACTGGAAGCCGTAGGCTTGGTCGAACGAAGGGTGCTTACCGGTTCTCCGGTCCGGGTCGAGTACGAGGTGACGGAGGCCGGACGGGCCCTGAATGGGGTGATGCGGGCGATCGCCGAGTGGGCGGAAACCTGGCTGGCGGATACGCCTCCCCCTGCTAGTACACCGAGGCGGACGTTCCAAGGCCATTCCCGGTAGGGGCATCCCTTTGGCGTTCCGAACCAGGGCACCCACAAGGGGTGCCCCT
>DATBTL010000517.1:0-7824 GCA_036559345.1 Chloroflexota bacterium | reverse complement strand
AGGAGGAGGCGGCGGTGGTGGAGGTGGTGGGCCAGCATCTTCTCACCAGCTTCGGCCTCCGCTCCCTGAGCCCGACCGATCCCGCCTATCAGGGCCGCTACGGCGGCGACACGCGGGCGCGTGACGGGGCCTATCACCAGGGGACCGTGTGGGGCTGGCTGCTCGGCCCCTACGCCGAGGCGCACTATAGGGTCCATGGCGACGCGGCGGCCTCCCTGGCCTGGCTGGCTCCGCTTCAGGATCACCTGCGCGACAGCGGTCTGGGCAGCATTTCCGAGATCTTCGACGGCGATCCCCCGCACGCGCCGCGCGGCTGCTTCGCCCAGGCGTGGAGCGTGGCCGAGACCCTGCGCGTCTGGCGGCTATTGGCGGGGAAGATTACTCCCTAACCCGGCACTCATAAAGTTTCACGGGTAAGTCATCTGTGTTTCCGGGGAGCGAGGAGCGGCCTGAAGGCCACGGCTAGGCGAGCAATGAGTCTCCCCGGCGTGAACGCCGGGGTTTCCAGGAGTGCACAACCGCGACGGCTCAAAACCTGCCCACTCCCCTGGGCCTCAGCCGGAGGCCACCCCTTCAACCGAGGCCGACTGAGAAAGCACTCGTTGGCCACCTATCCATTGCTCATACGACTGCTTCTCGCGGAGCTTGGCATGGATCGCGCTCCGTGCCGGCTGGCGTCGCGATACCACGGATGGTACACGGGGGTATCCCATTTGGGGATACCTGGATGTCGTGTTTCATAGTAAGGTCAGAAAGAGGGTTGAAGCATCACGGGAAGATACAAGACCCATGGTGGTCCATGCAGGGCGGACCGCGGGACTACCGCTGGCCGGGGGGAAGACCGTGAGACAAGGAACGGACGACACGGGATCGGCGCGGATCGCTTTCGAGGAAGGCATGGTTTTCGAGGCGAGGGGCGACCTCAAGCGCGCCCTTGCGTCGTTCAAAGTCGCCGCCGAACGCGCTCCTCGCCGCGCTGATTGTGCTGAAGCCGTCGCCCGCGTGCTGGAGTCGATGGGCAAGATCGCGCCGGCCATGGACTGGTATATGCGCGCCGCCCAGATGCGCGACGACGAGTCGAACGCCATGGTCGCCAAGCCGAAGTGGTTCTACGATCTGGCGGAAGAACGCAAGTGGGCTCAGGGCTTGCAACCGAACAGCCTCAAGCAGGAAGAGGTCGCGCCCGCCATCGAACACCTGGAACGCCTGATTGCCCAGTTCGGCCCCGATAGCCTGGCTTTGCGGAAGCTGGCCCTGCTCCTGGCCCGGCTGGCCCGGTTCGGCGAGGCCACGCAGTTGGTCGAACAGGCGCGGATGGCGGATCTGCGAGGAACTCAGTGGCCGTAAGGAGAGCCCGCGACGCGGATGGTCGAGTTCACGACCGGTGCGGTGGGCCATGGAAGGAGGCATGCCTTGGCCGCGCGTAAGCCGACAATTCTGGTCGTGGAAGACTCCGACACCATGTGGTTTCTCTATAATGATCTGCTCGGGGATGACTACGAGCTACGGCGAGCGAAGGATGGGCGCCAAGCCGTGCACGAGGTCGTGCGGGTCAAACCCGACCTGATCGTGCTGGATTGGACCCTGGACGACATCCGCGCCTGGGACGAGGAGCATGAGGCGACTTCCTCTCCCGAGGCAGCTCCGCCGCGGGGACAGAAGACGATCAGCGGGCTGGATGTCTTGCGCGCCGTCAAACGGTCTCCGCTCAAGAGCACGCCGGTGATCATGCTCACCGGCCATAGCGGCCTGCACGAGAAGCTGCTCGGCAAGCTCCTGCGGGCGGACAAGTACCTCACCAAGCCGCTCGACGAGCAGGCGTTCACACGGGCCGTGCATTCGTTCCTGGCTCCGACTTCCGGGCGCGCCCAACCGGCGAATGCGCCAGTTTCCGCCAAGGAGGCCCAGGGGTGAACGATGCCGAGGCGCCCTCCCGCGAGGAGGGCGAGGAAGAACTGCTCCCGCACTATCTGATCGAATTGGCCGGTGAGTTGTACGCACTGCCCCGCTCGGCCGACATCAACCTCTCGTGGGTGCAGCGTCCCCAGGAGCCAACCTACCTTCCAACCCTGCCTGCCTGGTGCCTCGGGCTGATCAGTGAGCGCAACATCCCGGTATTGCTGATCGATCTGCGCGCGGTCCTCGGCCTATCGCCGCGGACGGGCCAGGAATCGAGCGACCAAACACGCCACGTTTTCGTGGAGCGAGCCGGCGATACACTCGGCCTGCTCGTCGATCGCACCCGCCGCTTCCGGCGCTTGCCGCGGCAGCCGGTCACGGCGGCGGGTGAATTCATTTCCGGAATGGTCCACGCCGAGGAAGGGCTCATTCGCATCCTCGACCTCGAGGCTATCTGGCGTTTTATCTTGCTGGAACTGGGGGCGCCCACGCCGCGCGAGGCGGTGGCCTGACATGAGAAACGACAGGTTGTCATTCGGGAGGAGGGGACAATGAGTGGTACTCGGCACGACGACCCTACGGGCGGCGTGACCCTACGGCACACGGCATGGTATCGAACAATCCCGCGCGGAGTGGCGACGGTGATCGTGCTGTTGGTGCTGGCCGGAGGGCTCGGGGCCTGGCGGGTCGCGGCCCAGGCCAACGCGACGCCAACCGTGGCGATCACGGTGAGCACGGACGTGCCCGCGTTCACACCCCGCCTCGTTCTAGCCAAACCCGGGCAGCAGATCTCGTTCACTAACCACATGAATTCCACGGTGGAGCTTGATACTACGCGGCACGCCCCTCAGGTCGAGCGGTTCTCGGTTCCCAGCGGCGGTACGGTGCAATTCAGTCTCGCTCGCCCCGGTTTGTATCACTTCTACGACGCGGCCTCGGCCCATGTGATCGCTTACGTTGGCGAGAACGACGTGGTGAACGCCCTGCCGGGGGCCCCGAATGCCAACCTGCCAAGCCAGGGCTGGATGTATGTGCCGGACCCTCAAGGGGTGCCGCTAAACTCCTTTATTCATGTGCCGACCGGCAATGACTTGCTGGCCGTGCCCGCCGCCGTGGTGCAGGTAGGGGGCTCCGTGAGCTTTCATAATCAAGACACTGATGCCCACAACCTGGTGACCGATCCCGCCGACCCCGCCGGGGTCGCTTTTGAATTGCTGGGGACCGACGGCGAGCCGTCCATCCACGGCGCTATCCGCCGCATCACCTTCACGGCGCCGGGCCTGTATCACATCTACTGCTCTATTCACACCATGGTGATGGGGCAAGTCGGCGGCTACCAGGTGGTCATGCCCCGCGACAGCAGTGCCTCGGGCTACACGGATCGCAATCCGATGGAAGCCTGGGTTCTAGCCGTGCAATGAGTGGTGACCGAAGATGCCTTGGCGATAATGGGCAGCCGGCCATCCGGCGGAACAGGATAAACCGACCATGAATCTTCTGGCAAAACTTGTCCTTGGCTTTCTTGGGGCCCTCCTCCCGCTCGGCGTGCTCAGCGTGGTGGGCATTCTCACCCTGCGGTACAGCAGCGACAATGCCAGTTCGCTCTATCGTCAAGATCTGGCGCCCGCCGCGACCCTGGGCCAGTTGAGTGCGAACCTTGATCAGATGCGACTCTTGATGACTCAGTATGTGCTGACCAACAAGAAGGACCCGGTGGAGACCAAGATCCTTCGATTTGGGGTGGCGGCCCAGGTCAAGACGATTAGCCAGAGTATCAAGCAGGTGATTGACCAGTATGGCGCCCGGACCACCGATGCCGATCAGCAAGCCTTACTGCGCCAGTGGCCCGCCAGTTGGAGCGCCTTCCAGGCCGAGTTGACGCGAGTTGAGCAGTTGAGCGCGGGATCGGCCGCCGATCAGAGCCGAGCGAGCGCCCTCCTGACCACCACCTTCAACGATCGCTTGAACAGCTTGCTGGACATCGCCAACGGCCTGGTGGGCTTGCAGCAACGCCAAGGTTACACGCTTTATACGGACAGTAGCAATCGCTCCTCCCTGGTGATGGCCTTCTTGCTGATTGGCTTCGTGGTGATCACCGTGTTGAGTATTTGGGTGTCGATCCTCCTCACCCGCTCCATTGCCCGGCCGGTGCGCCGGTTGACTGACGCGGCCCGGAAGGTGGCAAGTGGCGACTTCAGCCCCAGAGTCACTCTCCGCCGAAGTGATGAGCTTGGCATCCTGGCCACTTCATTTAACACGATGGTGAACGACCTCCAGGCGCAGACGGCCACCCTGGTGACCACGGAGAAGCGGACCCGCGAGTCCGCCGACAGTCTGGCCCGTGGCGTGACCCTGTTGATCGAGGAACTGGCCCCGGTGGCCGAAGGTGATCTGACCGCGCACCCCTCGATCTCGGGCGAAGGCGGAGACATTGCCGTGATCGCGGACTTTACCGGCGTGTTGATCAACACCTTCGCGGAGGTCATTCGGTCCGTCCGCGGCGCCGCCGGCAGCGTGCAGCTTACCAGCGACCAACTGAGCACCCGCGTACAGCAACTCGCGCTCGAAGTGCGGCAGCGCACGATTCAGGTCAACGAGACCGCTTCCATCGCCGAACAGATCGCTGATTCGGCCACCGAGGTGCTGGACACGGTCATTCAGGTGAACCGCTCGGCCCAAGCGGCGTCGGACAGCGTGGACCAGGGGAACAGCGCCGTAGCTCAGACGCTGGAACGGATGGACGCCATGCGCGCTACCATGATCCAGGCTACCCGGCAGATCAAGAAGCTTTCCGACTCTTCCCTCGCCATGAACAGCACGGTCGGCCTGGTGTTGCAGTTCGCCGGTGACCTGGAACTCTTGGCCGATAACGCGCAGATCGAGGCCGCCCGCCACCGAGAGGCCGGCGGGGTATTCACCGCCGTGGCGGAGCAGACCGGTCGGCTGGCCGAAGACGCGCAGAAGGCCCTGACCGACATCCAATCAGCCGTGCTCACCAACCGGCAGGAAACGGCCGAGGTTGGCCGGCAGATGGAGCAGGTGGCCACCGAGGTGATCGCCAGCACCCGCGCCGTGGAAGAGGCTCGCGGCGCCTTTAACGACATCACCCGGACGGTGGCCGAGCTCCGCGGCTTTGTCGACCGGGTCAGCAGCGTCGCCACGGCCCAGGTGGATGTGGCGAACGCCGTGAACACCGCCATGCAACAAATCATCGCCTTTTTCGGGCAAACGGCCCATGGCGTCCAACTCTCGGAGGCCGACGCCGATGAACTCCGCCGGACCATTGGCGCGCTCCGCACCTCTATCGCCTATCTCAAAATCGAGGGCGACGAGACGTCCGCGGCGCTCGCGGCCGCCTGATGCGGATCACTACCGGAAGGAATGAGACGCCATGACGGGAGAGTTCACCACGCCTCTCGCCGGGCTGCCGGAGCCTGGCGGATCGCCAAGCTTCGTCCGCGTCCGGTTGCTCGAGGGTTCGGGGGAGTTGTTGCTGGGGCAGCTTCGCCTGCACGCAAAGCGGGTCCGCGCCCTCGCGGCGGCCTTCCGCCGCGAGACCCGCCGGCTTGGCACGGAGGTCAGCCCCGACCTCGGGCGCATCGATCAGAACCTCGACCGGATCGCGGCGCAAAGCACGGCGGCCATGAGCGCCATCGATCTGGCCTTCGCCGGTACCTTCTTCGGCGCCAGAGCCCTGGACTGGCGGGCCGCGAACATCGACCTTGAATACCCGGAGCGTTCATCGGCGCAACGGGTCGCCGAGCAGGCCGAAACGCTCCTGGAAGGGCTGCACGGGCGCCATGCCGAGGCACGCGCCGCCCTGCATTTCATGATCGAGCAACTGGTAGTGTGTGCTAACAACCTGGCGATCGTGGTCGGCCGCCCAGGCGAACAATCCCTGGAGCAACTGCGGATTATCATCCGGCAGATGCGGAAACTGAGCCAGATCACCGAGGAGATCAGTTCGCGTCTGGATGTATTCGTGCAGAACCAAAGCGCGGCTCTTCAGGAGTTGGCGCCGAGCAGTTCGGTCAGGGAATCCGTCCTGGCCTCGCTGCGGGCCCAGGGCGCTCAGATCACGGTGCCTACTGGCGCGGCGGAGGAAGGAGGCGCGGCATGGCTACCGACGCGCTGAGTGGGAAGGAACGCTATCGCAGCCGCTTTCTGACCGAGCTTGACGGCAGGATCGATGCCATCCTCTCGGCGGCGACCACCCTGCGAGGCTCCGAACTCCGCACCCTCCCGCCCGAGGAGCCGGATGGAGGCGGCGGACTGAGCGCGGCGGTTGATGAGATGTACCGGCACGCGCACAGCATCCGCGGGGCCGCCGGCACCCTGGGGATCGAGGAGGCGCGCGAAGCGGCGGACATCCTGGCCGAAGTCGTGCTGCATCTGAGCGAGGACGGGATGCTCGGTGACGGCCCGGCCTGGGACCTCATCTTCCGGGCCGCCGAGGGACTTGCCGTCCTCGGCGCCGCCTGTAGAACCGGCCAGGACACCGGCGGTACGGCCCTGGCGGCCGGCCTCCCCCAACTGCGCCGTGATTTCGAGCGCCGCTTCGCCCCACCGGAGGATGCCGCCGATGATTTCGCGGAGGTGGCCCGCGTCCTGCGGCTCACCGACGACGAGATCGCCGCGTTCCGGTTCCCCACCCAGCACGCGCAGCCGGTGACCCCTGTGACACCCATCGAGGCTGTCGCCGATCCTTCCGCTGCCCAGCCTACCGATGCACTTCCGGTGCCGATCCCAGAGTTCATGGAGGAGCCGGCCAGTGCCGTGCCGCTACCGGTTGTAGGGGCACCGCCCGGGAATATACGCGCTGATGAAGTAGATCAGCGCGCGCCCATCGCACCGTCCGAAGGAATCCCGGAAGCGCTCAGGGCCGAGCAGGCGTCGGCGGATCTGGACGCTGCCCAGGAGATCGATCCTCCCGTCCGGTGCACCGCTCCCGCCGAGCCGCGGATGGTCACGATTTTCCGCGAGAGCAGCCTGCGTATGCTTGAACAGATTCCTCCGGCTTTGCGGAATCTGGAAGCGGGTCGGGCCGAAACGGTGACCATGCGCACGGTGCGCCGTGTGTTTCACACGATCAAGGGCGATAGCCGTCAGGTTGGCTTGAGTGGTCTCGGGAGCCTGTGTGAGGCCGCGGAGGACGTGTTCGACACGATCTTCGAGGCCCGCCAATCGGATCCGGAAGGGTGCTACCTCGTTCCAATGGAGGCGTTGCCGCTCCTGTCCCAGGCATATGACACCCTCACCGACCTCCTTCGCGGGCCGCTTCTTCTGGAGGACTCATTACCCGAAGCCGCGTCCGGCTTGATCCAGGCGATCATTGATGCCGCTCGGCTGGTTCGGGAGCCGGCACGCACCGGGGGAGAGACAGACATCGCCGGAGCGGCGGCGAAGCGGCGGCGGCGCCTCCTCCCAACCTTCCTGGCCGAGGCACGCCACCTTGTCGATACCCTGCATGGCCACATCGACACCCTTACCAACGATCCCACCAATGTGTATGCCTTGATTGGGGGCACCAGGGCCTTGCACACCCTCAAAGGCAATGCCGCCAGTGTGCGGATCGAGCCGATTGCCCATCTCACCCACGGCGGCGAATCGCTGCTCGAACGGGTGGCCGCTACCGCCGCACCGGTTTCCGCCGAACAGCTCGGGCTGCTCGGCGATCTCGAAGGGGCGCTCCGCCATGTGGTCGACACGGTCGATAGTGGCGAGGAGTACGACAGCGGCGCCCTGACCGCCTTGCTGACCGCGCTAACCTCGATGCCAGTAGGCGATGAATCCGCCGAGTCCGTGACCCCGACAGCCGCGGAATCATTTCCCACACGACCAGGGGAATCCGTGTCTCCCGTCCATCTGGGCGAGGTACGGTTCGTCCCGCGACCGGCGCCCCGCGAGGAAGCACCCGTCACGGGA
>DATBTL010000516.1:0-2229 GCA_036559345.1 Chloroflexota bacterium | reverse complement strand
CGGCCGCTCCACGGATTACTGCTGATCGTCCTGATGGAGATGCTGGGACCGCTCATCTTTGGCACCGCGGTAGCGGCGACGATCGGCAAGGGCCTGATTGCGCAGCCGGCCATTACCCCATCGGTCATAGTCTGCGCGGCGACGGCCGCGACCCTGTGGACTCTGATCACGATTACCTTTGCCTTGCCTGGCAGCATGTCGCACGCGCTCCTGGGCGGTCTCGTGGGCGCCGTCATGATCAGCTTCGGCCCCGGCTACGTCGAATGGGGTGGAGTGGCCCGCGTGCTATTGCTCTTGTTTATCGCTCCTCCGGCCGGCTTCCTGCTCGCTCAAGGGGTGGCCCGGCTGATCTACGCCTGCGCGCGCGGCGCCGCGCCGCGGATCGAGACTGCCTTTCGCCGCACGCAGTTTGTCACCTCCGCCGTGATGATCATGGCGCACGGCGCCAATGACGCGCAAAAGACCATGGGGATTATCGCGATGGGCATGCTGGCCCTGGGCTATACGGCCCACTTTACCGTGCCGCTGTGGAGCGTTGTCCTCAGCGCGCTCAGCCTCTCCCTCGGCATGGCGACCGGAGGCTGGCGGATCGCGCGCGCGGTCGGCTTCAAGGCAGTGCGGCTGCGTCCCACGGGGGCGCTGGCCGCGCAAGTGGCCACGATGAGCGTGATCCTGACTGGCGTGGAGATCGGCACCCCGCTCACCACGACGCAGGTTCTCACGTCGGGCATCCTGGGGGCGGGCAGCGTGCCAGGCTTGTCGCGGGTGCGGTGGGCCTTGGTCCGCCAGCTCCTGGCCGCCTGGATCATGACCCTGCCCTGCGCGACGATTCTCGGCGCATTGCTGGCCTGGCTGGCCCGACCCCTGGGCGTGGGCTAGTTCTATGTTTGTTGCTCCGCGCCGACGCCCACTTCGTCACATTCTGCTGCCGCGTGACAAGAACTTCATGGGGTACCTGGTCAAGCAGGCAAAGTTAGTCCATGAGGGACTGGCCGTGCTGGCTGAGTTCATGGAGAGCGGCGATCCGCTGCTTATCGACACGCTCCGAGCGGTCGAGCGCGAGGGCGACGCGACCAGACGCACACTGATCGAAGAGTTGAACGGCACCTTCGTCACCCCGATTGACCGCGAGGATCTCTATGCGCTCTCGCGGGTCATGGACGACCTCCTGGATCATGGGTATCGGACGATCAAGGAGATGGCTGCCTACAAATTGGCGCCCAATGCTTACCTGGGCCGCATGGTAGCGCTACTCCAGGAGTTGTCGACGGAGCTGGAGACCGCGGTGGCGCGGATGATCAGCCACCCATCGATCGCGAGCGAACACGCGGTGCGCGCCAAGAGGCTGGAGAATCGCATGGGCGATCTCTACCACGATGCGGTCGTGGACCTGCTGGAGTCCGACGACATCAAGTACATCATCAAGCTGCGCGAAGTTTATCGTCACCTCGGGAACTCGGCCGATTGCGGGGACCGAGCGGCCGATTTACTGCTCGATATCGTGATCAAACGGTCATGAACCGCCGCGGCGAATACCGGAACGCCACACGCCACATCGCACTAAGAAGGTATTGACAGCGCGGCACAACAGGACTACCATAGGCTGAACCCAGCGAGCGGAACGTACACCTGCTACATTGTCACAACTATTAATTGAGATAATTTGCTCGCGGGAAGAGGGAGGCGGCTATGGGCGCCAAGCATATTCGGTACATGGGTAGCGTCGTTGCGACCGCGGTTCTGCTCGCGGGCGCGTTCGTACCGGCGAGGGCGGCAACCGTTCAGGAACCGTTGGCAAGCGGCGGCACTCTCACCTTGTATTCGGCCCAGGGCTACGACAGCACCATGGCCAAGGCGTTTCAGAAGCTGACTGGGATCCAGGTGAAGCTCACCGACGACGCCACCGGCAACCTTCTGGCCAAGATCGCGGCTGAACGGAACAATCCTCAGTGGGACGTGGTGTGGTTCGACGGTGACGCGGCCATGCAGGGGCTCAACGGGCAAGGGCAGCTTCTCCGCTGGACGCCGGCGAATGCCAAGAACTACAACGCGCTGGGCCGCTCACTCATCCCCTCCGACCATGCCTTCTACCCCACGGCGGTCACGGCGGCCGGGGCGCTCGTCTACAATACCAAGAAGCTGAGCCCGGCCCAGGCGCCCAAGGACTGGAATGATCTCCTCAAGCCCCAATTCAAGAACCAGGTGGCGGCCATCGACCCCGCCTATTCG
>DATBTL010000515.1:0-4601 GCA_036559345.1 Chloroflexota bacterium | reverse complement strand
GATGGACCCCGCGATCACGGTTGGTATTGATGTAGCCAAGGCCCAGTTGGACATTGCGGTCCGCCCCAGCGGGGAGCACTGGACGACACCATATGATGAGACGGGTATCGCTCCCCTGGTGCCCCGGCTGCAGGCCCTCGGCCCAGCACTGGTGGGGCTCGAAGCGACCGGCGGGCGGGCGGTGCGCGTGGTGGCGGCCTTGGCCGCCGCCGGGGTGCCCGTCGCGGTGGTCAACCCCCGCCAGGTGCGCGATTTTGCCCGTGCGGTCGGCCAACTGGCCAAGACGGACGCCCTGGACGCCCACCTGCTGGCCCGCTTCGCCGCCGTGGTGCAGCCGACGCCGCGTGCCCTGCCGGACGCCCAGGCCCAGCAACTCGCCGCCTGGCTGACCCGCCGCCGCCAGGTGGTGGGCATCCTGGTGGCCGAGCGCCAGCGCCTGGACACCGCCCTGCCCACCGTGCGCGTCCGGGTCCAGGCCCACCTCGGTTGGCTGGAGGAGGAACTGGCCGATCTGGACGACACCCTCAAGACGGCGGTGCAGGCCAGCCCGGTCTGGCGGGTCAATGACCAGTTGCCGCGCAGTGTGCCGGGGATCGGGCCGGCCACCACCTTCGCCTTGCTGGCCGACCTGCCCGAACGGGGCACCCTGGATCGCAAAGCCATCGCCACCCTGGTCGGGGGAGCGCCGCTCAACGGCGATAGCGGCACCCTCCGCGGCCGGCGCGTCAGCTATGGCGGGCGGGCACGGGTCCGCTGTGCCCTCTCCAGGGCCACCCTCGTGGCCACCCGCTTCAACCCGGTCATTCGTTCCTTCTCTACCCGCCTGTGCGCGGCCGGCAAGCCCAAGAAGGTCGCCTTGGTCGCCTGTATGCATAAACTGCTCACCATCCTCAACGCAGTCCTGCGCGATCAAACCCCTTGGCGGGTCGCCGCCGCTTGACAACCAAGACAATTGCTCTGGGTGATGGGTGCCCTCGTGCGGCCCTGACAAGCGACCTCGCCCACAAACGCTAAGGGAATAGGGTCGGCAGGGCAATGGCATCAATGGCGGTGTGACGTACCCGCGTAACGGCCTCCTGAGCGGTCTGTCCCGCCTGTTCCATGAGCGCGTCGTGAGCCCGTCCAAGCAGTTCGTTTTCCTTATCGGACTCCGGGACCACGAGACCGGCCATGACGCCAAGGCCGGCCACGAAGGCGCCAACCACTAGTGGATTATCTTGCACCAGCCGCTGGATGCCTGATTGCGCCTGCAAAACATTCTCCCGCGCCCGCGATTCCAATTGGCCCGCGCTCTGGCGGGTCTTGTCCACGAGTTGGCTCGCTCCCTGGCGCGTGTGGTCGGCCAGCTGGGCAGCGGTGTCGGGAACCGCGCTCAGTTTCCGCCCAAGGCCGTTGGGCTGCCTGTCCGACCCGGAATACATTTCGGGACTGGTTTGGCCGCCATACGCGCTCCGCTGGGCGGCTAAATTGGCGGGCTCGCCCGCGGCGGAGAGGGGCTCCATAACATCGGCGCCACTCGCATCCGCGGGCGCGCTGCTCTTGAGAAACCGGGCCCCGAGCCAACCCGCGGCAAAAGCGCCGGCCAGAAATAGGGGAGTTTGGCGGCGGGCGAACCGCTCCGCCTCATCGCGCAGCGCGTTAATGTCGCGTTGACTCAGGAAGGTTGACACCCGCTCAACCTGGAACGCCGCCCGATCCGCGGCCTGGGCGATGGGCGCCTGGCCGTCTCCTTGCATCTGCCTGCCGGTCTCTCGAATGGCTCGGGCCGCCGAATCCAGTCCGGCGGTCGCTCGTTCTTTCTGGCTGGTTAGCTGGAGGGTAATCTGCCGCCGCGCCTGATCCGCCAGGTGACCTGCCTGCTGTTGGGCCTGCTGGGCAAGTTGTCGCGCCGTATTGCCAACCGTATCATCGAGCACCTGGGTCCGCGGCTGATCGACGACGTCCCTGTTGGCGGGATCAGGCGACGCTGCCGCCTGCATTTCCACGTCCGTGTGCCAGGTGGCGCCGGTTGCATGTGGTTCCATCGGTCCCCCTCTTCGCACACCCCGTGGCCACCGATTCCTTCCCGGCCCGCCAACGCGGGTGTTCACCTTTACCCTACATTCGCCCAGTTGCCTACTCGTCCCCCAATCGATGGGCGCCCGTGCCGAAAGTGGACTAAGGCGGCGCTTCACGAGGATGGGTTAGTCCGCTTTCCTCTGCTAAGTAGCCGTTTTGGCGGCTGTGCGTTGTCCCATGGAGGCTCATACTCTGGGTATGGGCTGGGGCTCATACTCTGGGTATGGACAGGGATAGTCAACGTGCGTCATGTCCAGTTCGCGCGCTGGCGGCAGCGGCCAGCGCGCGAGAAATCTGACCAGAGCAGTCGAAAGGAACGAGCGTCAATGCATGTGGATATTGGGGCGCCAGTACGCTCTAGCGACGGACAGGACATCGGTTCGGTGGATCGGCTGATCATGGACCCCAGCCGGAATGATGTCACGGCGGCGGTGGTCCGGAAGGGGATGTTTCTCCCCAGGGACATCGAGGTTCAGATCGATGATCTGCGACCGTCGACCGATGGGGGCTTCGCGGTGAACATGACCGCCGAGGAGGTGAAGAACTTACCCGAGTATTATGAAGCCAATTATTCGCTGCCCCCGCCGGACTATTTGAGCCCCGCAGGCTACACCTATGGCACACTGTATTGGCCCACCTCTCTCCTGGTCGGCGGATATGGCGGTACGCCATACATGGGGACGAATCCCAATCCCGCCACGAGCGCGGCCTCGGATAGCGAGGCCACCGACCGGCTCTCACGAGACGCATGGGAGAACGCGGTGATTGGGAAAGGCAGCAGGGTCACCTCGCGTGACGGCAAGAACGTAGGCAAGGTGGAGGACATCACCTTCGACTCCAACACCGGCGCGGTTACCGAACTGGTAGTGCGTTCCGGCTTGTTCGCCCACACCGACCACATCCTCGATCCGAAGCTGATCGACAGCGTGGACGAGGGAGTCGTGTTCCTTAACGTGAATTCGGATCAGATGCCTGAATAGGGACGCTGGGGCGCGGGGCCTCCGACCGCAGTCGTCGTATCCTCCCATCCGACCACAGTCGGAGGCCTCGTCGTCCCTGCCATCCGACTGCGGTCGGAGGCTCCCGGGTCTAGTTTATACCGTGTCCGAGGTCGAGCTCCCCTCCTCCTCCAACAGCGGCAGCCACACTGGTCCCGGTCAGCGACTGGTTGGCGGCCAGCAGGGCCCGGTTCGCCTCCGCCATGTCCCGCGTCCGCGCCGTCAACCGCGCTATCGCGTCGTCCTGCCGGGCTCGTACTTGCTCGGTCGCCGTAACATCGTGGAGCAGAATCATCACGGCTGGAGCTTCGCGAGCGGGGGCATTCGGCCGCACCAACCGGCAGGTAATTTCCAGGCGGCATTCCTCTCCAGTGGCCAGAGTAACCAGCGCACCCTGCTCTAGTCGAGTAGATGACCCATCCCGAAACGCCGTGTCAATCGCGGCCCGAAGGGAAGAGCCCGACAATCCCTGGGCATTATGGATCAGATCCTCTCCCCTCGCCTCGTGGTAGATACCGAGAAAGAGCCGAGCCGCGTGGTTGATACTCAGGATGTCGTAACGGCGATCCACTACCACCACGCCGAGGGGAATCTCGTCCAGCAGGCCGCCCGGCTCAATCACCGCCGGGCGAGGGTTCTCCAGGGCCGGCGCTCCAGCCAGGAGATGGTCCCCAGGATGGGCGCGGGGCAGGGTAATCGGCACGGCCATCTTGCTCCAGGTGGGCGGCAGCACCGTGCGGGCACCGTGGCGACGGTAGATCTTGAGGGAAGAATCCACGGGTTCAAAATAGCCGTTCAAGGGTGGCGACGCCTCAGTCTTGCCAAGCACCAGGTAGCCGCCATCGCGCAAGGCGAAGGCAAAGAGCTGGAGAGCCCGAGTGAGTAATTCCGGGGTGAAAGAGATGAGGACGTCGCGACATAGCGTCAGGTCGATATGGTGGAATGGAGGCCGTTGCGCCAAATCGTGTTCGCCGAAGACGATCAGCCCACGAATACGCTTGGTCACCGCGAAGGCTCCGTCCCGCGGAATGAAGTAGCGCTCGACGAGTTCCGGGGCCAGGACCGTGAGCGCGGTGGCGGGGTAGATGCCGCGGCGAGCAAACATAATTGCCTCGCCATCGACATCGGTGGCGAACAGGCGAACCGTACAGTGCTCAAGCTCGTCGCCGAGTAGTTCCGCGATCAAGATGGCCAGCGAGTAGGCTTCCTCGCCGGTAGCGCAGCCCACCGACCAAATCCGCGCCTCGGTGCCTTTCCGGCGCGCGACCGCGAACAGCTCCGGCAACACCTGTTGGCAGAGATACCCGAAGAGCGCTTGGTCACGGAAAAATTCGGTGACGTTAATGAGCAACTCTCCACGTCATGACAAGTGTGCATCTCTGCCGCTTGCCCATCATAAGGCAGGAGGATAACACGAACGGACGCGATCCGGGGACCAGGGGTGCCGCGCCGACTCCCTCTGGCTTGCTAAATAACCTCGACTGATCTATATCGGAATTACGAAGTGGAAATGAATCCCCCGTGAGCATTTCCTCACTCAAGCGA
>DATBTL010000514.1:0-2807 GCA_036559345.1 Chloroflexota bacterium | reverse complement strand
GGGCCGGTTGATTGGGGCGCGGGATTGGGGTGCCGTGCGGGCAGGCGCGCGGATGTCCGAGCCTTTCGTCGATCCGATCCTCAAGCAGGGGGCTAAGGCCACGCTCGAAGCTGCGAGCCTGCTCATGCACCTCGGCCCAATCGATACCCAGGACTTCCAGCAAGAAGCACTCGGTAAGCAAGTGACGGCGGAGGCCGGCCTCGGCGCGTTGCCTTCCCTCGGGGGTAAGCGACACTCGACGCCCATCGGCCTGCACCAGGCTGTCGCGAGTGAGGCGGCCGAGGGTGGCGCCGGCATTGGCGCGAGAGACCGCGAAGAGATCGGCCAGCGTGGTCGTGACGGCCTCCTCCCCTTCACGACGCAGGATGAAAATTGCTTCTAGATACTGATCGGCAACTGACGGCACAGCTCCTCATCATCCTGGGAACGGATCAGCACGCTCGCCGCGTCCAGGTCGGCTATGAATACCCGCACCTCGGCCAGGGCGCGCTGGTAGCCAAGGCCATAGAAGGCTGCCAGTTCACGGGCGATCTCGACCTCGGTGAGGGTGCCGTCGCACAAAGCCAGGATAGCACCGCCGCTGGCATTGAGGAGATACACCCGGTTACCAAGCGGATTGAAGAGCACCAGATCATCGTCCATCCGCTGGATTACCACGTCGGGCAGGCAGCGGGGGCGGAACGGATCGAGGTTGCCGGTATCGACACGCGGGGCAAGCGCCATGTATGGTCACCTCCAGGTACGTAGGATAGCAGAATAGCCCCTGTCATCGCGGTGCGAGCAGGCTACTCAGGGCGTCGATGGCGGCGTCGAGATTCCCATGCACAAGGCTGTATGGCGTCACTCGCCGCAGCATCTCCAGCAGCGGGCCGAGGGTGGTGGGCAGCGACTCCCTCGGGTTGGAGCAGGTTTCGAGCAGACGTTCCAGGGCATTGGACCGAGAGATGGGCGCCAACTCGAGAGCCGCTCCCGCCGAGTAGCGGGGAAAGACCAGGAAGCGCACCGGTAGAGAAGATTCAGGCAGTTGGTCGGCGGGCGGCAGCGCGTAGCGCACCTCCGGCGTACCGAAGCGCCGGTAGGGCCGGGCGGCGCGCAAGGCGGGGAGGCGGTCTGCCAGCAGCGGCAGTGCCGCGCCTTTGAGGCAGAGTGTCTTCTGGATTGGGAGCAAAGCGAGAGTGGCGGGATCCACCGCGGCGAGATCGTCGCTGAAGTACATCCAGCCGGCCGCGAGCAGCCCGGCTATGAGTGTACTCTTACCGCTCCCGGAGGCTCCCGGAAGGATCACTCCCTGCCCACGCATTCCCACGGCCCCGGCATGGTACATGAGATAGTGTGCCGCCATGCGCTCGGCAACCGTGCGGGCGATGGCCCACTCCAGTACGGGCGCGGCAGGGTAGTCCAGCGTACCGCTCCAGAAGAGGGTGCCGTCGGACAGCACCTGCTGCCGCGTTCCGTCCACGACAAGACGGACGATGCTTGATGCCTGGATCTTCATGGCGCCAACCCAGGCAAGTGACTCGGGAAGGAGGTCGCGCAGTTCATCCAGTATTTCGGGCGTCCCCTCCACGCCTATCTCCAGGCCGGGAAAGCGGCGGATGAGCGTACGCGATGAGACGGATGGCATCACCGTGTCTCCCCAGCGTCATTTACCGGCGGGATACTGGACACCGGCCACTGAAGCACCCCAGTCACTGGGGCTGGCCCGAGCCATAGCGTGAGGGTAATGAGACATGCCAATCACGCGAGGCGTATACGGAGAGGCGGACGCCGCGCCACCTATCCACGACGGTACAGGCCACACCGCGGGCAGCGGCACGTATCGCGAAGCGACCAGGCACGGGGTCGGCGCTTCTACCGCCAATGATTAGTAGGGACGCCAATCGTGATATTGTTCCCTTCGGAACCAGATAGGCCAGACGCCGACACGGGGCGGTCAGGCCATCCAGTAGAACGATTCCCAGGCATGACACGCAATGCGTTCAGTCATGTCCAGACGAGCCGTCGGCAGGATGCACGGCTCCACGCCCGAGCGATTACCAAGAAGCAGGATCAACTTCCTAGCCGCAAAGGCTAGAACAGGGTTTGCCCTGACGAGGGCGAGCGAAATATCATCACCGGCCCAGCGTACAAGAGCCTGTCTTGCCGTGCGTGCACGTCGGTATCATAAGCATCCCTGCCGATGCTCTCCCGTTGTACCGGAAGTGCCGACATGTTTGTGGCTTTAACCTAATGCTGACCATGCTGGTTGTTATTATTCCCGTTCTGGTTGTTATTACCCCCGCCCGACGCGGCGGCGGCGCGACTGGCATGCAGATCCAACGCGGTGATCCGCGGGGGAACAAACGTCCCCGCGACCAGCCCGGCGCTCGCCAGCGCGCCCTTGATGAGCACGCCGCGGCGGCCGATCTCACCAGGCGCCCCGGTGACTTCCAGCTGCCCTTGCTTCACGCTAGCGTCCTCGAATTGATCAGGTGTCGGCCCGGTAGCCATGATGTCCTCCCCTATGCGCGCTCGGCAGGCTGGGAAAGAGAGGCGTCCCTCCAACGAGGAATAGGGATAAACCTTGCGGCTAGTATAGTAGATGAGAGCCCGTACCGCCAAAGGGGCAAGCCACCGAACCACTAAGCTATCAGGCGAGCGGGTGCATCTGGACCTAACGGGATGGTGGTTTTCGGCCCATTGCGAGCCGGGGACGGCTCTGCTACGTTGGTGGCTGGGTTCCGAGGACAGGCGAGCCGGGTACCCGCTCGGGGTACCCACCGCGGTGGGTCGCGGCTCGCGCACGGGAGGCCGCCGGATGCGCATGT